>NZ_CP089588.1:622439-933658 GCF_021249345.1 Halobacterium wangiae | reverse complement strand
GGTCGAGATCTCGCAGGCGAACTTCACGAAGCTCCTGAAGAACCCCGACCGCGAGTTCCGCCAGACCGTCCACGAGGAGTTCTTCGAGACGATGGCCGACGTCCGGAACACCATCGGCTCGACGATGAAGAACCAGATGAAACGGGACGTCAAACTCGCGGAGGCGCGCAACTACGACACCGCCCGCCAGGCCGCCCTCGACAGCGGCAACATCCCGACGGAGGTGTACGACAACCTCGTCGACACCGTCGACGACAACCTCGATAAACTCCACCGTCACGCGGACCTGAAGCGGGAGGCGCTGGGCGTCGACGAGCTGAAGATGTGGGACCTCTACATGCCCATCGTCGACTCCGAGAGCCCCGAGGTCGGCTACGATGAGGCCAGCGAGTACGTCGTGGAGGCCGTCGCGCCCCTCGGCGAGGACTACCAGCAGCGCGTCGCCGAGGGCCTCGAGTCGAACTGGGTGGACGTCTACGAGAACCGCGGGAAGCGCTCGGGCGCCTACTCCGGGGGCACCTACGACACCCAGCCGTTCATCCTGATGAACTACCAGGACGACATCGCCTCGATGTTCACGCTGGCCCACGAACTCGGCCACAGCCTCCACAGCGAGTACACGAGCGAGCAGCAGCCCTACGTCTACTCGCAGTACGAGATCTTCGTCGCGGAGGTCGCCTCCACGGTGAACGAGGCGCTGCTCGTCAACCACCTGCTGGACACCGTCGAGGACGACCGGTTCCGCCGCCACATCCTCAACGAGTACCTCGAGCGGTTCCGCTCGACGCTGTACCGCCAGACGCTGTTCGCGGACGTCGAACAGCGCCTCCACCGCCTCACCGAGGAGGGCGAGGCGCTGACCCCGGACCGCATCGACGAGGTGTACGGCGAGCGCAAGCAGGCCTACTACGCGAACGCGGACGTCGACGAGCACATCCGCCGCGAGTGGATGCGCATCCCGCACTTCTACTACAACTTCTACGTCTTCCAGTACTCCACGGGCATCTCCGCGGCCGTCGCGCTCGTCCAGGACATCCTCGAGGAGGGCCAGCCGGCCGCCGACCGCTACCTCGAGTTCCTGCAGCGTGGCTCCAGTGCGTACCCACTCGAACTGCTCCGGGACGCCGGCGTCGACATGTCCACGAGCGACCCCATCGAGCGCGCGCTCGGCGTCTACGACGACTACCTCGGCGAGGCCGAGACGCTCGTCGAGTGAGGCGGAACCGGCCCGAAACCGTCTGACGCGCGGCGGTCGGAAGGCGTTCCGCCTACCCAAAGGAACTTCTACGCCCGGCACCTAGGACGGCCAACGAATGTCGCGTAGTCCCTCATTGCCCGACCGGCCGACGCTCGATATCGATCCCGAGTCACCGCCGGAGGAACACCTCGACGCGCTCGAAGACCACTTCGGGGAGATTCTCGCAGTGCACGAGCAACTGCAGAGTCAACTCGACGAGGTCGAGTCGCGCCGGGAGGAGCTCCGCGAAGAGGTCAACCACCTCCAGCGCGAGAACGAGACTCTGAAGACGGCGTCGCTGTACCTCGCCACCGTCGAGGACCTGCCCTCCGACGGGGATGCCGTCATCAAGCAACACGGCAACAACCAGGAGGTGCTGACGGAGCTGTCGCCGCGACTCTCCGACCAGCTGGACGTCGGCGACCGGGTCGCCATCAACGACTCGTTCAGCGTCCAGCGCGTCCTCGACGACGAGACGGACGCCCGCGCCCAGGCGATGGAGGTCGACGAGTCCCCGAGCGTGGGCTACGACGACATCGGCGGCCTCGACGAGCAGCTCCGGGAGGTCCGGGAGGCCGTCGAGGACCCCCTCGTCAACCCCGAGAAGTTCGCCGCCGTCGGCGTCGAACCGCCGAGCGGCGTGCTGCTCCACGGCCCGCCCGGCACGGGGAAGACGATGCTCGCGAAGGCCGTCGCGAACCAGACCGACGCGACGTTCATCAAGATGGCCGGCAGCGAACTCGTCCGGAAGTTCATCGGCGAGGGCTCCCGGCTGGTTCGGGACCTCTTCGAACTGGCCGACCAGAACGAGCCAGCCATCATCTTCATCGACGAGATCGACGCCGTCGCCGCCAAGCGCACGGACTCGAAGACCAGCGGTGACGCCGAGGTCCAGCGGACGATGATGCAGTTGCTCTCCGAGATGGACGGCTTCGACGAGCGCGGCGACGTCCGCATCATCGCCGCCACGAACCGCTTCGACATGCTGGACTCGGCGATCCTCCGCCCGGGTCGCTTCGACCGCCTCATCGAGGTCCCCCACCCCGAGGTCGAGGCCCGCGAGCGCATCCTCGAGATCCACGCGGGCGAGATGAACGTCGCGGAGGACGTCGACTTCTCGGACCTCGCGGAGAAGACCGACGGCTTCTCCGGGGCACAGCTCGCCAGCCTCACGACCGAGGCCGGCATGTTCGCCATCCGCGACGACCGCCAGGAGGTCCGTCGCGAGGACTTCGACGACGCCTACGAGAAGCTCGTCACCGAGGGTGAGGACGGTGAACTCGGTGCGAGCTACCCGAGCTACATCCAGTAACGCTGTTTTCGGGCGGTCGCGGAACCGAAGCCCATTACCTCCCCGCCACGCTACCCCGGGGTATGACAATCCGAGTCGCCTGGGGGACGGGCGCGGGGCCGACCGAGATGGCGGCCTACGACGCCGCGCTCGCGGACGCGAACCTCCACAACTACAACCTCGTCACCGTCTCCTCGGTGATTCCAGCGGACGCCGACGTCGAGGCGGTGGGGACGGCGCCGGACCTCGGCCCCGCGGGCAACCGCCTGACGGTCGTCCAGGCGCACGCGAACGCCGCCGGTCCGGGACAGGTCAGCGCGGGGCTGGCGTGGGCCGAGAGCGAGGACGGCCCGGGGTTGTTCTACGAGGCGGCCGGCGAGACGGACTCCGAGACGGTCGCCAAGCGCGTGCGTGCCGGCCTCGACGCGGGCCGCGACCTCCGGGACTGGGCGTTCACCGCGGAGACGACGCGAACGGTGAGTACGGACGCCACACCGGGCGAGTACGCGGCTGCGGTGGTCGTCGCGGCGTACGGCGAGAGCGAGCCGGTGCTCTGACCGACCGGGGGAACGCGGTCGGCTCCCGCCATCCGGTCCGAACACCTTTATACGGCTGTCGCCAATTCTGCCAACTGAACAGCACTCGAACGCCCGGACACCACGCCGTCCGACGGGGCGAGTCCAGGCTGCCACCGCCAACGCAGTTCGTTATCGCCCGACATCGCGCCCGTCGTGTCCCGACCCGGAGACCCCACCCACGATGACACGTCCCTCTCTCTCCAGGCGCGCGTTCCTCGCGTCCGCAGTCTCCGCCTCGCTCGCGGGCTGCAACGGCGTCAGGTACCGCGACCGGTACAGCCCCGGGACGCGCGTCTCGCTCACCGTGAGCGCTCCGCCGGCGGACGACGACCAGGCTGCCACGATGATCGCCCGGGAACTCGCGGACCGGCTGTCGGCGCTCGGCGTCGACGCCAGCTTCGAGCCGAAGGGGCAGTCACAGCTCTACTTGGACGCGCTCATCAACAACGACTTCGACGTGTTCGTCGGCCGTCACCCGGGCCTCGACCACCCCGACGCGCTCTACTCGCTGCTCCACTCGTCGTTCGCCTCCGAGCCGGGCTGGCAGAACCCGTTCGGCGTCACCAGTGTCGCCATCGACGACAGTCTCGAGGCGATACGCGCGGCCGACGACCCGGCCGCGGAGCTAGACGCCTTCCTGGACGCGTACACCGAACGCGTCCCGTTCGCCGTCGTCGCGGAGCCGGAGTTCCTCACCGCGCGCCGCCGGGAGCTCTCGGTCGAGGCGGACGCACTGACCGCACGCCCCATCGACGTCCTCCAGCAGCTCGCGGACGTAGCCCTCGACCGGCCGCTCCGGGCCGGTATCTTCTCCGCGGAGGTGACCGAGAACCGGAACCCCATCGCCGGCGAGTTCCGGTGGAACGACCAGCTGCTCGGACTCCTGTACGACTCGCTGGCACGCCCGGCGCGGGATAGTTCGTCGTACCTCCCGTGGGCGGCCGAGGACTGGTACTTCGACGACGAACTCGTCGTCGAACTCCGCCCGGACCAGCAGTTCCACGACGGCTCCCCGCTCACCGCTGACGACGTGGCGTTCACCGTCGACTTCCTGTCGGACACCGCCCTCGGAGACGCCGCCTCTCCGGTGCCGGCGACGCGGTTCCGCGGTCGGACGACGCTCGTCTCCTCCGTCCGGGCGACCGACAGCACGACCGTCCGGTTCGACCTCGAACCCGACGTCGGCCCGCGGACTGCCGAGCGCGTCCTCACGCTACCAATCCTCCCCGCCGCGGAGTGGCGCGACCGGACGAACCTCGTAAAGGACCGCGTCACGCAGGCGCTCGTCTGGGAGAACCCGAACCCGGTAGGCAGCGGCCCGTTCGCGTTCGACGGCGCGACCGAGGACGAGTCGGTGCGGCTCCGCCCGTTCGCCGAGCACTTCCTCGCCGACGTGGACGACGACCCGGTGACCCGGTACGCTGGCGCCCTCGACAGCGAGGGGCTGGTCGCCAGGTACGCGCCGTCGGGCGAGGACGCCATCGCGGCGCTCCGGGACGGCCGACTCGACACGTCGCTGCACTCGTTCCCGCTGAACGCGTTCGGCGGCATCACCGACGACGTGGTCACCTCGAGTGGCGGGTCGAACGGACTGTACGTGGTCGGCTACAACCTCCGGCGCGCGCCGCTCTCGGACTTCCGGTTCCGGCAGGTGCTCGCTCGACTCCACGACCGGGAGCACACCGTCGCGTCCGTCTTCGGCGACGTCGCCAACGCGACGGACCTCCCGGTCATCGAGAAGTGGGGCGTCGACGAGACGACGACTGACGAACACTCCGTGGGCCCGTTCCCGGGCTGGAACGGCGAACTGGACGTCGAACGCGGTCGAGAACTGTTCGAATCGATCGGCCTCACGTACGACGACGAGGAGAACCTCTACCGATAACCATGGTCCTCAGAGAGACGCTAGTGGCGCTCGCGGTGAACGTGTTGGCGATGCTCGTCCCGGCAGTCGTCGTCGCCGTCGGCGTGCGGAACCTGACGGGGGCACTCGCGGACGCCAGGCGCCGCTTCGTCGCGGTCGCGCCGTACCTCCTTCCGCTGGCCGTCGTACTCGCGGCGCGCCGACTCGCGTTGACCGTCGGACCGGAGCTGTCGTGGTACCTGGAGTGGAACGCCAGCGGGTTCATCTACGCGCTGGAGGGGACGACCATCGTCACCATCCAGTCGCTGTCGTCGCCGCTGCTGACGGAGTACTTCGTGTTCGTCTACCTCTACGGCTACGTGTTCCTGCTGGTGTTCCCCCTGATCGCGTACTTCGTCCTCGACGACAGCGACCGCCTCGCGGAACTGCTCGCCGCGTACGGACTGAACTACGGGCTCGGACTCGTCTGCTACGTCCTCATCGTCGCGTACGGCCCACGGAACGTCATCCCGTCGGCCGTCGAGTCGCTGCTGTACACGACGTACCCGACGTCACAGCACCTGACCGGGGAGGTGAACCTGAACACGAACGTCTTCCCATCGCTGCACGCGTCGCTGTCCGTGACGGTCGCGCTGTTCGCGTGGCGCTCCCGACAGCGCTACCCCGGCTGGCTGTTCGTCGCGACGCTCCTCGCGGTCAGCGTCGCCGCCGCGACGATGTACCTCGGCATCCACTGGGCGACGGACGTCGCCGGCGGGCTCCTGCTCGCGGCGGGGTCGTACTGGCTGGCCATCTGGCTCGTCGAACGGTACGGCTGCTGGGAGTCGCTGCCGGACGTCCGTGCCCACTGGAAGCAGGTGCGCTCCCGGTAGTCGGCCCGCCGACCGTGTGACTCTGTGGCAAACTAAAAGGCCTTTACGTAGGGGGCGCCTACGGGGTGTCAATGCACGGGAACACGCCGTACAGCGGTGTGGAGCAGTCCAGCGCCGACCTGACGGCGACCCAGCGCCGCTCGCTGCGTGCCTCCACCGCACAGATCGCCGCCCAGACCAGGGACTACCTCCCCGACGAGTACGTCGTCGGCTCCGAGATCTCCAGCGGAACCAACGGTATCCAGGTGACCGTCGCCGTCCGACCGCCGGTCGGCAACCCGGTCAGCGCGGGGTTCACCCCCGAGTTCGAGAACCTCTCGGACGACGACCTCATCTCCGACGAGGACCGCGAAGAAGTGGCACGAGGCCTCGCCGCCAGCGCCGCCCTTCAGGTGAAGGCCGCGCTCGGCGACGACGTCCCGAAGACCGCACGCTAGTTCTGCAGTCCATCGTGGTGGTGGTGGTCGGTTGTCGGCGGCGCCAGGAACAGCGCGTACGCCGTCGCGGCGACCGCGGCGCCGCCCCCGCAGGCGAGTGCGAGCGACCACGGCAGGGCGGTCGCACCCGCGAACACGCTCGCGAGGAACGCGAGCGGGATGACGGCGAGGACGAGGTCGTATCGAGTCGGCGCGACGGAGTCGTCCAGTTGGCGTGCGATTCGACTGACTGGTGGCTGGTCGGCTTGCATACGACTCACCCCGCAGTGGGTTGTAGGAACGCCGGAAACTAAAATTCTACTCCCGGTCGGGTGTGCGCTACTTCCCCCAGAAGGGGTCGCGCTTGCGCTGGATCTCGAGGTACGCCTTCAGCGCCTCGCGCTCGTCGGCCGGGATCTCCTTGGCGAGTTCCTGCTCCAGGACCTTCGCGTGTTTCTCCGGTAGGTCGACCCACAGTTCGTCGCCCTCCTCGATGTCGCGGCCCACCGTCGGGCCGTCGATGGAGACGCTGACGCGGTTGCCCGCTCGTGCCTCGTCGACGTCCTCGCCCTGGTCCTGGATGCCCTTCACGACGCCGACACGGTCGAGTTCGTTGCCCTCGATGAGACCGACCGGCGTGTTGCGCTTCAGCGTCCCCGAGACGACCTCGACGCCGACGACCGCGGGGTCGCTCTGGCGGAACGTGTGGTCTTTCAGGATGCGGAAGCGCGCGGGCCGCACGATGTTCTCGAAGATGGCCTCCTTCTGTTCGCGCTCGCGCTCGTCGACGAACGTCTCGTAGTCCTCGACGAGCTGGTAGATGACGTCGCTGTCGAACAGTCGCACCGCCTCGTTCTCGGCCTTCTGTTCGGCCGCCGAGAGCACCTCGACGTTGAACCCGAGGAGGACGCGGTGTTTCTCCTCGTCGACGGTGGTCGCCATCGCCACGTCGCGAGGTGCGACGTCACCGACCTCCGCGGACATCACGGGGATCTCGGCCTCCTCGAGGGCGTTGACGAGCGCCTCCAGGCTGCCCAGCGTGTCGGCCTTCACGACGACGCCCTCCTCCTCGGTCTCGACGGCGACCTCCGCGAGTTCGGCCTGCACCTCCTCGACGACGGTCTCGACGTCGCGGTCGCCGACGACCCGAACCGGCGCGCCCGCCATCGCGTCGTCGAGGTCGGGTGCCGCGATCTTCAGGCCGGCCGCGGCCTGCATCTCGGGCACGTCGTCGAAGCGCTTCTCCGTCCGTATCTCGGCGAGTTCCCGCGGCTTCAGGAGCGCGCGAACCTCCGTGACAATGGGGTCGTTCTGCCCGCCGACGACGATCTGGTCACCCTGCCGGATGGTGCCGTCGTAGAGGATGACGTCGAGGGTCGTCCCGAACCCCTGTTCGTCTTTCACCTCGAGCACCGTGCCCGCGCCCGGCCCCGCGATGTTCACCTCCATCTCGTCTTTCATGTAGCGCTGTGCGAGCCCCATCAGCACCGTGAGGAGGTCGGGGACGCCCTCGCCGGTCTCCGCGGACACCGGGATGACGCCGATGTTCGACTGGAAGTTCTGGACGCGCCAGTAGAGGTCCGAGGAGAACCCCTCACCGGAGAGTTCGCCGATGAGTTCGTACAGTTTCTCGTCGAGGTCCGACCGGACGCGGTCGGACTGTGCCTCGTAGGTCCCCTTGACCGGCGCGTCCTCGTTGGGGTTCCACCCCGGCACGGTGTCGATCTTGTTCGCCGCGACGACGAACGGCGTCCCCGTGTCCTTCAGGATGCGGATGGCCTCCTCGGTCTGGGGCTGGAAGCCGTCGTTGACGTCCACGACGAGGATGGCGATGTCCGCGAGCGCGCCCCCACGCGAGCGCAGCGTCGAGAACGAGTGGTGGCCGGGCGTGTCGATGAACAGCAGGCCCGGCAGGTCGAACTCCGTCGGGTCGACGAGGCTGCCCGCGACCTCCGACACCACGTCCAGTGGCACGGCTGTCGCGCCGATGTGCTGGGTGATGGCGCCGGCCTCGCCCTCGATGACGGCGGAGCCGCGTATCTTGTCCAGGAGGCTGGTCTTCCCGTGGTCGACGTGACCGAGGACCGCCACGATCGGCGTGCGGAGGTCCCCGGGGGTTTCCGTGGTGTCTGCGTCGGACATAGTAGAATCCTCCGAGAGAACGGTCGTTACCCGAACAGAGCGCGTGGTATCGTATAATTCCATCGTAACGCAGGCGAGTGTGGGTCGCTCCGTCCACTGGATGGGTGTCGCTCCGCTCGCGAGGGACGTAGCACCAGGCGGTGAACGGAAGAAAGCCCTCGCGCGGCTTGCGCACGCTCAGCGACATATCACTCACTGCGTGCGCGATAGTGGTCGCTGAGGCGCACACGGTCTTCGCCCGCGAGCCGCGCTCGCCCTTTCGATCCGCCAGGCTGCCGGCTGTTTAGTCAGTAGACTATCCTGGTCGTCGGACGGGCGTACGACGACCCCGCGGGGTTTATGTGAATCCCGGCAGTGGAAGCGGGTATGGCCGACATCCTCGCCGAGAACCTCTCCGGGAAGGCCGTGATGGGGTCGGACGGCACGGAACTCGGGATGCTGTACAACATCACGATGGACCTGAAGAGCGGGAAACTCGAACACCTCCTCGTCGAGGAACACGAGGACTCCACGGTGAACGTCGACTTCCCGACCGACGAACAGGGGCGCTACCGGGTACCGGTCGGGCGCGTGCAGGCGGTGAAGGACTACATCGTCGTCCAGCGATAGTGCACGTCCTCGACTCGTCGGCGTTCATCCACGACTACGACGTGGACGGACCGACGGCGTCGGTGCCGGAGGTCCGCGAGGAGTTGACGGACTCCGCGGGTTTCCGCTTCGACGCCGCGTCGGGCAGCGGGATGCAGGTACAGGTGCCGGGAGAAGCGGCGCGTCGTGCGGTCCGGACCGCCGCGAAGGCGACGGGCGACGACCGTGAACTCTCCGAGACGGACCGCCGCCTGCTCGCGGTGGCCCACGAACTCGACGGGACGCTGGTCACCGACGACTACGCGATGCAGAACGTGGCCGACGAACTCGGCGTCGCTGTCGACGCCATCGCCCAGGACGGTATCGACGAGCGCCGCGACTGGAACTTCCAGTGTGCGGGCTGCGGTCGCGAGTTCGACGAGTCCAGAGACCGCTGCCCGGTCTGTGGGAGCGACCTCTCGCGTAAACGTCCCCGCTAGTTCAGTTCCTCGAGCCCGTTCTCGATTAGCTGGCGGAGGACCTCCTGCTCGGAGAGGTCGTACTCCCGGGCCAGCTCCTCGATGTCCGCCGAGAGCGAATCGTCACAGACGACGGAGTACTTTCTGGGCACGCTCCTTCCATTCACGGTGCTACTACGTAATACTTAGTCAGCCCCGCGTCAGACGCTACGTGAACAGGGCGTAGGCGAGCGCGAACTGGACGGCGTCGTAGACGCCGTGGACGACGATCGGCGCGAACAGGTCGTCGGTCCGCGCGTAGGCCACGCCGAGCACGAGCGAGACGAGGAAGAGCCGGGAGAGTGTCACCAGCACCGCGCCCGGTGGCGCGCCGGCGCCGGCGTACGCGAGCAGGTGACTCCCCGTGAACACGAGTGACGCCGCGACGATGGCCGCGTGCTTGGAGTACGCGCCGCCGAGGAACTGCTGGACGCCGTTGCGGGCGAGCAGTTCCTCGCCGGGACCGATGAAGACCAGCGAGACGACCACGAGCGGCGGCAGAATCTCGGGGTGGGCCTTCGCCGTCTCGACGAGGCTGTGGGTGCTCTGCGGGAGCGAGAACGCCGCGACGACCACGTTCAACAGCAGGTGGACCGCGAAGATGGCGACGACGCCGCCGCCGGCGATCAGCAGATCCCGGCGTCCCGGACGGCTCACGTCGAGGCTGCCGCCGAACGAGCGCACGAACACGAGCCCCGCGATTCCGTACCCGACGCTCGCGAAGGCGGTGTTCGCCGGCACCTGCACGAGCGGTCCCTCGGGGAGGAACGACACGACGACAGCAGCGACGAGGCTGCCGAACACGAGCGCCGCGATGGAGACGACGACCGCGACGAACGTCCGGCGCTCGCGCTCGCGGACGGCGGCCTTCTCGAGGCCCGCGACCGCAGCGGCGCCCGCGGCCACCGCGGCGACGCCGGCGAGCAACGCGAGCAGCGGGCCCCGCGGGAGGGTCCCCGTGATGCCGAGAATGGCGTACGCCGACGCGAGCAGGAGGCCGGTGGCGGCGACGGCGGCGACGGCGTCGAGCCAGTCGGGCCCGGAGCCGTGGCGGCGGAGCGCGAACGCGAGCGCCGCGGCGCCCGCGAACCCGGCGGCGGTCGTCGTCAAGACGTCTGTGACGGGCGCCCAGTCGAGGAACGTGGCGGCGAGCCCGACGCCCGCGACGACGAACCCGACGGTCTGCGCGTACCGGTCGTTCACGTCCGGCGGTGCGGGCCGCGCGGGCTTAGGCGTGCCGCTCGCGGCGCGCTACTCGACGACGAACCGGCGCTTGTCGGGCAGCCACTCCTCGCCGCGCAGCAGGCCGCGAGCGGCCTCTTTCCCCCACTCGACGGCCGGCTGGGTGAACGTCTCGACGCCGTACAGTTCGCCGGCGAGCACGCAGGCGGCCTCGAAGTCGTACAGCAGGCGACCGAGCGACCGCTCGTCGACGCCGTCGATCTCGACGCGGACGTTCGGCACGCCCGACTCCGCGAGACTCGCCTCGGTGGCCTCGAACTCCGCGTCGAGCAGGGTGCCGAGGCTGCCGCCCGCGAGGTAGTCGAGGTCCTCGAGTTCGGTGTCGGGGATGTCGCGGTCCGTCCGTTCGGTGGGCCGCAGGAGCGTGACGAGTTTGTCCCGGGGCCCCGCGCGGTAGAGCTGGAGCTGGCTGTGCTGGTCGGTCGCGCCGAGCGCTCGCGCGGGCGTCTGGCCCAGGCCGTCCTTCCCGAGGCTCTCGGCCCAGAGCTGTGCGAACCACTCCGCGAACGTCTCCAGGCCCTCCGCGTACGGCATCATCACGTTGGTGCCGGCGCCACGTTCGTCGAGGGCGTACGCGAGTGCGCCGTAGGCGTACGCGGGACAGTCGAACAGCGAGTCGCCGAGCGCGGCCATCCCGTCGCGTCCGCCCGCGAGAATCGCGTCGACGTCGTGGCCGGCGAGCGCCGCCGCGGGGAGGCCGACCGTCGAGAGCGCCGAGAACCGGCCCGGGACGCCGTCGGGCACGTCGAGCGCCGGGAGATCGTGTTCCTCCGCGAGGTTCCGGAGGTTGCCGTCCGGGCCGGTGGTGACGAACGTGCGCTCGGTCCAGTCGACGTCCGCGTCGGCCATCGCCTCGCGGACCACGAGGAAGTTCGCGAGCGTCTCCACCGTCGTGCCCGAGCGCGAGACGACGTTCACGGCCGTCTGCGAGAGGTCCAGGTCGTCGAGCAGGCCGGTGACGTGTTCCGGGTCGACGTTGTCGAGGAAGTAGGTGTCCAGCTCCGAGTCGAGTGCGTCGACGAGGGTCGCTGCGCCGAGCGCGCTACCGCCGATGCCGACGGTCAGCAGCGTCTCGCAGTCCGCGAACGGTTCGACGGCCTCGCGGATCGCGTCGGCGTCAGCGGTCTCCGGGAGGTTCAGTGCGGCGTAGCCGAACTCGTCGTCGGCCATCCCGGCGGCGATGCGGTCGTGCGCGTCGGCGACGCGGTCGTCGAGGCGGGCGAGCGCGTCCTCGGGGACCCCCGGCGTCGCCGTCTCGGCGAGCGCGTTCCCCACGTCTACGTGCATACTCCGTATGCGGGGTGCCGTTGGCTTAAGTCGCCGTGCTTTTGCTCCGTCGGTGCCGACCCACGGACGATGGGGCGTTTCGACAGCTACTCCGGCCTGCTCACGGCCTACCCGTACGCGTTCCGCCACTCCGACTCCCGGCTGTTCCGGAGCTACGTCGTCGTGAGCGCGCTGCTGGGCGCCCTCTTCGCGTTCCTGATGGCCGGCGCGCTGGTCGTGCTCGTCGGCAACACGGCGGGCGCACGCGGCGGATCGCTGACGCTCTCACGGACGTTCTACGTCGTCGTCGGCCTCTTCGTGTTCGCGCCGCTGGTCGGGCCCGTCCTCCTCGTCGCGCGCCGCCACCGCCGCGAGACACCGGTCGCACCGCGCTACGACGCCGCGCTCGGGGCCGCCGGCTACGCATTCGTCATCTCGGTGTACCTGGGCGTCGTCGCGTCGATGCCCGCGGAGTTCCGGACCAACGGCGAACTCGTGGCGCGACCGGAGCCCTCGGGGCTGTTCGCGCCGGTCGTCGAACTGCTGTACGCGATTCCGGGGGTGGCCTCCCCGGTGGTCCCGCTCGTCGGTGCGCTCGTCGTCTACGCCGTCCACCGCTGGTACAGGTCGAAACGCGGAAACGGCGAGCGAGCGTAGTGCCGCCGATGACCGACGAGAAGACAGCGACGTTCCTCGTCGCGGAAGCCGACGACGACTCCGCGATTCTCTCGGACGTGTCGGACGCGCAGGTGCACACGCTCTCGGAGAACCCCGGCGTCGAGGCCGGCGACGTGCTGGCAGCGACCGTCGCGCCGGACCCGCCGATGGGCGTCACGTACAGCGTCGTCGACGTCGAAGAACGGAAGCGGATCCCCGTCGAGGTGAGCGAGGAGGCGCCGACGCGGCAGGCCGAGTCGATGGCCGCGGACCTCGACGCGGGCGAACTCGCGACCGCCGAGCGCGCCGGCGTCGGCGAAGTCCACGTCCTCTCCGTGCCCGCGGACTCCGTCGAGGCGGCCGTCGAGGACGTCCTCGAGGACGACCAGACGGTCGCCCGGGCGGCCAGGATCGGCGTCGAACGCGTCGAGGTCCGCTCCGGCGAGGACTTCCTCAGCGTGCGCTACCTGCCGTAGGACAGAGTCGCGCTTCTCTCACTACGCCTCGTCCGGGGACGGCCCGGCCTGGCTCTGCACTTCCCAGCCGGACTGGACGCCACAGGCCTCCCCCTCGACGAACTCGATCTCCGTCTCCTCGTTCAGCTCGCCGTCGCCGTCCACCGCCACGACGCGGAGGGGGACGTCCGGACTGTCCCCACAGCAGCCGACGTCGAGGAACACGTCCCAGACGTCTCCCTCGCGGGCTGGCCCCTGCGTGCGCTTGAGGTACGCCCGCATGTGGCCGGTCGTCAACTGGTCGCGTCCCCAGTTGCTCACGTCGGACGGGTAGGCGAGTGTCACGTGTTTCGTGGCCATGTTCGCGGGTAGGGGTGCCACGTTCTTACGCCTGCTGCCGAGTGGTTCGGTCCCCCGGCGGGCCGCTCCGCCCACCGGCTATAAGAAGTCTTATCCTGCGTCGCTCCCGACCGGAAGCCATGCCCAGTTTCGAGGTCCCGGAGGTCGACCTCAGTCAGTACTCCATGCGGGAGCTCGTCGCTCCCCCGCTGGCCGTACTGGTCGTCGCGCTCGCCGTCCTCGGCGCGACGTTCGCCCTCACGGGGTCACCGGTCGCCCTCGGTATCGAGTTCACGGGTGGGACGGAGATCGTCGTCGAGACCGACGCGTCGCAGTCCGAGGTCGTCGCGGCCTTCGACGAACGCGGCCAAGACGTCTCCTCTATCCGCCCCATCGGTACTGACGGCAACAGCTACCTCCTCGAGTTCCAGGCTACCACCGAGGGCGCCCAGAACGACATCAACGACGCCGCCAACGACGCGGGCTTCGACGTGGTCCAGTCACAGAGTAGCTCCGCCACGTTCGGCAAGTCCACCCAGGAACTCGCGCTGCTCGGCGTCGCGGGCGCGTTCGTCGGGATGAGCGTCGTCGTCTTCGTCCTGTTCCGGACGTTCGTGCCGAGCATCGCCGTCGTGCTCTCGGCGTTCAGCGACATCGTCATCCCGCTCGCGCTGATGAACGTCTTCGGCATCGAACTCTCCCTGGGGACCGTCGCCGCACTCCTGATGCTCATCGGTTACAGCGTCGACTCCGACATCCTACTGAACAACCAGGTGTTGCGCCGCTCGGGCAGCTTCTGGGAGAGCGTCGAACGCGCGATGCGGACCGGTGTCACGATGACGGTCACCTCCATCGTCGCGATGACCGTGATGACCATCGTCTCCTACATCTTCGGCATCCAGTTGCTCACGGACATCGGCATCGTGCTCGTGTTTGGCCTGACCGCTGACCTCATGAACACCTACATGATGAACGTCACGCTGCTCCGGTGGTACAAGTTCGAGGGGGTGGCACGATGAGCTGGTTCCGCGAGAACTGGCGCGTCGCCTTCCTCGTCGTCCTGCTCGTCGCGAGCTCGGTCGCGCTGTTCGCCCCCGGAATCGGCGCCAGCGGGACGAACGCGAACGGCGAGAGCGTCGAGCGGCCCACGAACCTCAACTACGGGCTCGAACTCTCCGGCGGCGTCCGCCTCCGCGCCTCGGTCGTCGGCGTCACCGCCGAGAACGTCTCGGTCACCGAGGACAACGAGCGGACCATCGAGCAGGACGTCGCGGCCGCGCTCAACCTCGAGGACCGTAGCGTCCGTGCCCGTCCCGTCCAGGACGTCGTCGAGGTGTACTCCAGCAACTCCACGAGCGAGGTCCGCACCACACTCACCGACCTCGGCTACGAGCCCCGCAACGTCCGCGAGGGCGTGACCCAGATGACGCGGGACACCATCGTCAGCACCATCTCGTCCAAGGTCGACCAGACCGGTTTCTCCGGCGCGTCCGTGTACGACGTCGACCCGCGGGGGAGCGGCCAGCAGTACGTCGTAGTCGAGGTGCCCGGACAGAACGCCTCGCAGGTCCAGCGCCTCATCGAGGGCCGCGGCGAGGTCGAGATGTGGGCGTACTACCCGGAGAACGGCAACCAGACGAACGCCACGCTGCTCGGCAGCGAGGACCTCGCGCAGGTCGACCCGCCGACGACGGACTCCCAGACCGGCCAGCCGGTCGTCCCGGTCGAACTCACCCCGACGGCCGCAGAGCGCTTCGCCAGCGACATGCAGCAGTACGGCTTCACGACGAACCAGGGCATCCGTAACTGCCAGTTCCCCGCCGAGGGCAGTGCCAGCCACTGCCTGCTGACGGTGCTCGACGGTGAGGTCGTCTACTCCGCGAACATGGGGCCCGGACTCGCGAACCTCATCGAGACCGGCGACTTCGAGAACAACCCGACGTTCGTCGTCACGGCGAACTCGATGGACGAGGCGCGCGAACTGCAGGTGAACCTCCGGGCCGGCGCGCTCCCCGCCGAACTCGACTTCGAGGACTCCTACTACGTCGCACCGAGCTTCGCCGAGCGGTACAAGCCGCTCTCGCTCGTGACGGGGATCGCGGCCGCCATCGCGGTCATGGTCACCGTCTTCCTCCGGTACGGCGAGGCGAAGGTCGCAATCCCGATGGTGTTCACCGCGCTCTCCGAGGTGGTCATCCTGCTCGGGTTCGCGGCGGTGTCGGGGCTCGCACTCGACCTCTCGCACATCGCCGGGCTCATCGCCGTCATCGGGACGGGGGTGGACGACCTCGTCATCATCGCCGACGAGGTGATGACCGAGGAGGTGTCCTCCAGTCGCGTCTTCCAGAGTCGCTTCCGGAAGGCGCTGTGGATCATCGGCGCCGCCGCGGTGACGACTATCATCGCGATGTCGCCGCTCGCCGTGCTCTCGCTCGGTGACCTCCGCGGGTTCGCCATCGTCACCATCCTCGGCGTGCTCATCGGCGTCATCATCACGCGCCCGGCGTACGGCGACATCCTGCGTCGCCTGCTGACGGACAACCGGTAACGCGCCGCGGCCACGCCTCTCCGCCTGTTTCGTTCTCTATCGTCTTGGACGAGTGGCTGACCGCCGCTCGTCAGGCCTCGTTCGCGGCTTCTTCGGCGGTGAACTCGTGGACGTGAGGGGCCTCGACGTCGACGAAGTTGATCGTCTCCATCGGTTCGTCGACGAGGTCGGGGAGCCGGTCGACGAACGCCCGGTAGTGGTCGGACTCGGCGTGTGCGCGCCACGCCGCCTCGTCCTCGTACTGCTCGAAGAACCGGACGGTGTGTTCGTCGTCGAGGTCGGTCATCGCGCGGTACCTGATCGCGCCGGGCTCCCGTTGGGACGCGGCCGCGAGTTCTCGAACCAGTTCGCGGGCCTCCTCGGCGCGGTCCGGGTCGAACGTGATGGTCGAGTGGATGACGATCATCGCGATCTGGTGTTGGGTTCCTGTGGCCAACACTTAGCTGTTGGCCTCCGCAGGACGGTAGACACCTTCTTCTCGGGGGCCCGCGTCCGACCACTCGTGCGAGCAACCGTCTGCGGCCATGACTTCGACGTCGACCTCGACTACGTGGACGCCAGCGAGGAAGCGGTCCGCGAGCAGTTGCGCGAGTACGAGGCCGGCGACCGCGACACGTTCGACCTCGACGTCCACTTCCCCGAGGGGTTCCTCGGGGACGTGATGGCCGCGATGTGCTCGATTCCGCCGGGCGAGACGCGAACCTACGGCGACGTCGCCGCGAGCATCGACACCGCCGCCGTCGCCGTCGGGAACGCCTGCGGGGAGAATCCGGTCCCGGTCGTCGTCCCCTGCCACCGCGTCGTCGCCGCCGACGGTCTCGGCGGCTACTCCGCGCTCGGTGGCCTCGACGCGAAGCGCGCGCTGCTCGAACGCGAGGGCGTCGGGCTGTAGACTGGCCCGTCAGAAGTCGGTGAGCTTCGCTTCCATCGCGCCCTTCGCGTCCAGGCCGAACTCCGCGAGTTCGACGAACTCCAGGTCGTTGTCCCGGAGCGCGCGCTGGACGCGCTCGGAGGCCGACGGCGCGACCAGCATCCCGCGGACCGAGTCGTTCGTTCCCTCGTAGAGGTCGACGTAGCGCTGCAACTGGTCGAAGTGGTTCAGCGTCGCCTGGATGCGCTTGACTTCGACGACCACCGGCGTGCCGTCGCGGTCCACCGCGTAGAAGTCGACGAAGCCGTACTTCGTCTCGCGTTCGTGTTCCACGATGCGGAGGTCCTCCTCGAGCACGTCCGGGTTCGCCTCGATGTACTCGTGCATCTCGGCCTCCGTCCCGGACTCCTCGTAGGTCGCGCCGTCCTCCGCGTCGTAGCGCGTCACCCCGTACACCTCCCGGATGCGGGCCTCCACGCGCTCGCTGGGGTTCGTGCGTCGCGCGAGCAACACGACGTCGCCGTCGCTCTCGCGGGCCTCGACCGTGCCGCCGCCCGGCATCCAGTTGACGGGCTTGTGGCCGGTCGGCTGGTGGACGAGGAACGTGCCGTCGGGCTTCGCGACGAGCAGGCGGTCACCGTCGCCGAGGTAGCCGCTCGTCCGGCCCTCGTACTCGACCTCGCAGCGACCCTGCACCGTCAACACCGCGCCGTCCCGGAACGCCGCCTTCGCCGCGTCGACGAACTCCGCCGGGTCCGGCGCGTCGAAACGCTGTACTGCCATCGTTCTCGCTTGCTTGCACGCTGGCGACGAAAAGGGTGTGGATTGGGGTCGTCTCTTGTCACCTCAATCACCACCGCGTATTCTTCCAGAAAGCCCTCGCGGCGCTCGGCCTTTCGATCCGCCAGGGGCCGGTTGTGTGGTCTTCGCGGGTCTGTCGGCTGATCGACCGGGAGACTCGGGGTTCAGAACTCGTCGAGGCCGGACTGCTCGGCGGCCGCTAGCGCGTCCCGACTCGTCTGCCAGGACTCGCGGGCGCAGTCGGGCAGACAGCCCTGCTCGCGGACGTACTCCAGGAGGAAATCCCGGGTCGCGGGGTCGCTGGGGTAGCCCGACCCGACGTCGCCGTGGACCGCGGCCAGGTCCGCGACGTGGCTGTCGCGGGCGACCTTCGCCACGATGCTGGCCGCCGCCACCAGGTCGTACTCGTCGTCGGCGCCGTGCTCAGCGGTGACCCGAACGTCCGCCGGCACGGCGTCCGCGACTCGCCGCCCGAACCGGTCCTCGTTCACGTCGCCCGCGTCGACGTAGCCGGCGAGGCCGTCGCTGGCCACCTGCGCGAGCGCCTCGGCCTGCGCGGCGACGGTGAGTCCGTTCATGTCGGTCTCCGCGTCGTCGATGCGCGCGACCGGAATCTCGGCGACGCCGACGGTGCAGCGCGCCCGGATCGCCTCGTCGAGGTGCTCGCGGCGCTCGGGGACGAGACGCTTCGAGTCCGCGACGCCGTCGGGGAGGTCGGCGGGGTCGCCCGCGACTGCCGCCGCGAACATCGACCCGAGGACGGGTCCCTTCCCCGCCTCGTCGACGCCGAATCGCATCAGCGGAAGAAGTCCTCGTCCTCGAAGGCCTCGTCCTCGCCCTCGACGGCGACCACGTCGAGCGCGGTGACCGTCGCGTCCACGCCGAGCAGGCCCGCCAGACTCGGGACGGTGCGGCCGTCGTCGCTGGAGACGAGTTCCTTGATGTAGAGGCCGCCCTCGCCCTCGATCTCGACGACCGCGTTGGTGTCGGTCGTCCGCTCGCCGTCGATGTCGTACACCGTCCGCGTGCGGACGAGTTCCGCGCGCCGGTGGCTCACGCGCTGGGGGGTCTCCTGTTCGATGGTCGCGCCGTCGAGTTCCGAGAGCGCGGCCTGGAAGGCCTCCTCGTCGACCGGGTCGTCGAACTCCACCTGCGCGCGGTAGCGCTTCTTCGCGTCGAGTTCCTTCACGCGCTCTACCATGTCGTAGGCGGCGAGGCGGACGCCCTCCACCTCGACTTTCCCATCAGCGTACTCGTTGATGGCCTCCTCCAGGGCCTCGGGGTCCGGGTGGCGGTTCTGGGGCCGCTGGACCTCCACGACGAACGGCCGGCCCGTCCCGAGCATCAGCGCGTCGATGTCCTCGCGGCCCGCGCCGTGGAACGACGCCTCTTCGCCGTCCATCGCCTCGACGACCGGCGGCGCGGTCAACTGCTCGACGCTCTCGGGGTAGAGGAACCCGGTCCCGTCGCAGTGCGGGCACGGCGAGTCGACGAGCGTCCCCGTGCCGTTGCAGTCGCTGCACGGCCACTTCGTCTGCGGGATGCCGCGTTCGAGTTTCCGGTAGCGCCCGTAGACGAACGTCGAGTTCACGGTCACGTCGACGGTCTCGTCCTCGACGTCCAGGATGGCGAGGACGTCCGGTCGCCCGAAGTCGACGTCCGCGCCCGTCGCCTGCCCGACGCGCTTGCCGACCTCCCGGTTGCACTCGGACTTGAACTGCTCGCCAGCGTCCGCTGGGAGGCCGGCGAGGTCCCGAAGCAGCGACTCGTTCTCCTCGACGAGCGGCGGTGCCCGCGTCCCCACCTGGTACGTGTCGAACGCCTCCTCGTCCAGGGCGTCGACGACGAGTTCGGCGAACGCCGCGAAGCGCCCCGACGCCCCCTCGCAGACCCAGCAGTCCGCGGTGTCCGGGGACTCGTAGGGCTCGTCGTCCTCGAGCGCCACTGTCGTGCGGAGCGCCCGCCCGCGCTCGGCGTTCGTCAACCCGAAACTCCGGTCTGCGAAACACCGCCCCACGCAGGCGTCGCAGACGGGGTCCTCCGCCAGCACCCGCCGCGCGTCCTCGAGGATGGTCATGTGGGTGGTGTCGTTGCGCGGTAGTACGTACTCTTCGGTCCTCGGTCTGCCCGGAACGGACACCCAGTTTGACGCTCCTGGGCGGCGTAGGACACGCTAGACGATGTTCCACAGGATTCTCGTCCCGACAGACGGTAGCGAGGCTGCAGCGACCGCCGCCTCCGTAGCGATCGCGCTCGCCGACCGGTTCGACGCGGCCGTCCACGCGGTCCACGTCGTCGACCTGTCCGACGTCCCGTCGAGCGTGCAGTCAGACGCCACCACGGAACTGCAGCGCCAGGGGGAGGCGGCGGTGGAGTCCGTCGCTGACCGCGCGGCCGACACCGACGTCCCGGTGACCACGCGCGTCCTCGAGTCCCCGCGGCCGGTCCACGAGGAACTCCTCGACTATGTCGCCGACGAGGGCGTCGACCTCGTCGTGATGGGGACCCACGGCCGCACCGGGCTCGCGCGCATCGTCCTCGGGAGCGTCACCGAGCGCCTGCTCCGGGTCTCCCCGGTCCCCGTCCTCACCGTCCACGAGGACAGCGGCCTCGACACCGCGCCCGAGTCGGTGCTCGTCCCGACAGACGGTAGCGACGCCGCGAACGCCGCCGCGGACCGCGCCGTCGCGCTCGCCGCAGCGACCGGTGCGGGCCTCCAGGTCGTCTACGTGGTCGACCCGACCGCGGCGGCCGGCGAGTACGGTAGCGCCGACGTTCTGGAGGCCCTCGAGATGGCTGGCCAGCGAGCGGTCGGGGACGTCGTCGCCCGGGCCGAGGACGCCGGCGTCGGAACGATCGAGGCGTCGGTACTCGGCGGGGCGACTGCCCGCGCGATCCTCGACTACGCCGCCGACCGCGACGTCGACCTCGTCGCGATGGGGACCCACGGCCGCACCGGGCTCGAGCGCTACCTGCTCGGCAGCGTCACCGAGAAGGTCGTCCGCGTCGCCGAGATGCCCGTGCTCACCGTCTCCGCCCACGACGAGGAGTGAGCGTGCCGGTCGGTGGCCCGGAACTCCGATGGTGGTAAGCCGACGCCGCGAGAAGTCGGGGTATGCGCCAGTTCGTCGTCCTCGGGCACGACGCGCCCACGGACCCCGACTTCCCGCTCGACGACCTCGCGGGCGCCGCGGGCAGACTCGACGTGCTCTGTCGCTGCGTGAGCGCCGCGCTGTTCCTCTCCCACGGCATCCGGGAGGACGTACAGGTCTTCCTCGTGCTGTCCGACGAGGTGACCGTCCGCGTCGACGGCGCCGCCCTGCGGTACATGAGTCCCGACGAGCGCAACGTCGCCAGCCTCCTCCGGCAGGCCATCGAGGCCAAAGACCAGGCGATCGGCCACCGGGAGGCCGAGTCCACGCCCGGCATCCACGTCTCGAAGCGCGGCTTCGAGGCTGTCCTCGACGCGATCGACGGAACCGTCGTCGAACTCCACGAGGACGGCACGCCGCTCGCCGACGTCGAACCGCCCGAGAATCCAGTGTTCGTGCTCTCGGACCACCACGACTTCACCGAGCGGGAGGCCGAACTCCTCGCCGAACGCAGCGACCGGCGGGTGCGCGTCGGCCCCGAGATTCTCCACGCCGACCACACCGTCACCGTCGTACACAACTACCTCGACACCGACGGCTTCACCGACTACTGATGCGGGTGAGTGTCATCGGCGCGAGTGCGCCAACGGACGCTGCTCTCGCGGACGCACGCGAGGTCGGTCGCCTGCTCGCCGAGGACGGACACACCGTCGTCTGCGGCGGACTGGGTGGCGTGATGCGCGCGGCCTGCCGGGGCGCGAGTGAGGCCGGTGGCCACACCGTCGGCATTCTCCCCGGCGAGGACCGCCGCGCGGCCAACGAGTACGTCGACACGGCTATCGCCACCGGCCTCGGACACGCCCGGAACGCGCTCGTCGTCATGAACGGGGACGCGGTCGTCGCCGTCGACGGGGCGGGCGGGACGCTCTCGGAGGTCGGGTTCGCGTCCGTCTACGACCGTCCCATCGCGGGTATCGGTGCGCCCGACGCACCCCACGTCGAGGCCGTCGAGACGCCAGCTGACGCCGTCGCGTACGTCGAAGCGAACGCGGAGGAGTGAACCAGTAGCGACTGGTCGTCGTCGAGAACGGAGAACTGCAGAGAGACCGAGCGGCGCTACTCGAGGTCGAAGCGGTCGAGCTTCATGACCTTGCTCCACGTGTCCGCGAAGTCGCGGACGAACTGCGCTTCGCCGTCGTCGCTCCCGTAGGTCTCCGCGATAGCCCGGAGCCGGGAGTTCGACCCGAAGACGAGGTCCACGCGGGTGGCCTCCCACTCGAGTTCGCCCGTGTCGCGGTCGCGGCCCTCGTAGACGGCTTCGGCGTCCGGCGCCGGCTCCCACTCCGTGCCCATGTCGAGCAGGTTCACGAAGAAGTCGTTGGTCAGCGTCCCCGGGCGGTCGGTGAGGACGCCGAGGTCGGACTGGTCGTAGTTCGCGTCCAGCGCGCGCATGCCGCCGACCAGCACCGTCATCTCGGACGCGGTCAGGTTCAGCAGTTCGGCCTTGTCCACCAGCAGCTCCTCGGCCGGCCGGTCGTGCTCGCCCCCGAGGTAGTTACGGAAGCCGTCCACCTTCAGCTTGAGCGCCTCGAAGGACTCGACGTCGGTCTGCTCCTGGGTGGCGTCTGTCCGTCCCGGCTCGAACGGGACGTCGACGTCGTAGCCGGCGTCCGCCGCCGCCTGCTCGACGGCCACGTTGCCGCCCAGCACGATCAGGTCGGCGAGCGAGACCCGCACGTCGTCGGTCCGCGAGCCGTTGAACTCGGCCTGGATCTCCTCCAGGGTCCCCAGCACCGTCTCGAGCTCCGCGGGCTCGTTGACCTCCCAGCTCCGCTGCGGTTCGAGACGGATGCGGGCGCCGTTAGCGCCACCGCGCTTGTCGCTGTCGCGGTACGTCGACGCCGCCGCCCAGGCGGTCCTGACCAGTTGTGGGACCGAGAGCTCCGAGTCGAGGATCGCCTCCTCCAGTTCCGCGACGTCCGCCTCCCCGACCAGGTCGTAGTCGGCGTCGGGGAGCGGGTCCTGCCAGATCATCTCCTCGTCGGGAACCTCCGGGCCGAGGAACCGCTCGGGCGGACCCATGTCGCGGTGAGTGAGCTTGTACCAGGCCTTCGCGAAGTTAATCCCGAACTCCATCGGGTTGTCCTGGAAGCGCTCGACGATCTCGCGGTAGTCCGGGTCCTGCTTCAGCGCGATGTCCGTGGTCAGCATCATCGGCGTCACACGCTCCTCGCCCTCGACGTCGGGCGCGGAGGTTCTGAGTTCCTCGTCGAGTGGGATCCACCGCCAGCCGCCGCCCGGTCCCTTCTCGGCAGCCCACTCGTACTCGAGCAGGTTGTCGAGGTAGCCCGTGTCCCACTCGGTGGGCGCCTGCGTCCAGGGACCCTCGATACCGCTCGTGATGGTGTCCTTGCCCTTGCCGGAGCCGAAGTCGCTCTCCCAGCCGAGGCCCTGGGCCTCGATGGGGGCCGCTTCGGGCTCCGGGCCGACGTGTTCGTCGGGGTCGTCGGCACCGTGGACCTTCCCGAACGTGTGCCCACCGGCGATGAGCGCGACCGTCTCCTCGTCGTTCATCGCCATCCGGCTGAACGACTCCCGGATGTTCTCCGCGGAGGCTTCCGGGTCCGGGTTGCCGTCCGGCCCCTCCGGGTTCACGTAGATGAGCCCCATCACGGTGGCGCCGAGGCCCTCATGGAGTTCGCCAGAGTCGTCGAAGCGCTCGGAGGCCTCCCACTCCTCCTCGGGTCCCCAGTCGACGGCCTCGTCGGGCTTGAAGGCGTCCTCGCGTCCGCCCGCGAAGCCGAACGTCTTCGCTCCCATCGACTCGATGGCGACGTTCCCGGCCAGGATCATCAGGTCGGCCCACGAGAGGTTGCGGCCGTACTTCTGCTTGACCGGCCAGAGCAGTCGGCGCGCCTTGTCGAGGTTCGCGTTGTCGGGCCAGCTGTTGAGCGGTGCGAGGCGCTGGGCGCCCTCGGAGGCGCCGCCGCGGCCGTCGCTGGTGCGGTACGTGCCCGCGCTGTGCCACGCCATCCGGATGAACAGCGGGCCGTAGTGGCCGTAGTCGGCCGGCCACCAGTCCTGGGACGTCGTCATCACGTCCTCGATGTCCGCCTTCACCTCGTCGAGGTCGAGTTGCTGGAACGCTTCGGCGTAGTCGAAGTCCTCGTCCATCGGCCCGACGTCGCGGGCGTTCTGGTCGAGGATCTCGAGTGGCAGCTGGTTCGGCCACCAGTCGCGGTTGGACCTAGTCATCGTCGGGCAATTGCCGCTGTCGCGTCTTAATGGTTGCCTAATTCGGTAAAGAAATCTTTCCCACACCCCAAGCAATCTGCCGATTCGGAGAACTTTTCTCGGTGGTACAGCCGCGCTCCGCCCGGCACGACTACCGAAACCTGACCCTACCGGGGGAGCGTTCTCTCGTTCCCACGACGGTTGCCGGCCCACGGACGCTGCCGGTCGACCCGACCCCACACCCCGCCGCAGTTCCCGGGTTCACCTCGCTCTCGGTGCCCCGATTCGGAAACGTTAAACATCGCACTCGCCAATCACTGGGTGCGGGCCGGTGGGGTAGCTTGGTATCCTTCGGCCTTCGGGTGGCCGTAACCGCGATTCGAATTCGCGCCGGCCCACTTCTCCCGCATTTTGGCTTAGAGGTGTACCTTCCTGGCAACCACCTCTACGTACAGTCCTTAGCTAAAGTTGGGGACATTCCATCAGTTAACCGCGTACAGTTGTTGTCCGTAGGAGATGTAGCTTCTCTCTGGGGAAACGCTTTCAAGATGTAGATATTTTACCAATTAGGGCATGGTGGGTGGACAGAGAGACGGTATACCTGAGGAGGATGACAACCAGCTTTTCCCGAGTTCAGAGAAGGACAGAACGGAGAAGAGGCTGAGGGAATTAGGCCTTTTAGACGGTGCTGTAGGTTTTCGAGATAACTTAGAGACGATCTTTGTAGAGACAGTAGACCGCGAATACGACATCTCCGAAAAGACAGAGCTTCGAAATGCGGGAATGCAAGGAGTGAGGGACGCAGGAAAGGCCTATCGGCACCTAGATAGGGGAGTTAAGATTGTTAATAAACTTGAAGTTCTGGGCATCTTTGTGGTGGGCGTATTGACGTTCTTTGCAATCTCGATTCCTGACTTTGGTTTGTCAGCTCTGTATCAGGGTGGTGTCTCTGCTCTAATTACGGTATTCTCGTGGTTCCTTGGCACACATCTTATCATCGGAAAAGTCACTACAGAAAAACTAGCGTATGAGGGACTGACTGTTCGGATGCCAGATGAAGTACTCTGTTTTAGAGCAAAATGGAACAAAGCAGTTTTGACAAGCGCGTTCTCCTTCCTCGGGGTGATTCTCGTTGGTGTAATTCGGTCTCAATGGTCCTCTGGATACCAACTTGGTCTCAACGAAATCAAAGAGTGGTTGAGGGAGAAAGAGGCAAAGACTGAACCGTAATCCCGTCTTCTCGAACAGTCACACGGGACGATGTCCTCCTCTCTGTCCTGCCTGCCACTCCCCATCACACCACGACGAGACTTTTACCGACACCCGGTTTCTCTCCGACCATGTCCGAAGCGGACCTCGACACTGCCGCCCTGGAAGCCTACCTCTCCGCGGAACTCGACGACGAGATCGTCGACGTCGAGGTGCTCCACGAGGCGCTGAACCTCTCGCTCGCCGTATCGACCGCCGAGCGGGAGCGAGCGTACGTCCTCCGGCGACCGCGGAACCTGCGGGAGACGAACCTGGTCGTCGACCTGGACGTGGAGTTCCAGGTGCTGGAGCGACTCGCGGACACCGCCGTTCCCGCGCCCGAACCCGTGTTGCACTGCGAGGACGCGTCGGTGTTCGGCGACGAGTTCGTCGTGACGACGTTCCTCGACGGCGAGGCGGTGCCGCTGGGGTCGGACCTGCCCGAGCGGTTCCGGAACCCGGCGGCGCGGCGGCGACTGGCCGAGGGGCTGGTCGACACGCTCGCCGAGATCCACTCGCTGGACCCCGGGCCGTTCGCGGACGTCTGCGAGCGCCAGACGCCGACGGAGATGGTCGACCGGGCGATGGCGCGGCTGGATAACGCGACGAGCGCGACCGGACGGGAGGTGCCGGAACTCCGGGCCGTCGGCGAGTGGCTCCGGGAGCACGCGCCCGCGGAGACGGCGACCACGCTCGTCCACGGGGACTACCGGCCGGGGAACGTGCTCTTCGCTGGTGACGACGACCCCGAGATCGCGGGCGTGCTCGACTGGGAGACGGCGATGCTCGGCGACCCGCTAACGGAACTCGGCTACCTGCTGTTGCGCTGGCGGGACGACGGCGACCCGACGCCGTCGCTGGACGACCTCGAAGCGCGCCACGCGGACGAGGCGGCCATCGACCACCTGCGTGACGTGAACGAGGACGGACTGGCGCCGTTCACGAACGACCCCGGAACGCCGACTCGACGCGAGCTAGTCGCTCGCTACGAGGCGAAGACGGGGTCCGACGTCGAGCACGCGGAGTACTACCTCGCGCACGCGGCGTTCGTGCTCGCGACCGTCTGGGAGGACCTCCACCGGAGCCGACTGGCGGCTGGCGACGACTCCACGTTCCCGCCGCTGGTCGACTACGTGACGACGACCGCCCGGAGCTTCGTCGACGGCGAGTTCCGGCTGTGAGCTGGGCCGGGACTACGTCCCGTCGTCCCACTCCTGCCGGCAGTCGTCGCCGCAGAACGAGTGGTACTTGATGTCGCCGTTGCGCTTGTGGGCGACGACCGGGTACGCCACGTCGAACTCGAGGAGCGTGCCGCAGTTGGTACAGACCAGCGCCGAACTGTCAGTTGCGTCAGTCATCGATGGCCGAGACGGTGACGTCCATCGGTCCGGCGACGCGGACGTCGTAGCCGGCGTACTCGAAGGAGACGAGGATGTCGCTCTCGTCGGCTCTCGCAGCGAGCGTGTCCAGGCTGTCCGGTTCGACGACGCCGTACAGCGGTGGGAGCGACGTCTGCTCGGTGTTGCTTCGGTTGGCGACTGCTTCGACGACTGCCTCACTGGCACGTTCCCCCGCTCGTCTGGACGGCCCGACTAACCCCGGCCCAGTCATGATATCGCTGAGGATGGCTCCGCCACGTATAAACTCAGTGGGGACTTTGTGCCAATTCTCACCGAATTCGGCGATGATTGAATATTACGTAACTTTTCTGGTGAAAGAACGTCCGATTCAGTTCTGGGTCGCTGCTTCCTCGCCGAAGTGGTTGAACGGCTGGGTGTACTCGTGGCGCATCAGCGTCTGCTCCTCGATCACCAGGCCCGCGTCGATGAGGTCCTCGGCGAGCTCCATCAGTTCGTTGAGGTCGGTGGCGACGCCGACGACGCGGACGTTGCCCCGGCTCGACACCAGCTCCTGAACGTTCACGACGCGGTGGGTGTCGAGGACGGACTCCGCGAGGGCCGCCTGCCGCGAGACCGGCGCCGTACACGTGAACGCGACCTTCAGCGGGAACCCCGCCGCCTCGTAGTCGAGGGTGGGGACGTACCCACGGATGACGCCGTCGTCCTCCAGTCGCTCGATCCGGTTGCGGACGGTCCCCTCCGAGACGGGGAGCCTTCGCGCGATGTCGACCGGCGTCAGGTTCCGTGCGTCCTCCTGCAGGAGGTGGAGGATGCCACGGTCAACTGCATCCAGTTCCGCTGAACTCATGCGTCCAACTTCAATCCTCCAGTCAATGAACCTTCTGACAGGCTCTGGGTTCACCGCTCGCTACCCTCCAACGTCGTTATCCGCCTGCCGCCCCTCCCTCCGTTCGATGATAGAGGGACTGGACGCGGACCTCGAGGACACCGACGCGGTCCGCGAGCACCGCGACGAGGTAGTCGAGCAGGTGCGCCAGCACGCGGGGCAGGCCGCCCGGGAACTCGCGCGCCTGCGGGGCGGGGACTACGGCCGCGAGTCGTTCCGCACCGACGGCGGCGAGTGGACGCTGAAGTACGAGGCCGGCGACATCGAGTTCCTCCGCTTCGAGGGGCAGGCCGGCGTCGACGTCTACGTCGTCTCGACGCAGCAACCGCCGGAACCGGAGCCGCTGGCGACGGCGATGGCCCACTACGCCGACTTCGTCGCGTCGTTCAACGACTACGTGCGCGGCCTGGACGGCGTCCTCGACGACGTGCCGACCGAGTTCCCGGCCGTCGAAGCCGGCGAGTCCGTCGTCGAGGCGCGGGACGCCATCGTCGCGCGAATTCGGGGAGCCGCCAACGAGATGGCGGCTACGCTCTACCGCGTCGAGAACACGGAGTACGGGTCGTTCGCGGCGCCCGTCGACGGGACGCGCTGGGAGTTGAAACGCGACGCCGACCGCGTCTCCTACGTGCGGGTCGGCGGCGAGGGCGGCGTCTACCTCGTCTCGCAGTACGGCGCCCCGTCGGCGCGGGACGTGCGGGCGTACGCCGAGGACTTCGGCGACTTCGTCGCGGCCTTCAACGAGGACGTGGCCGACCTGGGCGCGGACCTTGACGACGTCTCGCTGTAGGCTGTCTCGACGTCCGCCCTGCCACCGTGATTCCACAGTTTCATATTCGGGGCGCGCCCTCTCCAACTCGATTACCGTGAGCGGGGAGCACGCCACCGGGGACACAGCGACCACGCGCCGGGGCCCGTACCTCGTGGTGGTGTGCGGGCTGCCCGGCGCCGGGAAGACGACGGTCTCCGAGCACGCCGCCGACGCCCTCGATGGCCGGCTGCTGCGCACGGACGTCGTCCGCAAGGAACTGTTCCCGGACCCCGACTACACGCCCGAGGAGCGCGCGGCGGTGTACGAGGAACTGTTCGACCGCGCGACGGAGACGCTCCGCCAGCGCCGCTCCGTGGTCCTCGACGGGACGTTCACGTACCGCGAGCACCGCGGCGACGCCCGCCGTACCGCCCAGGCCGTCGGGGTTCCGCTCTCCCTCGTGAAGGTCGCCTGCGACGAGGATGTCGTCCGCGAGCGCATCCGCGCGCGCACCGGCGACGCCAGCGACGCCGACTTCGAGATCCACAAGCAGTACCGCGAGGAGTTCGAACCCATCGCGGGGCCGTTCGCCCGCGTCGACAACTCCGGCCGCCTCGACGAGACGCTCGAACAGGTGGACGCGCTCCTGTAGCCGTCGTCGCGCCACGCTTCCGTCGTCGCGCCACGCTTTTCTTCCAGTCCGGCGAACGCTCGCACATGACCGACGACGACCCGCTGGCGTGGGAGACGACGAACCGCCAGGTCGCCTACGAGTGCCCGGGCTTCGACATCGTCAACGAGGACGTCGTGCTGCCCGACGGCACGGAGACGGACTTCGACTACCTCGTCGACGACCCCGCGGTCGTTCTGCTCGCGTACACGCCCGACGACGACGTCGTGCTCGTCGAGGAGTGGCGACAGGCCGTGAAGCGCGTCAACCGCGCGCTCCCGGCGGGCGGCGTTGAGGGCGACGAGGACCTCGCGGTCGCGGCCCGCCGCGAACTCCGCGAGGAGACGGGCTACGAGGCCGAGACCGTGGAACGCTTCGCCACCTACGAACCCGCCAACGGGATCTCGAACGCCGTCCATCACTACTTCGTCGCGCGTGGCTGCGAGCCCACGGCCGAACAGGACCTCGACTTCAACGAGTCGATTCGTGTCGTTACCGAGGATTACGACGACCTGCTCGCGGCCGTCCGTGGTGGAGACATCCGTGACGGTCGGACTGCGCTGGGCGTGCTGCAGTACGAACTGGGCTAGTCGCTGGAGTGTCCTGTTCGCTCTCCGAACTGGACCTCGCACCGCACGAGAACAGTTCGAAAGCCCCGGCTGGCTTCGGTCGCGCGGCTCGCTGCGCGCTTCGTTCGCTCCGCTCACTACAGTGCTTGCGTCGCCGTGCTTCCCGAACCCAGCCGCCCCTTTCAGCCCACCCCGCGCTGATTGACCAACCGGCCACAGGTGGATTGAAAGGGGCTGGCGGCTGAAACCGGCCCCGACGACGCAAGCACCGCAGCCGAAGGCGAGGCGCGCAGCGAGTCGCGGACGGTTCAGCCGCCAGGGGCTTTCGAGGTGTCTACGACTAGACGACCGACGGAAACCCACCAGCAGAACACTGAGGACGAGACTTAACACCGTCCGCTACGAGCAGCAAACGAACATGGGCGTCATCGTGTACGAGGACCCGCAGGGCGGCGTGACGGACTGGCAGACGGCGGACGCGAACCTCCGCTTCGACGAGGACACGGACCACTGGCTCATCCGGGCGGGGGACGGCGACACGGTGCGTCGCATCCCCCGGGAGCGAGTGTTCTACGTGGAGACGGCCGGGGAGCGCGGACAGTAACCCTTACGCGCGGTGGGCGGGTAGCCCGGTGCAATGAGAGCGGTATTCGAGGTCGGCGCCCAGGACGGCGCCGGCCGCATCGGCGAACTCGAGATTCCGCGGGCCGGCGTGACCGTGGAGACGCCGACGCTGATGCCCGTCGTCAACCCGAACCTGATCACCGTCGAGCCGTCGCGGTTCCCGGAGTTCGGCGCGGAGATGCTCATCACGAACTCCTACATCGTGAAGAACGACCCCGAGTTGAACGAGCAGGCGCTCGACGAGGGGCTCCACGAGATGCTGGGCTTCGACGGCGCCATCATGACGGACTCGGGGAGCTTCCAGCTCGCGGAGTACGGCGAGATCGACACCCACACCGAGGAGATCCTGGAGTTCCAGCACGCCATCGGCAGCGACGTCGGGACGCCCGTTGACATCCCGACGCCGCCGGACGTCGACCGCGACCAGGCCGAGGCGGAACTCGCGACGACCCAAGAGCGCCTCGAACTCGCCGCGACCGTCGACGTCGGCGACATGCTCGTCAACGCACCCGTCCAGGGGTCGACGTACCCGGACCTCCGGGAGGACGCAGGGCGGCACGCCTATGGCACCGGCCTCGACCTGTTCCCGGTCGGCGCGGTGGTCCCGCTGATGAACCAGTACCGCTACGACGACATGACCGAGGCCGTCCTCGCCGCCAAGCGTGGCCTCGGTCGGGACGCGCCCGTCCACCTGTTCGGCGCCGGCCACCCGATGATGTTCGCGCTCGCCGCCGCACTGGGCTGTGACCTCTTCGACTCCGCGGCGTACGCCATCTACGCCCGCGACGACCGCTACCTCACGGTCAGCGGCACCGAGCACCTCGCGGACCTCCACTACTTCCCCTGTGACTGCCCGGTCTGTGCCGACCACACGCCCGCCGAGGTCCAGGCCATGGGCGCCGCCGACCGCGAGAAACTCCTCGCCGAGCACAACCTCCACGTCTCCTTCGGGGAGATCCGCCGCGTGAAGCAGGCCCTCAAGTCCGGGAACCTGCTGGAACTCGTGGAGTCACGCGCGCACGCCCACCCCGACTCCCTCGACGGCTACCGCACGCTCCTCGACCACGCCGACCAGCTCGAGGCGTCGGACCCCGCGAGCAAGGACGCCTTCTTCTACACGTCCGCGGACAGCGCGCGCCGCCCCGAGGTGCTGCGCCACCACCGCCGCCTCGAACGCCTCGACGTCTCCGGCGACGTCCTCCTCACGGAGGGCTCGGGCAGCGACCGTTTCGACGAGTGGTGGAACGTCGAAGCGCCGTTCGGCCCGTACCCGCGCGCGCTCTCGACGACCTACCCCCTGACCGCGGAGACGCCCGACCGGATGGACCGCGGGGGCTTCGAGGCCGCCGCCGAGGGCGTCCGCCGACTCGCCGAGGCGAACCCGGCGGCGTCGTTCACGCTCGGCCACCGCGGCTGGCCCGACTCGGCGCTCGCGCTGGTCCCAGAACGCGTCGAACTGGTGGACATCTCACCGGAAGGCGAGTAGTTCGTTCCCGGTCTGGACGAGCACGTGGCCGTCCGTGACGACGGGTCCGCCACCGTGGTCGGGAAGCGTCCACGACCCGGTCGTCGAGCCGTCGGCGCGGTCCAGCCGCCGGAGTTCGGTCCGCGCGTCGCCGCCGACACAGACGAACACCTCGCCGTCCACGACCGTCGGCTTCGAGAACGCCGTGGCGCCCTCGGGCGGGTCGACTCGCCACAGGCGGTCGCCCGAGGCCGCGTCGACGGCGTGGAGCGGTTGCGGCGACGGGTCCGCACGCCGCTCCCGGACGACCACGACGTCCCCGTCCACCGCACCGACCTCGTACCACCGCCGGAGCGTCGCCCCGTCTGCCGTCACCTCGGTCGTGGCCAGCGGGTACGTCCACCGCTCGTCGCCGGTCACGGCGTCGAACGCGACGAGGTCCATCCCACCGGCCCACTTCGAGACGACCGCCAGCCCACCCGCGAGAACCGGCCCGCTCCTGACGTACGGTTCGACGGCCGACTCCCACAGCACGCTGCCGTCTGCGGGGTCGAGGGCGTACACGGTGCCCCGCGAGGTGGCGAACACTCCGTGGTCGGGGTGGAACGACTGCACGCCGAGGCGGTCGTCGTCGACGCTCTCGACCCACAGTTCGGTCCCCGAGCGCGCGTCGTAGGCGTGGAGGTCGCCGGTGACGCGACTCCCGTAGTAGAGTCGGCCAGCACCGACCGTCCACTCGCCCCGCGGCGGTTCGGGGACGCCCCACGCGTGCTCGCCGGTCGCCGCGCCGAATATCCCCAGTGGGCCGCGTTCGTACTCGTCCACCCGGTAGTAGACGCCGTCCCCGGGCGCCAGCAGGTCGGGGACGACGTTCGTCTCTCCCCCGAGGAATGGGTGCTCCCACGCGGTGTCGCCGCTGTCGAACGCGAGGCTCCGGACCGTCGTGCCCCGGAACTCCAGGCTCGCTGACGCGACCTGGCCGTTGGCCACGACCGGCGGAGTGTGGGCGTGTGCGGTTCCCAGGTCCCGCCGCCAGTGGACCTCGAGGTCGTCGCCGGGCGCACTGGTAGCCGGTGGATTGCGGGTGCACGCCGGGTCGTAGTCCGGGTACGGCCACTCGGTGTCGCTCCACGCGAGCGAGACGGGGTCGGGGGACTGTTCGGACGCCGCGTCGGCGTCGAGCAGCGGGGCCGCGGCGTAGCCGCCAGCGGCGCCGGCGAGGCCGCCGGCACAGGCCGCCAGTACCTCGCGTCTGGAGGGCGCGTCGGTCATCGGTTGGCGTTCACGGCGGGCCGGCAAGTGTCTTCGGTGAAAAGACAAGGCAATTGGGCGCTCGCCCCGGAGAGGCGTGCATGACCGACTACTTCGAGGCCCACGAGCGCGACGCCGCCGCGCGCGTGGGGGAACTCCGCCTCGCGGAGTCCGTGACGACGCCGGCACTCGCGGACGACGTGGTGGCGGACGCGGGCAGCGAGTGGTTCCAGCGCCAGGACCACCCGGAGGGCGACGACTCGATGCTGACCGTGCTACCACACCGCGCGTTCCCGTCCGGGACCGCCGCCGAGGTCCAGGAGTCGTTCGCGCCGGACTACCCCGACGTGGACTACCCCAGCGCCGTCGTCGTCTCCCCCGGGACGGCCGCGGACTTCGGCGCGGACGCCTACGTCCTTTCGGGTGCGCCCGGATTCGTCGGCCACGGGTCGGCGTTCCGCGACGCCGTCGTGCAGACGCGGGCGGCGATCCCCGACGACACCGCGCTCTACCTCTCGGGGGTGGCGACGCCGCGGAACGTCGCCGTGCTCGTCTACGCGGGCGTCGACCTCGTGGACGCCGACCGCGTCGTCGTGCGCGGGACGCAGGGCCGCTACCTCACAACCGAGGGCGCCTACGACCTCGCCGACCTCGACGAACTGCCGTGTTCGTGTGCGGCCTGCCAGCAGTCCGTAGAGTCGTTCGACCGCGAGGACTGCGTCGAGCACAACGTCAACGTCCTCCGCGCGGAACTCGCGCGGGTGCGTCGCCGCATCCGTGACGGCCGCCTCCGGGACTACGTGGAGGGCCAGGCCCGCCACACGGCGTGGGCGACCGCGGCGTTCCGCGAGTTCGACCAGCAGTACGGCTACCTCGAGGAGCGCACGCCCGTCTTCCGCGACGACCTGCTGCTCTCCGCGACCGAGGACTCGCTCCGTCGCGTGGAGATCCAGCGCTTCGCCGAGCGCGTCACCACCCGCTACCGGAAGCGCCTCGACGGCCACCCGCTGTTACTCGTTCCCTGTTCGGCAGCGAAGCCGTACAGCGAGAGCCAGAGCCACCGCCAGTTCCAGGACGCCGCCAGCTACCGCGCGCACATGGTGTCGATGACGTCGCCCATCGGTGTCGTCCCCCAGGAACTCGAACTCACGTACCCCGCCCAGCAGTACGACTCCGTGGTGACCGGGCGCTGGAGTGCCGAGGAGAAGGACTTCGTCGCGCGCGTGCTGCGGCGCTACCTCGAGCGCACGGACTACTCCCGCGTCATCGCTCACGTCCCACCGGAGGGCTACCGCGACATCTGCGAGCGCGTCGCCAGCGAGGTGGACGTCCCCTTCGAGTTCACCGTCGACGACCACCCGACGACCGACGAGAGCCTCGGGGAGCTGAACGCCGCGCTCGCCGGCGAGGACAAGATCTGGGTCTCCGAACGCGAGGAAGCGACGCTGCGCGCGGTCGCGGACTTCTACCTCGGCGACGGCGCGGGCGACGAGGTGTTCGCGGACATCCAGGTCCAGGGCCGCTACCCGAAACTGCAGGCGCTGGACGCCGACGGCGAGCAGCTCGCGGCGCTCGTCCCACAGTACGGCTCGCTGTCGTTCACGCTCGCCGGCGCGGACCGCTGGGTCGACAGCGACGCACCCACGAAACGCGTGGAGATCGACGGCTTCGTCCCCGAGGGCAGCGTGCTCGCGCCCGGCATCATCGACGCCAGCGACGACATCCGCGTCGGCGACGAGGTAGTCGTCGAGGGGCCGCGTGCGTTCGCCGTCGGGCGCGCGACGATGCCCGGCCCCGCGATGGCCGACGCCACCCGCGGCATCGCGGTCCACGTGCGTCACTCTCGGGAGAAGTGACAAGACACCCCGCTCCGTAGCCAGGCGCATGCAGGTCGCGGACGCGATGACGAACGAGGTCGTGACGGTGGCCGCGGAGGCGTCCCTCCATGCCGCCGCCGGCCGGATGCTGACCGAGGGCGTGGGCAGCGTCGTCGTCACGCGCGAGGGGAACCCAGCGGGCATCCTCACCGAGGCCGACTTCGTCGCCGCGGGCCACGAGCACGACCGGCCCTTCGGAGAGATTCCCGTCTACGCCGCGGCGTCCAGTCCGCTCGTCACCATCGGGCCGACAGCGACGCTGCGGGCGGCCGCCGCGAAGATGAGCGAGGAGCGCATCAAGCGCCTCCCGGTCGCCGAGGGCATCGACCTCGTCGGCATCGTCACGGCCACGGACCTCCTCGCCGCCCAGGGCGACCTCGACGCCGAGTCCCGGAGGTACCTCCGCGAGCGCGAGGAGTGGACCGTCGACTAGCGCCTCCGAGTTCGGAGTAGCGTCTCCGATTTCGGAGGATTGATTCCCGCGGACGTGAGACGTTCGCCGTGGACCGAGAGCACCTCGCAGCGACGGTGGCCGGGTTCCTCGTAGCCGCGGCCGTCTTCGCGGTGATGTTCTACGTGGTCGACGCCGAAGCGGTGCTCGCGGCCGGCCGGCAGGCCGACCTCCTCCTGCTGGCCGTCGTCGCGGGGACCATCCTGCTGTGGAACGTCGCGTGGGGGCTCGAACTGTGGACCGTCCTGCACACGCTCGAGGTGGAGGCGCCGGTGCACACGGCGCTGCTGGTGAACGCGGCGAGCGGCTTCGCCAACCACGTCACGCCGTTCGGACAGGCCGGCGGCGAACCAGTCACGGCGTGGCTCATCACGCAGTCGATGGACACCGACTACGAGGTGGGCCTGGCGTCCATCGCCAGCCTCGACGCCATCAACGTCGTGCCGTCGCTGTCGTTCGCGGTGGTCGGCGGTCTCTACTTCGTCTCGACGACGAACCTGGACGTCGGCATGGTGCCCCGGAGTGTCCTCTGGGTCCTCGCCGCGCTCGTCGTCGTCGCCCTCCTCGCGTGGTGGTTCCGGGAGCGCGTCCGCCAGTACGCCGGCGGCGCCGTCTACCGCATCGTGCACGCGGTGGCGACGCGCGTCCCGCGCGTCCAGCCACCGTCCCGCGAGTCGCTGAAGGCGCGCATCGCGAGCTTCGTCGGCGCCATCAGGCGCGTGGGAAACGACCGCCCGCGACTCGCGGGCGCCGTCGGGCTCTCCGCGCTCGGCTGGGTGTTCCAGGCGGTCGGCCTCTGGGTGACGTTCCTCGCGCTCGGCGAGCACATCCCCGTCTACGTCCCGCTGTTCGTCCTCCCGCTCGGGACGATGGGGTCGGTGGTGCCGACGCCGGGCGGCCTCGGCGGCACGGAGGCCATCAACGTCACCGTGCTGACCGTCGTCACGTCCGTCGCGGCGCCGACCGTCGCGGCGGCGGTGACCCTGCACAGCGTCGGCGGCTACCTGTTGACGACGAGCGTAGGCGCGGCGGCCGCCAGCGTGCTGGGCGTCCGCGGTGCCGTCGAACGGTAGCGACGGACGACGGGAGAATCAGAGGTAGCCGAGGTCCTCGAGGTGGTCGTCGATGTCCAGTCGTTCGAGTTCGTCGAGTGGCTGGCCGCGCTCGGGCATGAGTCGCTGGAGTCTCGCCTCGAGGTCCGGGTCGTCGATTCGGCGCAGTTCCCGGGGGTCGGCTTCGAGGTCGTACAGCTCCGGGCTCCAGTCGCGGTCGGGGTACTCGACGTACTTCGCGCCGTCGGCGCGGATGGCCCGCGCCCAGTTCTCCTCGCCGTGGAGGGACGCGCCGCAGGCGCGCATGTACGCGGGCCGGTCGTCGACGCCCTCGTCGGGGCAGATCGGCTCGCCGTCGGCGTCCACGGAGAGCCCGAAGTAGTCGAGAATCGTCGGCAGGACGTCCACCTGGCGGACCTGCGCGTCGACGGTCGCGGGCTCGATGCCCGGACCCGCCAGCACGAACGGGACGTTCGTCGTGAAGTCGAAGACGTTCTCGCCGTGCCCCTTCTCGATGTAGTGGTCGTCGATGTCGGGGCCCTCGTCGTCGAACGAGCGGTTCAGCCGACCGACGACGTCGCGGGTGTCGACCCCGCCGTAGTAGCGCAGCGCGTCGCGGAGGGACTTCAACAGCAGGCGCAGCGGGCTGTGGCGGTGCGTGATGCTCTCGCCGTGATCGCCGACGAACGCGACGACGGTGTTCTCGGGTGCGGCGTCGACGATGGCCTCGATCTCGCGGTCGAGCGCGGAGAACGCGCGGCCGTACGGCGTCTCGCCGTACTCCGGGCTGTCGAACTCGGCTGGCACGCGGACGTCCTCGTGGATCTCCCAGAGGTGGACGAACGCCGCGAACGGTTCGGGGAGCGAGGCGACGCGGTCGAGGGCCTCCTCGCGCCACTCGGAGAACATGTCGGCGTCCTCCGCTCGGTGGTCGTAGCGGTCGAAGCCGCGGTCGAGGCCGGTCTCCGGGAGCAGCGGACCGGTGACTAGCGCCTCCGTGTGGTAGCCGGCGTCGCTCATGACCTCGCCGAGTGGCTCGACGTCCGGCGACAGCGTCCCGTGCTGGAGCGACTGGACGCCGTTGCGCTCGGAGTACGTCCCGGTCAGGAGGCTCGCGATGGCTGGCGTCGTCGTGGTGGTCGTCGAGAAGAGGTTCGAGCAGTCGAGTCCGCGCGCCCGCAGGTCGTCGAGGAACGGCGTGTCCGTCCGGTCGGAGCGCACGAAGTCGTCCCGCAAGCAGTCGACGCAGACGATCAGCAGGTTCGGGTCCTCGATCGACGGGGTGGTGTCGTCGCTCATGGTCAGGTCCTGTAGCCGAGGCTCTCCAGTCGGTCCTCGACCGTGCTGTCGGTGACTTCCTCGTCGGTCGTCTCTGTAGGCTCTGCGTCCGCGGCTGGGTCGTGTGTCCCCTCGTCGGTTGCAGCGGTCACGCTCCACGGCACCTCGCGGAGCGCGGGGATGCCGACGCCGCCCGGGTGGCCGAAGATGTAGTGCTCGCCGAAGGCGTTGCCGTGGTCGGCGGTGACCACGACCCGCTCGGCGTCCACGTTCGACAGCAGGAGTTCGACGTCTTCGAGCACCGCCTCCAGGTTCCGGCGGTAGCTCTCCCAGACGTCGTCGACGTCGCGGTGGCCGAACCGGAGTTCCTCCCAGACGGACATCGGCTGGGCGCCCCAGTCGTCGAGCGCGATGCCGTCGTCGTCGCCGTCGACGATGGAGGGGAAGTGCGGTTGCATGTAGTGGACGACCATGCGGTCGGTGTCCTGTTCGCGGCCCGCCTCGATGGCGCGGTTCGTTATCGGCCGGGGCGGAATCGTCCCGCGGTCGTCGTCCCAGCCGTCGCGCCACACCTCGTCGACGTGGCCGAACCGGCTCAGGTCGAGCATCTTCGTCGAGTAGGGGTTGCCCGTGACGTAGGCCACCTCGGCGAGCGCGTCGTCGTCGGCGCTCCCGAAGACGGCCGACAGCCACTCCTTCGAGGTGCTCCCCTGGGAGGTAGCCGTCTCGGTGGTCGGGAGGTCGTAGTCGCCCGCTCCGACGACCTCCGCGAAGACGTCCGCACGGCAGGCGTCGAGGACGACGAGGAGGTCCCAGTCCCGCTCCAGCACCGGGTCGGGGTCGGGGGTCGCCGGACGGACGGCGTAGTACGTCCGGGAGACGAACTCCCGGACTGCGTCGAGACCGGCGTGTCGGAGGCTCCGGACGGCGTCGGTGAGTGGAGAACTCATCGTCGAGAGAGGTGTGGCACTCCGTCGTTCACGCGGCGGGAAACGATGCAGAGCTACATTACTGCTGCGCTTCCAGGGTGAACTGACACCACGACTCGCGGACCGAGCGCCGTGGTGGGCGAGTCCGCGTCAGTCGTCGACGGGTTCGACGTCCACCGGTCGCTCGGGGTTGGCGTCGGCCGCGACGGCGGGCATCCCGAACTGGTGGTCGCCGGTCACCTGGACGGAGCCACGCTGGACGGTCACGTCCCCGGCGAGGTGCGCGCGGACCGCGGTCACGAGCGCCTCGGCCTCCAGTGGCTGGCCGCGAGCCTTCACGTCCTCGACGGTGGCGTCCGGCGGGACGTCGAAGGCCCGCTGGGTGAGGATGGGGCCCTGGTCGAGGTCGGTGGTGACGTAGTGGGCTGTGACGCCCGCCACGCGAACGCCCGCCTCGACGGCCTGCCGGTAGGCCTGCGCGCCGGGGAACGCCGGCAGCAGACTCGGGTGGACGTTGACGATGCGGCCGGGGTACCGGAACACGACGTCCGGGCTGAGGATGCGCATGTAGCGGGCGAGCACGACGAGGTCGACGTCGTACTCGTCGAGGAGGTCGAGCAGGCGGTCCTCGTCGGGGACGCCGGAACCGTCGCCGACGTCGTAGAACGGCACGCCGTACTCTTCGGCGACGGATTCGAGGCCGGCGTGGTTCCCGACGACGACGCGCACGTCTGCCGAGAGGTCGGCCTCGCAGAGCGCGCGGAGGCAGTGGTCCTCCTTCGTGACGAGCACCGCGATGCCCTCGTCGCGCTCGTCGGGGAACCGCGTGCGGATGTCGACGCCGAGTTCGTCGCCGGTCTCGGCGAGCGCGTCGCGGAGCGCGTCGCGACTCTCCACTGGTTCGGTGTCACAGTGCAGTGTCATCCGGAACACGCCGTCGCGGACGGTCTGCTCGATGTCCTCGATGTTCACTCCGCGCTCGAACAGCAGTCCGGTGACTCCGGCGACGATTCCCGTGCGGTCGGCTCCGACGACCGTGATCTCGGTCAGGTCGGTTCGCAGCGGCGCCACCTCCGGACTGCCGTTCGGGGTCGGCATAGTACGCCAGAGTCGCTCGACGCTGATAAGCAACCACGTGCTCGCAGAGCTTGCCTGTGCACGTTCGTGTAACTTCTCTGCGTTCCAAAAGAGTCTTTGACCACGGACGCCCACATCCACGCGATGACCGCGTACACCGCGACGGTGACGGTCCGGCTGAAGCGGGGCGTCCTCGACCCGGAGGCCGAGACCACGCAGCGCGCGCTCGAACGCCTCGGCTTCGAACTCGCGGACCTGCGCTCGACGGACCGCTTCGAGATCGACCTGGACGCCGCCGACGAGGAGGCGGCCGCCGACCGCGCGGGCGAGATGGCCGACCGCCTGCTCGCCAACCCGACCATCCACGACTACGACGTGGCGGTCGAGGAACGCGAATGACCGTAGCGGTCGTCGGCTTCGGCGGGTCGAACTGCGACCGGGACGCCGTCCGCGCGCTCGCCGACGTCGGCGTCGACGCCGAACTCGTCTGGCACGAGGACGGCCTCCCGGCGGACACCACGGGCGTCGTGCTCCCCGGCGGCTTCTCCTACGGCGACTACCTCCGCGCCGGCGCGATGGCCGCCCAGTCACCGATTCTCGCGGACGTCCGAGAACTCGCCGACGAGGGCGTCCCCGTCCTCGGCGTCTGCAACGGCGCGCAGATCGGCTGTGAAGCCAGGCTGACGCCCGGCGCGTTCACGACCAACGCCAGCGCGCGCTTCCAGTGCGAGCACGTCCACCTCCGCGTGGAGAACGCCGACACGCCGTGGACCCGCTCGTACGACGAGGGCGACGTGGTGGAGATCCCCATCGCGCACGGCGAGGGTCGCTTCGAGATCACCGAGGAGCGCTACGACGAACTCGTCGACGAGGACCGCGTGCTGTTCCGGTACTGCGACGCGGACGGTGCGGTCACCGACGCGGCGAACCCCAACGGTTCTCGTGGCGCCGTCGCCGGTATCCTCGGCGAGCATGAGACGGTCGCCGTGATGATGCCCCACCCCGAGCGCGCGACGCTCCCGGAACTCGGCCTCACCGACGGTCGTGGCGTCCTCGAAGCGTTCGCGTAACCCGGTCTACTTCTCGTCGACGTGTTGGCCCCAGAAGCCACCGTGTTTCGTGACGTCGACGTCGCCGTACACCTCCGTCTGGCACGCGAGTCGGAGGCCGCTGTCGGCGTCGTGGGGCGGGAAGGAGAGGCGGCGGCGCTCCGCCGCGTTCCGCTCGCTAACATCTCCGTCGACGGCGACGGCACAGGTTCCACACGTCGCCATCCCGTGGCAGTTCAGGGTGTCTGCGAGGCCGTTGTGCGGCGTCTCGCCGGCCGCCAGGAGCGCGTCCCGGAGCACAGCGCCCGCCTCGCACTCGACGTCTCGCCCCTCGAAGTGGATCGTGGGCATACCTCGCGCTAGGGTCGCCAGCAATCTACACTTTCCCCCGCGAACGCGGGTAGTGACGGTCGGCAAGCGAGAGACGGATGGCCGCGCTCTCAGACGAGCAGCGTTCAAGCGCTGCTGCGTCGGGGCTACTCACTCCGCGAGCGGCAGGTTGTACGCCGTCTCGCGTTCGACGACCGCGTCCCACGTCGCCTCGCACTCACAGGACACCTCCGAGAACACCGACGGGTCCTGGCGGAGGTCGAAGTCCTTGATGGCCTCCTGGACCAGGTCGTCGCACTCCCCGCAGTTGTGCGGCCCCCTGTCGCTGCCGTGGCCCACGGGGTCCGACACCACGATGGCGTCCGCGTCCGCCGTCGACTCCAGCACCTCCGCGACCGACCAGAGCCACGGCGGCCGGTAGCCGCCCCGGAAGTGCAGCTGGTCGACCATCGTGTAGCGCTGGACGTTCGTCGGGTTCATGGAGACGGTGTGGCAGCCCTCGACGTCCGTGCAGCGCCGGATGGACTGCTCCATGTCCTCGATAGCCTCGGACTCCGAGAGGAACGGCGGCTTCATCAGCAGGTACGCCTTCACGCCCGCGTCGGCCTCGCGGGCCTCCGCGCAGGCCGCCTCGAAGTCCGTGAAGTCGAAGTACTTGTTCACGCAGTCGTGGCGCACGCGGTCGTTCGCGGTCTCCAGGCCGACGGCGACGTCCGTCTCCAGGCCCACCTCGGTGAAGTCCGCGAGCTTCTCCCGGTCGACGAAGTCCGGCAGGCTCTCTACGACGATGCGCTCGCGGTCCGCGAACGTCTCGGCGATGGCCCGCCGGGTCTCCGCGGGCACCTCGCGCTCGTCGAGGAACGACCCGCTCGTGTAGATCTTCACCAGGCCGCTCGTCTCCTCGCCCTCCTCGCGCTCGTGGTCCAGGCAGGCGTCGACCTGCGCCATCAGGTCCTCGTGGGCGACTGTCCCGCCCTCGACGGACTCCGCGACGTAGCCACACATCGTACAGCCGCCGGCCCGCGCCCACCGACAGCCGCCCGTGTTCAGGATGATGGTGAGGCTCTGGTAGACGCCGTCCGGCGTGTTGTCCTCGTCGAGCCAGACCCGCGTCGGCTCGTCCGGCGCGTAGTCCTTCGAGCCCTTCTCGTCCCGCAGCTCCCGCATCACCTTGTTGTGGGCGTCCATCCCCCGCCCCTGCTCGTAGACCTCCGCGCTCGGCTCGCTCATTACTCGGTGGGAGTCGACGCGGGCGTAAAGCGGCTTCGTCTAGTCCTTGGGCTGTAGCTCTCTGGTTTCGATGCTTCCACCTGGTACGACTCCCGAAAGCCCTCGGCACTGTCGACTCCCGCCGCTCGCTGTCGCCGGAAATCGGAGATTTCCGAGATGACGAGAGAGCGAAGCTCTCTCGAACCACGCTCCTCGCTCCACTGCGGTGCTTGCGTCGCGGGGGTTCGCCGACAGCGCCTCGCCCTTTCAATCCGCCAGGGTGTCGGCTTCTCGGGTGGCGACGAGGTGCCGGAGGAGAGCGCCAGCTGTAGCGCCCCCGAGGTTCGCCGCGGCGTCGAGCAGGCTGGCGGTGCGGCCGACCGTCGGCTGGACGACTTCGACGCCAGCGCCGAGGGCTGCGACGACGAGGACGACTGCCGCGAGTGCGCGGCCGGTCCGTGCGCGCAGCGCGACGGCGACGGAGAACGAGAGTGCGGCGTAACCGACGGCGTGCAGCAGTTTGTCTGCACCGCCCGGGAGACTGCCACCGGAAGCCGCCGAGGCGGGGACGAGCGACGCCGCGACGACTGCCAGCGCGACTGTCGTGGCTACACCCCACCGCTGCGCCCTCACTGGTCGAACGCGGCGAGCGCCTCGCCGAGTGGCGGCGCATCGAACCACTCGTGGTCCGTGTAGCGGTTCGTGCCCGCGGCGTACATGTCGGCGGTCGCCTGCACGAGTACTGGGGGGAGCGGGTCCGGCGACACCTCGCAGAGGTCTCGCCACTCCGCGACGCCGCGCTCGTCGGCCTTCCGCTTGGCCGCCGCGACGGCCTCGACCCACTCGGGGTCGGCGCGCCTGTAGTACTGCCTGACGACCTCCTTGGAGACCTCGCGGCCGTCGAACCCGAAGCGGTTCTCGTCGAACGTGCCGACGACGTCCGCGACCCGGACCTCGCCGTCGACGTAGAGGCACTCGATCTTCCCGTCCTCGTGGACGAACCCCGCGCGTTCGGCGCGCTCGGTGACGACGCGGTTCACCTCGTGGGCGAGCGCTTCGAGGTCCGCGATGCTCGCGCGGCCCGCGATGTCGTCGGCCGCCTCGCGGCCGAGGTAGCGGTCCTGTTCCTCGTACTTCGTGGAGAACTCCACGACAGGGTCCGGGAGGCTGACGCGTTCCTCGGGCCACTCCTCGACGTCGAGGTCGAAGTCCGCCGGTTCGTAGCGCTTCCGGAGGCTCGACCCGACCGGGACGCTGTTCCGGAAGACGACCTCCAGCGGGACGAGGTAGTTCCCGGCGGCGGCCTCGTGGTAGGCGTCGTAGTCGTAGGACCCGGATTCGAACGGGAGGTCGGGCACCTGGGTGAGCGCGACGACCATCTCCGTCGGTGGTTCGGGGGCGTCCGCGAGTGCGACGGTGTCACCGGTCGCTGTTCGAACACCTTCGTAGTGGGTCGGCACACCCTCGGCCTCAAGGAGTTCGAAGTTGAACGCGCCCATCGTAGCGAGGCTGGCGCCCTTCCGCGGGATCAGGTCGGGCATCTCCCCCCAGTCGAAGACGGAGTAGCGGTCGCTGAACTCGAAGACGCCGCGACCCAGCGACTCCCGGGTGGGTGGCTCCTCGACCCGGAGGTCCTTGACGCTCGTCATGGCCGTACCCGGGTGACCGACGACCATGAATCTTTCACTCTCGTGCCCACAACCCCTCTGCTTCGACTGGAGTTGTACACGTTCGTGGCGCGCGAGTCGCAGTTAGCCGCTGTGAGAGGCTTTTTGTCCGTGCGAGCAGTTCCCTCGACCATGACAGACGCCGGCGAGTTCGACTTCGACGTGGTCCCCGACTCCGACCAGTCGTTCGAGAACGCGCTGGCGAAGGCGCGCGCCGGCGACCGCCTCACCGTCGCCGACGGCATCGAACTCGTCACCACCGGCACCGACGTCGAGGGCATCGACCAGCGGCGGAAGGAACTCGTCCTCGAGGCCGCCGACCGCCGCCGCGCCGAGGTAGTCGGCGACGAGGTGACGTTCGTCGCGAACGTCAACAACAACGTCACCACGGCCTGCAACACGGGCTGTCTGTTCTGCAACTTCAAGGACACCGCCCACAGGTTCGAGACGGACCACACCGAGGCCCACGCCGGCTTCACGAAGACGCCCGAGGAGTCCCACGACGTCGTTGCGGACGCCGTCGACCGCGGCGTCTACGAGGTGACGTCCGTCTCCGGGCTCCACCCCGCGTTCGGACTGAACGAGGAGCACCGCGAAGCCCTCGACCCCCAGAACCAGGAACACAACTACAAGCCACCCGAGCGCTACGACACGGACCCCCATACGTACGTCGAGCAGATCCGCGCGATGAGCGAGGCCGGCGCCCACGTCCACTCGGTGACGCCCGAGGAGGCCGAACACGCCCAGCGCGGCGTCGAGTGGGGCTACCGCGAGGTGTACCAGCGACTCAAAGACGCGGGCCTCGACACCGTCCCCGGCACCGCCGCGGAGATCCTCGTCGACGAGGTCCGGGACGTCATCTGCCCCGGGAAGATCTCGACCGACGAGTGGGTCGCCGCGATGGAGGCCGCTGCCGACGTCGGCCTCCCGATGACCGCGACCATCATGTACGGCCACGTCGAGAACGCCGCCCACCGCATCCACCACCTCGACGTCGTCCGGGACCTGCAGGACCGCACGGACAACATCACGGAGTTCGTCCCGCTCTCGTTCGTCCACCAGGAGACCCCCCTCTTCGACCGCGGCGTCGTCACCGGCGGCGCCAGCGACGCCGAGGACGAACTGATGATCGCGGTCTCGCGGCTCTACCTCGACAACGTCGAGCACGTCCAGTCGTCGTGGGTGAAGTTCGGGAACGCGAAGGGACTCAAACTCCTCAACTGCGGCGCCGACGACTTCATGGGCACCATCCTCAGCGAGGAGATCACGAAGCGCGCGGGCGGCCAGCACGGCGAGTTCCGTTCGGTCGCGGACTACGCCGAGATGATATCGGCCATCGGTCGCACGCCCGTCGAGCGCTCGACGGACTACACCGAACGTCGCGTCGTCGACCCGGACGACGACCCGCTCGGCCCCCGACTCGGTCCGCAGGCGGACGGTACGCCACTGGTCCCCGAACGCGACGCCGACACCGCCTCCGGAGCGGCCAGCGCGGACGACTGACCGCCATGATGAGCACCACCCACGCCGCCATCGGCGTCACGCTCGCCACGAGTACTCTGTGGGTCTCCCCCGAACTCGCCGTCCCGGCGGCACTCGGCGCGCTCGCCGGCGGCATCTTCCCGGACCTTGACGTCGCCGTCGTCGCTCACCGGAAGACGCTGCACTACCCCGAACTGTACTGGCCGTTCGTCGCCGTCGGGTTCGCCGTCGCCCTCCTCGTACCCTCGCCGGTCACCGTCGGCGCCGCGTTCTTCCTGCTGTCCGCCGCCGTCCACTCCGTCACGGACGCCTTCGGCGGCGGCCTCGGCTCCCGGCCGTGGGAGAACGACGACCAGCGCGGCGTCTACGCCCACCGGCGCGGCCGGTGGATCGCGCCGCGGCGCTGGATCCGCTACGACGGTGCCCCCGAGGACCTGCTCGCGGTCGCCGTCTTCTCGCTGCCCGGACTCCTGCTGTACGGCGAACTCGTCCGCAGACTCACGCTCGCGATGCTGTCCGTGTCGGCGGTGTACGTCCTCGTCAGGAAACCGATCGGACGGCTCGGTGAACGACTCGACGTCTAGCCGTCCAGGACGGCACGGTACCGCCGCCCCGCGTCGTCGTCCGCAGCGAGCGCGCGCCCGATGCGCTCGCTCACCCACTCGTTCTCGACGCCGTCTTCGGGGAGGAAGCGCTCGTAGACGGGGAGGCGTTCGCGCAGCGGGACGCCGCCGTGTTCGGCGATGGCCTCGAGTTCGCGGAGCGCCGGCCACGCGTAGTCCGGGTTGATGTAGTCGTCCGTCACGGGGGACACCCCACCGAGGTCCTCGACGCCGCAGTCCAGCAGCGCCCGGGCGTCCGCGAGGTTCGGCGGCACCTGCACCGCCACCTCCTCGGGGAGGACGGCCCGCGCCATCGCCACCGTCCGGCGCATCGTCGCCTCGCTCGGCGGGTCGCCCCGCCAGCGCTCGTTCGGACTCACCGGCTGGACGATGACCTCCTGGACGTGTCCGTAGCGCTCGTGCAACTCGCGGATGGAGAGCAGGCTCTCGGCGCGGTCGTCCCACGTCTCGCCGATGCCGACGAGGATACCGGTCGTGAACGGGACGCCGAGTTCGCCCGCGGTCCGGATGGTGTGGAGTCGCTGGCCGGGGGTCTTCGCCCGGGGGCCGCCGTGGGCCTGGACGTCGGCCGTCGTCTCCAGCATCACGCCCATCGAGGCGTTCACGTCCGCGACCAGTGCCATCTGCTCGCGGGTCTGGTCGCCCGGGTTCGCGTGCGGGAGCAACCCCTCGTCGAGGGCGATCTCGCAGACCCGCCGGAGGTAGTCGTGGATGGAGTCGTGGCCCCACTCGGCGAGCTGGTCGTGGACCTCGGTGTAGCGGTCGTCGGGGTCGTCGCCGAACGTGAACAGCGCCTCCGTGCAGCCCGCCTGCGCGCCGGTCCGACACGTCTCGCGGACGTCCTCGGGGCTCACGAGCGTCGCCTCGCCGGGGACGTCGTAGTAGGTGCAGTACGTGCAGGTGTACCGGCAGGCGGTCGTCAGCGGGACGAAGACGTTCCGCGCGAACGTCAGTTCGTCGGCCGGGTCGACGTCCCCGGGACGGACGGCGAGCGCGCGCTCCCGGTCCGCCTCGGGGACGTCGAGGTCGACGCCGTACGCCTCCGCGCCCGGAATCGAACTCATAGCTCGGACCCGTCCTCCCCGGCGCCGAACCCGGGGCTGTACACCGCGACGTTCCGCGCGACGAACGTGCCGTAGCCCAGGAGGACGGCGGCCGCGACCACGCCCATCCTCGTCCACTCGGCGGTTCCCGGCGACAGCAGGACCGCCCCGGCGACGGCGCCGGTGGCGAAGCCGACTGCGGACGCGGCCGCGAAGTCGGCGGCGAGCGCTCCCCGGGGCTTCTCGCGCAGCGTCGCCGTCCGGCTGTTGTTCCCGAGCGGCGTGTAGACGTCTGCGGCGGCGAGCGCCGCCGACACGACGCCACCCAGCGCGGCCGGGGAGGCCGTCGACCGGGCGAGGCCGACCGCCTCGAGGGCCGCCAGGAGCACCGAGAACAGTACGGCGGCGACGAACGCGAGGCCGACGAGCGCGACTGCCGCGCGCCCGAGCCGTCTCAGTTGCATACGGGTGCGGTCGGCTCTCGCGCGCTTAGTCGTTGGGTTCGCGGACCGCGACCGGCTGGCCGTCACGGACCGCGACCCGGAAGCCGGCGTCCCGGAGCCACGCCGCGGCCGCACCGTCGCCGTGGACTAGCACGTCCACGAGGTCGGCGCGTTCGTCGATGTCGACGGCGAGGCGGAACGAGTCGACGGTCGCGACACTCGCTCCGACGTCCTCGGCGGCCGTCACGTGGTCGCGGTAGGAGACGCCGTGGTAGTCCACCTGGAACGCGGGCTCCCGGACGACCAGTGCGTTCGTCCCGCCACCCCTGCCAGGTGCGACGACGACGTCGCCGTCGGCGTCGAACAGGTCGGCCAGCGCGCCCGGCGTGACGAGCGCGAGGTCGGCCATCACGACCGCCGCCGGGACGCCGTCGGCGAGCGCGTCGTTCACCGCGACCGACAGCGACCGGTCGTCGACGGTCACCGGCGCGTCGACGTCGACGGGCGCGCTCGCCAGCAACTCGGGGCTGCCGCCGGCTGCTTGGACGGCGTTGAGGACGTCGGCGAGCATCGCGTCCGCGAACTCGCGTCGCTCCTCGGGGGTGAGAACGGAGGAGAGGCGCGTGTTCGGCTCGGTCGGGTCGAACGGGACGACGACCCGCACGGTCAGCCGAGTTTGTCGTAGGTGTCCCGCTGCTGGAGGTACCAGTAGACGCCGCCCGCGACCAGCACGAGGACGACGACGCCGGCACCGACCAGCAGGAGCATGTCCGTCTGCTGGGCCGACGAGGCCGCGTTGTTCGCGGTCTGCTCGGCCTCCTCGGCGTTGCTCGTCGCCTGCTCGAAGTTGCCCGTGTTGAAGAACTCCACGGCGTCCTCGAAGTCGCTCTCGGCGTCCGAGACGCCGGCGCCAGCACTCGCGGCGCTGTCGATGGCGTCACGCGCGTCGTCGATGGCGGACCGGGCGTCGTCGCTGGCGGTCGTGTACGGTCGCGTCTCGTAGGCCTGGAGCGTCGTGGACGTTCCACCCTCCTGGACCTGTGCGAACGACGCGAGCGTCATCGACTGGGCCGGGTCGTAGGAGTACGACTCGGCCGCCGGAACCGTGCCCTCGAGGCGCACGGTCACGCGGTTGACGTCGTCGTTGGCGACGACGGGTTGTTCGAACTGCTGGCCGTTGTACGTCAGGCGGTCGATCTGCGCGCCGGTCTGGTCGTACAGCGTGACCGTCCACGTGACGTCGTCGAGTCCGGTCTCTCCACGGAGGGTCCACTGGTCGTAGTCCGTGTAGAGGTCGGTGAACTCGTAGGTGAGGTCCTGGCTGGAGTCGACCTGCACGGCCGCGGGGCTGTCACCGCTCACGGAGACCGCAGCCGCTGGCACGGCAGCCGCGAGCAGGAGAACGACGAGTGCAGCCGCGAGCTTAGAACAGCGGCTCAAGTTCATCGTCGTCGTCTTCGACGAGTTCTTCCAAGTTCTCTTCGCTTTCGTCGCGGATGTCGTCGATGTTGTCCTGGGCCTCGATGGCGACCTCCTGGAGCTCCTTGATACGGGGGACGTTGTTCACGCCGGACAGCAGGACGACCGACGCGACCTGCTTGGAGTTCCGCACGGGGTAGTCGCCGCCGCGGACCTCCATCGAGCCGGTCTGCTCCTCGAGCCACTTCCGCCCGCGCTCTATCCCTTTCCGGTTGAGGTACTTCGGCGGGCCGGCGGTGACCAGGAGCGCGCGCTCGGTGCCCTCGATCTCGCAGGGGAGCGTGAGTTGACCGAGTGCCGCCTTCCGGACGAGCGACGTGATGCGGTTGGTCGTGGATGCCGAGTCCTCGACCGGGTCGTCGCTGCTCGTGAACCGGGAGAGCAGGCCGCTACTGCTGCCCTCGTTGTCGACGCCCTCGGAGGCGAACCCGACCGTGGAGACGCCGCCGCCGGCGAGCGTGTTGATGATCTCCGAGGAGTCCACGACGGACTCCGCGACCGCACCGCCCTGTTCGACCTCGCCCGCGCCGAAGAGGATGCCGAAGCGCGTGACGATCTCCTCGTTGATCTCCGAGTAGCCGCCCTGGACCGATTCGCCGGACTTCCGCCACGCGTCGTTGTCGAAGACGAGGAGGTTGTCCACCTCGCGGACGAACGTCTGGAACGAGCGGGCCGCGTTCAGCGTGTAGATGCCCCCCTCGTCGCGGCCGGGGAGCACGCCGAGACCGTAGACGGGTTCGGTGTAGATGCGCTTGAGGTGTTTGGCGATGACCGGGGAGCCACCCGACCCGGTACCGCCGCCGAGACCAGAGATGACGAGGAACGCGTCGACCTCGTGGACGGGGATGCTGTCGATAGCCCCCTGAATCTCGTCGATGTCTTCCTCGGCGATTTCCGCGCCGAGTTCGTTGTCCGCCCCGACGCCGTGCCCTTTGACGCGGGACTGTCCGATGAGGACGCGATTCTCCTGTGGAACGTGTTCGAGACCCATTAGGTCGGCCTTGGCGGTGTTGACGGCGACGGCGGCACGGACGATGTTGGAGTCGTGCCGCTTGTCGTACTCGAGGAACTTGTCGAGTATTTTCCCGCCCGCTTGACCGAACCCGATCATTGCCAGTTTCATTACGGAACCCTTTGCACAGTTAGAGAAGTATGGGGCCTATAAGCCTTTTGCAGGCCCGTTTTCCCCCGCTTAGTGTACACGTTGCTTTTCGCGGGAAAGCGACCCCGGGACAGATATATAGTTGTCGGCCACGAGTAGGGTCAACCCGTTCCTTTTAAATTAGCTTCCGGGTAGGTTCATCCTACTGACTCGTCACGTGCGGCGCAGGTACGCCGCCAGCGTTGTCAACTCCGACTCGGTCACACCGAACGCTGACAGGTCGTTCTCGCGGACCGTGTTGTCGAACTTCAGCGACCGGTACTGGTCGGTCCCGAACGGGACGAACGGCAGCGGGTCGGCGAGGCGCATCCCGATGCCGGCCAGCGGCATCGGGACCGGGAGCACGCGCACCGACTTCCCCTCCGCGCGGTAGGCGAGTCGAGCCACGTCCGCGAGGGTCAACACCTCGGGGCCACCGAGTTCGTACGTCTCCCCCCAGTGGTCCTCGTCGTCGACGCAGTCGGCGAGCATCGGCACGAGGTCCTCGACCCAGATGGGCTGGAAGCGGGTCTTCCCGCCGCCCGGGAGCCCCGTGAGGTACGGCGTGGTCAGCTTCTTCGTGAAGGAGACGAACTCGCCGCCGTCGCCGAAGATGACCGACGGCCGGACGATAGTGTGTTCGAGGTCGCTCTCCCTGACGACGGACTCGGCGGCGCCCTTCGCGCGGATGTACGCCGTCGGGCCGTTCGGGTCGGCGCCGAGGGCGGACATCTGGAAGACGTACTCCGCACCCGTCTCCTCGGCCGCCTGCACGACGTTCCTGGTGCCGCCGAGGTGGACGTCGAGGTGCCGCTCGTCGCCCTGCTTCGGTTTGAACAGCGGGGAGAGTGCGACCAGGTTCACCACGGCGTCGTGGCCCTCCATCGCCTCGGCCACCGCGTCGTACGCCGTGACGTCCCCGACCGCGGTCCCGACGCTCTCTGGCAGGCCAGTTCCGTCCGGGTGCCGCGAGAGCGCGGTCACATCGTGGCCGCGCTCGTCGAGTTCACGACACAGGTGCCTCCCGATGAATCCCGTTCCGCCGGTGACCAGCACGTCCATAGGCCTACAGATGGACGGCGCTGCCCTAAAGCTAGGCCCGGCAGCGACGCTGCCCGGTTCGTAGCGAACCCGAAGCCGTTTGTACGTCGCTCGCCGTGTCTCTCGTATGCTCGTCACGCTGGAGGGCATCGACGGCAGCGGCAAGACCACGGTGTGGGAGGCGCTGCGGGCCGACCGCGAGGAGGGCTACACGTTCACGCACGAGCCCACCGACTCGTGGTACGGGAAGGCCGTTCGCCGCTCCGAGGCGGCAGACGACGCGAACCCGCTCGCGGAACTGTTCCTCTTCACTGCCGACCACGCCGACCACCTCTCCAGCGTCGTCGAACCCGCCCTCGATTGCGGTGACGTCGTCGTCTCGGACCGCTACTCCGACTCCCGGTACGCCTACCAGGGCGTCGCCCTCGAGGGCGAGGTGCCCCGACCGATGGAGTACGTGCGAGGCATCCACCAGCCGTGGACGCGGCCCCCGGACGTCACGCTCTACTTCGACGTCGACCCGGAGACGGGCGCCGCACGCGCCGGCGCCACGAACAAGTTCGAGCAGGCCGAGTTCCTCCGCGACGTCCGCACGAACTACGAGCAGCTCATCGAGTACACTCCCGAACGGTTCGTCCGCATCGACGCCTCGCAGTCCCCGGAGGCGGTCCTCGACGACGCCGAGAGCGTGCTCGACCGCGTGCTCAGCGATGCCTGACGACGAGGACGGCTTCTCGCTCTCGCTCCCACCGATCCGCCTCCCGCCGCTGTTCCCGGAGGACTTCCGCGTCCTGTGGCCGGGCGGCGGCGACGGCCGGCGGCGCCGCGTCTCCGCTCGACTCGTGACTGCCGCGCTCGTCGCGTTCGACCTGGTGGACGCCGTGCTCGCGTTGACCGTCGACGCGACGGCCGTCACGGCCGCTCGCACGGTGGGTGGGTCGCTCGTCGCCGGCGCCACGTTCGGTCTGTTAGGGATTCCGTACGTTCTCGAAGTGGTCGCGGCGCTGCTCGGGTTCGGGTGGGTGACCGCGTTCCCGACGCTGAGCGCGCTCCTCGTCGTCCGGTTACTCCGGTAGCTCCTCGAGTTGCTCGGGCGGCGGCAGCCAGAACAGGTCGATGGACCACCCGAGGAAGAAGGGGAACGCCCACGTGAAGACGATCAACTGGCCCGCGGAGTCGAAGGCGCCCGCGCCCAGCCCTATCGCACCCAGCACGAGCGTCGTGACGGCGTAGATCAGCGGGACGAGCAGCGCCGTGTAGAGGATCGACCCCCACCGCGTCTTCAGCGTGATGCGGAAGAACCGCGCACAGAAGGCGGCGATGGCTGTGTGGACGAGGACGATGACGCCGACGCCCGCGGCGGTGACGGCCGAGACCATACCCCGGCTTCGAACTCGGGTGGCTTTTCGCTATCGGTAAGTGACTGGCCCCAGTTCCGGGAGATATGCACCGCGTCATCGGGGAAACGGACCTCTCGGAGACCGCGCTGGACGAGGACGGGGCGCGCGCCGTCTTCCGAGACATGATTCGCGCACGGCACTTCGACGAGCGCGCGCTGGCGCTCCAGCGCCGCGGCTGGATGAGCGGCTGGCCGCCGTACAAGGGCCAGGAGGGGTCGCAGGTCGGCGCCGCCCACGCGATGGCCGACGACGACTGGCTGTTCCCCACCTACCGCTCGAACGCGATGCAGCTGGCCCGCGACGTCCCCGCCAGTGACATCCTGTTGTTCCGGCGTGGCCACGCGGAGTACCACTCCGACCACGACGTGCCGAACTTCCCCCAGGCCATCCCCATCGCGTCCCAGATTCCCCACGCGGCGGGCGCGGGGATGGCGATGAACTACGAGGCGACTCGCGACGACACCGAGGTCACAGACGCTGCCGTCTGCTACCTCGGCGACGGCGCGACCAGCGAGGGCGACTTCCACGTCGGGATGAACTTCGCCGGCGTCTTCGACGCGCCCGTCGTCTTCCTCTGCGAGAACAACAACTGGGCCATCTCGCTCCCCCGCGAGCGGCAGACCGCCAGCGAGTCCATCGCCGTGAAGGCCGAGGCCTACGGCTTCGAGGGCGTGCAGGTCGACGGCAACGACCCCGTCGCGGTCTACGAGACGGTCGCCGACGCGCTCGACTCGGCGCGGGACGGCGACCCCGTGCTCGTTGAGAGTCTCACCTACCGGCAGGGCGCCCACACGACGAGCGACGATCCGGACCGCTACCGCCCGGAGGACGAGGACCTCCCCGAGTGGCGGACCGCCGACCCCGTCGAGCGCTTCGAGACGTACCTCCGCGAGCAGGGCGTCGTCGACGACGAGTTCGTCGCCGAGTGCCGGGAGGACGCGAAGGCGGAACTCGACGACGCCGTCGACACTGCCGAGGCGGTCGGGGAACCGGACGTCGACGAACTGTTCGACTACGTCTACGCCGAGCGCACGCCCCGCATCGACGACCAGCGAGCGTGGCTCCACGAGTGGCTCGAGGACCACGACCCGCAGGAACAGGAGTTCTAGGGCGGTCCGAGGACCAGTCGAGGAGAACCGAACGAGACAGGTCGGTGGGGCTCCGACGGAGTCGTGATGACCCCGTGGCAACGCGGCGTGCGCGGTGGCCTCGTCGCCTTCGGACTGCTGTTCGTGGCGAACACCGTCGCCGCCTCCATGGCGTACCGGACACCGCTCTGGTTGGCGGTGTTCGAACTCGCGTCGCCGCTCGTCGGTGGCGCAGTCGCCGCGTCGGGTACCGACCGGTGGCAGACGGGGCTGAAACGGGGCGCCGCCATCGCCCCTGTCCTACTGCTTGGCGCTGTCTTCCTCTTGATTCTGGGTCCGTTCCTGGCCGCAATCCCCGGCGTAGGTCTCGTTCCCGGGCTGGATCAGTCGTTGGTCGGGTTCAGTCAGCTGACCCCGACGGCGCTCGGGGTGGCGCTCGTCTTCCTGCTGGTGGTGGCGGCGGTACTCGGTGGACTCGGTGGCGTGGTTCGTGCCGTGTTCCAGGACTCGGTCGGCCGCTGATGGCGCTCGGGGCGTGCCGAGGACGCCGAGAATCGCGTCGAACCGCCGGGGTTGCGCCCGTCCTCACGCGGCCGACAGCGAGATGTACGTCCGCGTGTCCGTGACGCCGTCGACGGTGCCGATGCGACTCGACACCGTCTCCAGCACGTCGTGGACCTCGCCGCCGCCGACCTCCGCGATGATGTCGTACTGTCCGGCGACGACGTGGGCGGCCTCGACGCCCTCCAGTTCCGCCACCGAGTCGCGGACGTCGCTGGCCGCGCCCGCGCCGGTTCGCACCATGATGAACGCGTGAACCATGGCGTCACGTTGGACGCCCCACACGAAAAACGTTGCCACGTGGTAACGCGGCGCAAACCTATTTGGCGTGTCACGTCCTACGAGGGGTATGCGCATCGTCATCATCGGCGCGGGGCGGGTCGGCCTCCGCACTGCCCGCATCACCGCCAACGAGGGACACGACGTGACGCTCGTCGAGCGCGACTACGACAAGGCCGAACGCGCACGGAAGCAGGACTTCGACGTCATCGAGGGCGACGGCTCCAACGAGGAGGTACTGATGCAGGCCGACCTCGACACGGCCGACGCACTCGGCGCGCTCGCCGGCGACCTCAACACGAACTTCGTGGGCTGCATGGTCGGCAAGTACCACGGCTGCCGGACCGTCATGCGCATCGACGAGGACTACCGCGAGGAGATCTACCAGAAGTACGCCGACGAGGTCGACGAGATCGTCTACCCGGAGCGCCTCGGCGCCATCGGCGCGAAGAACGCGCTCCTCGGCGGCAACGTCACCGCCATCGCCGACCTCGCCGAGAACCTCCAGATCGTCCAGTTCACCGTCACCCGGGACGCGCCGATGCACGGCTACACGCTCAGCGAACTCGAACTCCCCGCCGGCGCCCGCCTGCTCGCTTTCGGGAAGGAGGACGGCTCACTGGGGCTCCCGTTCCCCGACGAGACGCTCGAAGTCGGGTCCCGCATCGCCGTGCTCGCGGAGTTCGAGGCGCTCGAGGACGTCCGCCAGATACTCGTCGGTACCGAGGCCGTCGCGGGGGGTCAGTAGATGGTCACCGCCTACATCCTCGTGAAGGCCAACACGGGGGAGGCCGACCGCCTGCTCCACGCAGTGGCCGGCATTGACGGGGTCGTCGACGCCCACCTCGTCGCCGGCGACGTCGACCTCATCGCGAGAGTGGATGTCGACTCGCCGGCCGACGTGAAGGAGATCGCCGCCGACGCCATCCAGAACACGCCCGGCGTCGAGGACACCGAGACGTACATCTCGATGAGCTGACTCCTGAATCGGTCCCGCTCTCTCCCTTCTCCCGACTCAGATACTGCTTCCTTGCCCGTTCTGGGCGGCCCGCTCGCGCATCGACTGGACCTGCTCTACGTAGTCGTAGCCCGGGATGACGCCCTGGAACCACGTCCCCTCGACGTAGTTCACGAGTGCGAGCGCGTCGTCGGCAGCCTTCCCCTGCCGGGGCGTCAGCGTCAGTTCGACGACCACGTCGCCGTCCGCCCGCGAGACGCTCGTGACGGTCACGTCGTCGGCGAGCGTGACGCTGTCGGCGTCCACGACGCGACGCTCGAACGTGTCGTACCAGCCGTCCTCGACGACGTCCGCGACGGGTTCGTCGACGACGGCCGACAGCGTCGGCACCGTCACCGCGACCTCGACCGTCTCGTCCCCGACGACCGTGCGCGCGCTCCAGTCGTTCGACGTCGGTTCGAAGACGGCGCCCTCCGCGTCGTCCTGCGCGTCTACGCGTCGGTACAGCCCGTGGTCGACGAACTCGGCCTCGATGTCGCTCATTACCGTTCGAGAGGGAGTGCGGGCAGTTGGGCGTTGCGCTCGGGGCCGCGGGACCGCTGGCTATACGTACCGGCGCGGACCACCTCGGAGCAACTCGAGGCCCAGATGTCGAGACACTCACCCGGGACGCTAGGGACGCTGGCGCTTGTCGGTGCCGGCGGGTTCGCCGGCGCGACCCTCCGGTACGCCGTCGCGTTGCTCGCCCCCGGCCTCCCCGGCACGCTCGCCGTGAACGCCGCCGGGAGCCTCGCGCTCGGCTTCCTCGTCTACGAGGCCGTCGGCCGCAGCGTGCTCTCGGAGTCGTCCCGGACCCTGCTCGCCACGGGCGTGCTCTCCTCGCTGACGACGTACAGCACGTTCGCCGTCCAGACCGCTGGCGTCGCTCCCCCGCTGATGGTCGCGAACGTCGCCGCGAACTACGGACTGGGCTTCCTCGGCGTCCTCGTCGGGCGCTCGCTGGCGGTCCGCTACGGGGGTGGGGCGTGATGCCCCTCCCGCTGCCACCCGCATTCCTCGTCGGCGTCGGGGGTGCGGTTGGCGCCGTCCTCCGCCACGCCGTCGGCGAGGCCGTCCGGGTCGAGGGCTACCCGGCGAGCACGCTCGTCGTGAACGTCGTCGGTACGTTCGTCCTCGCCGCCGTCACGTTCGCGGGCGCCAGCGACGACGTCCTCCTGCTCGTCGGCACGGGCGCCTGCGGCGCGTTCACCACCTTCTCCTCGTTCAGCGTCGACGTCGTCGGTCTCGCGGAAAACGAGCGGTGGGGCGCGGCGGCGTTCCACGCGCTCGGGAACCTGGTCGGCGCCGGCGCTGCCGTCGGAGCGGCCTGGCTGCTGGTCGGGTGAGCGGCCCAGCGCCGCTCCGGTTATGCCGCTGTGGTGTCTACCCCCCGCCAGTGACCGACCGACCCACCGTCGAGTCCAGGACGGGGCGCCTGCTCGCGTTCCTCCGGCACAACCGCGACCAGCTGGTCGTCGACGCCGCGGTGTTGCTGACGTGGCTCGTCGTCTCGGCGGCGCTGTTCCGCTGGCTGACGCTCCCCCAGTGGCTCCACTACCTGGTCCTGTTCGCCGGCATCGCCGTCTACGGCAAAGTCACGCCCGGCTGGGAGCGGCCGTACCGCAGCCCACCCTGACTCCCGGGCTGGCTACACGGGCAACGGCGTGTGCCGTAGCAGTGGGAGCACCGTCGCGACCAGCCACAGCAACACCCCGGAGCGGACGTGGTCGGCGTGTTCGGGGTCGCGGCGCTCGCCCCGCGACCCACCGACGGCGACCAGGCCCAGTGCGACCGCCAGCGCCCCGCGGTGGACGAGCACGTCCAGGGGGATGTTCGCGACGCCGAGGTACGTGTAGTCCACGAGGACGGCGGCGATGAACCCGAGAGACGCGCCACCGAAGGCCCTGGCGCGGTCGAGTGGCCCTGCGAGCAGGTACGCGGTGACGGGGAGTCCGACGAACAGCACGGGGTAGAGGAGGAACGCGAACCCCTTCGGCGGGAGGTCGAGCGACCGCTCGAGCGCGATTCCAGCCAGGCGAACCGACACGAACAGCGCGCCGACTCCGGCGGCGAGCACGAACGCGCGAGCGTCCGCCTCCGGGTACTGGTCCGCCAGCGCGGCCCCGGCGTCGGCGACGCGAGTCCGGAACGCCCCGAGGAGCACGACGGCGAGGACGGCGGCGGACTGGACGCCCTCGTTCCGGAAGTCGACGACGGTCAGCCACCGGTCGAAGCCCGGGTGGTCCCCGCTGCTCGTCGGCACTCTGGTGATCGCTGGCCCGTCGCGGTTGTCGACGAACTCCCGTTCGAGGTACGACTGGGAATCGCCGACGCTCGTGACGATGTGCTGCCCCATGAACCAGTCCCAGTGCTCGTGGTGGGCCTGCATCGCCGTCCACGACGCGTCGTCACCGGGTGGCGTGTACGCCCGGACGTGGTGGCGGCTCCCCAGGTAGGACCCGTCGTGGATCTGGTAGTCCTCGGAGAGCCACGCCCCGCCCTCGACGTCGGAGAGGTAGACGTACCGGTCGGCACCGTCGGCGACCTGCCACTCGACGGAGGTCGAGTTGAGCGCCGAGGCGCTCTCGTCGACGGCGACCTCCTGTTCCCCGGCGCCGGTCTCGTTCCAGTTCCCGCGGTTGGACTCGACGAGCCGTCGCCGGACGTCCTCGGGGTCGCCGTAGACGAGCACGTTGACCGAGAGCGTCGGCTGGTCAAACGTGCGCCCTCGACTCGTGAACAGCCAGAGGTGGCGGTCCTCGCCCTCCAGGGTGATGGATCGGAGCGTCTCGTCGTCGCCGCTACTGTCGGCTTCCGCGACCACGATCGACCCCACCGAACCGGCCGCGAGCACGGCGACAAGCACGAGCACCGCCGTCGCCGGTCTCAGTTCGACGGCCATTCTCACTGTTCTTATGGAGGGAGCGAACAAATACGTGTCCGCCGTGATTGGGCCTCGCAGTCCGCCTCTCGATGGTCGGCGGCGCCGGACTCGCGATAGGTCTGGCCTGGGTGGTAGTAAGCTGACCTGGTTGGCTGGGCCGGCTCCCGTTTCTGCGCTCTGTACCTGTGGCCGGGGGTGACAGCGACGCCGCGAGCCTCGTCGGGTCGCCACGGAAGGTAACATCGCGTTTCCGTGCCTCGGTCGCGCTTACCTGTCGGGCGATTGTGCATAACAAAGACCGACAGGATGGTTGAACGACGACTGTAGACCATGCGCAACCACCACACCGACGCGGAAGCCGACAGACCGGAAGCGAACGACCAGAAGCCGGCGGACGAGAGCTGGGCAGACGGGGCGCTCCCGGTATCGCGGCGGAGCGTCCTGGCGGGCGTGGGCGGTGCAGGGGTCGCGTTCGGCCTGCTCGGATACGGCGCCGCCGCGGCAATCCAGCAGACCGAGTTCCGGCTCGGCGGCGAAATCGGGGGGTGGCAGGGGCAGACCCCGGCCTCCATCGAGGGCGTCAACAACCCGACGCTGGAACTGCAGGACGGTCAGGAGTACAGCATCGTCTGGGAGAACCTCGACGGACAACCACACAACGTCGTCGTCGTCGACGCGGACGGGAACCAGCTCGTACGCTCCGACATCGTCACCGAACAGGGGGCGACCCAGACGGTGACGTTCACGGCGACCACCGAGATGACGGAGTACCTCTGCGAGGTCCACCCGAACACCATGGTCGGCGGCGTCTCCGTCACGGACGAATCGCAGACGACGACTACGACGACCGAGGAGCCCGGCCAGGCCGGATTCTTCACGGAGGGAACCGAGGTCGGCCTGCGGACGGTCGCGGACGGGATGACCGCGCCGACTGATCTCGCGGTGCCGGACGACGGGAGCGGCCGACAGTTCGTCACCGACCAGACCGGCGAGGTGTGGGTCGTCACCGACGACGGCCGCCAAGAGACCCCGTTCGTGAACGTCTCCGACCAGATGGTCACGCTCGGCGAGTTCGATGGCTCGTACGCGAGCCAGACCCAGGAGTACGACGAGCGCGGCCTGCTGGGTATCGACGTCCACCCTGACTTCGCGGACAACGGTCGGTTCTACCTCCACTACAGTGCACCGCCGAACGAGGACACGCCGGAGGGCTGGGACCACGTCGAGGTCGTCTCCGAGTTCACGACCACCGGGGACGGCAGCAGTGCCGACCCGTCGTCCGAGCGGGTCCTCCTCCAGTTCCAGAAACCCCAGTACAACCACGACGCCGGCCCGATGGCCTTCGGTCCGGACGGCTACCTGTACGTCCCCATGGGCGACGGTGGCGGTGCCAACGACAACATGTACGGCCACGTCGACGACTGGTACGACGTCAACGAGGGCGGCAACGGCCAGGACGTCACGGAGAACCTCCTCGGTGACGTGCTCCGAATCGACGTGGACGCACAGGGAGACGACTCGCCGTACGGCGTCCCGGAGGACAACCCGTTCGTCGGGACGGACGCCCGCGACGAGATCTACGCGTACGGGTTCCGGAACCCGTACGGCATCTCCTTCGACAGCGAGGGGAACCTGTTCGTCGCCGACGCGGGCCAGAACCTCTTCGAGGAGGTGAACGTCGTCGAACGCGGCGGGAACTACGGCTGGAACGTCAAGGAGGGCACGCACTGCTTCAGCACTGAGAGCCCGAGCGACCCCGCCGCGATAACGGACTGTCCGGCGAACGAGCCGAATCAGGCACCGTACGATGGCAGCCCACTCGTCGACCCAGTGGTCGAGTTCCCCCACACGTACCAGGGCGAGAGTGTCGGTATCACGGTCGTCGGTGGCCACCGCTACGAGGCCGACGCGGTCCCGGACCTCCAGGGAAAGTACGTCTTCGGCGCCTGGACGACCGACCCGGCCCGCGAGGAGCCAGCCGGCCGCATCCTCGCGGCGACTCCTCGCGGCGACTTCGGGCAGGGCGACGGCGCAACCACCACGACGACGGACAACGGGACGACTACGACGACGGACAACGCGACGACCACTACCACGACGGCGGACAATACGACGACCACCACCACGACGGAGGGGACGACTACGACGACCGAGGCGGCGGACGGCACCGCCGGAGACGTCCCCCTGGACCAGCTCTGGGAGATGGAGGAACTCGTCGTCCAGGGCGGTTTCGACTACTTCGTCCGCATGTTCGGCCAGGGGCCGAACGGCGAGGTGTACGTCCTCGCCAACCAGCGCGGCGTCCCCGAAGGCGACACCGGCGCGGTCCTCGAAATCGTTCCCCCAGAGGAGGGCGACGGGTCGGCCTGAGCGGAGAGTGTTGGCCCTGCTGCCGCCGACCCCGTTCGCTGGCGACGGAAGCGGGTCGAAGAGCCCGAGACTGAGCAGACCGGAGGTCTGCTTGTCCCTCGTGAGCCGAAGGCGAACGAGGACGCCGCGATTCACTGCGCGAGCGTAGCGAGCGGCAGGAGCGAGGAGTGCTTTTAGCGTAGCTTTTACCGAGCGAGGCGGCGGAGCCGCCGAGCGCAGCGTAAAAGGTCCGATGCGAGGAGTGGGATTCGAACCGCCTGCAGACGGTCGCTCACTCCGTTCGCGCTGCGTCTGCCGTGCTTCGAATCCCCCACGCATCGCTCCTCACGTTCGTTCGTCGCAGATGCGAGGAGTGGGATTCGAACCCACGAACCCCTACGGGAGCGGGTCTTAAGCCCGCCGCCTTTGGCCGCTCGGCCACCCTCGCGTCCGTTCGTGGGGTCCGGGGGGAGAAGTCGGTTACGGTGCGTGCTCAGGCGAACTGTCGACGGACGGCGGCCTGCGTGAGGACGGCGGCGCCGACGCCGAAACTCGCGGCGAGCAGGGGGAGGCGGTTGGCGAGCGTCCAGTCGAGGCCGAACGCGACGGCGCCGGCGACGAGTGCGACGGGGTAGACGACGCTCGTCGCGAGGAGGAAGCGGTAGAGGGGGCGCACGCTACCAGTCGACGGAGAGGGTGCCGTCGCCGTCGGGGTCGGGCGCGATCTCCTCGTCGGTGCGGCGGTCGACGACGTGGATGACGCCGTCGCCCTTCTTCGCGGGGCAGGCCTCGGCGGCGGCGACGTTGTGGTCGAGTTCGTCCTCGTCGAAGAAGTAGGTCTTCGGCTTCGCGACGCCCGTCGAGATGTCCATCTCCCAGTTCGCGGAGACCTCGGCGCACTTGCCCGCGCCGAAGCACTTGTTGGCCTCGTAGACGAGCTTGTACGGCTTCTCCTCGACGGGCGGCGCGTCCGCCTCCCCGATGTCGCTGGGGTCGACGGCGGTGTCGGCGTCGCTCATTGGCGGGGGTTGGGGGTCGCCGGTCTTTCGGCTTTCGGTCCCCGCGACTGGCGGTCAGTCCGCCGCCTCGCCGTCGGCGTCGTCGCCGCCGTCCGCGACGACGGGGCGGCGGTCGCGCTCGAACCACACCCACTCTTTCGTCCGCTGGCCGTGGACGGCGAGGTCCCAAGGGTCGTCGCTCTCGACGCGCTTCCCCTCGCGCCAGGAGACGACGACGTTCCAGACGAAGACGAGCTGGCCGACCGCGAGGACGAACGCGCCGAGCGTCGCGAGCTGGTGGAGGTCGGTGAAGTACGACACCGGCCCGACCTCGAGGCTGTAGTTCGCGTAGCGACGCGGCATCCCGCCGTAGCCGAGCAGTATCATCGGGAAGAACGTGAGGTTGGTGCCGACCATCGAGAGCCAGAAGTGGGCGTGGGCGAGTCGTCGCTGGTACCAGCGACCGGTGTACAGCGGGAACCAGTAGTAGATGCCCGCGAAGACGGCGAAGACGATGCCGCCCATGATGACGTAGTGGAAGTGCGCGACGACGTGGTACGTGTCGTGGAGGATGAGGTCGACGGGGATGGCGGCCTCGAAGACGCCGGTGACGCCGCCGATGATGAAGTTCTGGATGAACCCGATGCAGAACAGCATCGGGACGGTGAGCCGGAGGTCCCCGTTCCACATGGTCGTGATCCAGTTGAACACCTTCACCGCGGAGGGGATCGCGATGGCGATGGAGACGGCCATGAACGAGGCACGGAGACGTGGGTCGATGCCGGTGGCGAACATGTGGTGGGCCCACACGCCGAACGAGAGGACGCCGAGCGCGAGCGTCGAGTAGACGACGAACTTGAAGCCGAACAGCTTCCGGCCCGTGAACTTCGGCAGGATGTAGGAGACGAGTCCCATCGGCGGGAGGACGAGGATGTACACCTCGGGGTGGCCGAAGAACCAGAAGAGGTGCTGGAAAAGGATGGGGTCGCCACCCCCGACAGCGAAGAACGTGGTGCCGAAGTTCCGGTCGAGCAGCAACATGATGAGCACGCTGCCGAGCAGCGGGAACGCGAACAGGATCTGGCCGGACTGCACGAGGACGGTCCACGAGAAGATGTCGAGGGTGGCCCAGTCGACGTCGTCGCCGCGCTCGGTGAAGATGGTGGCGACGAAGTTGATGGCGCCCATCGTCGCGGAGACGCCCGTGAGGTGGAGGCCGAGCAACAGCAGGTCGACGCCCGGGTTGGTCTGCTGGACCGACAGCGGCGGGTAGAGCGTCCAGGCGGTCTGGGCGCCCTCGGCCAGCCCCAGCGGTTCGAGGAAGAACCCGCCCCAGACGAGCAGCGCACCCGGCGGGAGCAGCCAGAACGCGATGGCGTTGATGCGCGGGAACGCCATGTCGTCGGCGCCGATGAGCAGCGGGATGAAGTAGTTCGCCACCGCCGCGAGGATGGGCGTCCCGAAGAGGAACAGCATCGTGACGCCGTGACTGGTCAGCAACGCGTTGTACGTCGCCGCGTCGAGGACGTCGATGGGGGGCGTGAGCAGTTCGGTGCGCAACAGCAGGACTGCGACGCCGCCCCAGACGAACGAGAGGAGCGCGAACGTGCCGTACAGCATGCCGACGTCCTTGTGGTCGACGGTGGTGAGCCAGCGCACGACGCCGCCCGGTTTCTCCCGGTGGTCGACGTCGTCGCCGGTACCGAACCCTCCGCCGGAGGGCGTGTACGAGCGCCAGTTCTCCACGCTGGTGAGCGTCCACGCGACGACGAACAACAGCAGTCCGGTCGTCACTGTGAGTGCGAGTTGTCCCGATCCGACAGCCATGTCGTCCGGTTTCGGGAGCGACCAGTTGGTGGTTGTCGCGGACATGTTCGGTAGTGAGTGAATCGCTCCCGTGGAGCGCCGACCGACTGGTCGCTACCCGACTGGGTGACGAAGAAGAACGCCGCGCCGCAGGGCTCTGAGCGTCGCGTTACTCGTGGACTTCGACGGACTCGAGGACGACGTCGCGCTGGGGCTGGTCGTTCGGGCCGGTCTCGACGGTGCCGATGGCCTCGACGACGTCCATGCCGTCGGTGACCTTCCCGAAGACCGCGTGGCGGCCGTCGAGGTGTGGCTGGGCGTCCAGCGTGACGAAGAACTGCGAGCCGTTCGTGTCCGGGCCGGAGTTCGCCATCGAGAGCACGCCGGGGCCGTCGTGGCGGAGGTCGTCGTGGAACTCGTCGTCGAACTGGTAGCCGGGGCCGCCGCGACCGGTCTCCGTCGGGTCGCCACCCTGGATCATGAACCCCTCGATGACGCGGTGGAACTTGACGTCGTTGTACAGCGCGTCGCCCCGGACCTCGCCGCTCTCGGGGTCCTCCCACGTGGGCGTGTCGGGGGCCGGGTCGTCGCTGGCCGCGGGGTCGTGTTTCGCCAGGTTGACGAAGTTCTCGACCGTCCGCGGGGCCCGGTCGTCGTACAGTTCGACCTCGATGTCGCCTTCGCTCGTGTGGAGCGTCGCCTGGATAGTCATACAGTCCGAACGGTCGACCGCCGGGCGGATAACGCTACCTACTCGCGTCGTTCGGTGCCGTCACGACGTCGGCGGTGGCGTCGAGGACGAACCGCTGGTCGCCGTGCGGGCCGGCGTCGATGGCGACCCGGACGGGGTCCTCGGAGACGAGTTCCGACGCCCCGGGGAGACAGCAGTCGACGGTCCAGAGGAGTTGCTCGCGGAGGTCCACGCCGGCGTCCCGGTAGGCGGCGACGAGCGCCGGGTGGTCGTGGACGACTAACCCCGGTGGGACGCCGAGTTGCTGGCCGCACTGCTGGCACTCGGCGGTGTAGATCTGCTCGACCGGGGCCTCGGGGTCGAGGTCCCGGTGGAACGACCACGCGACCGGGCCGAAGCACGTCGGACAGGCGCCCCGGCGTGCCAGCTCGACGTCGCCGCGCATCTTCGCGTCGAGGACGTCGATGGACTCTCTGAGGGTGTTCTCCTCGATGGTCGCGGGCGGCAGGGAGTCCCCGAACCTGTGGTCGTTCTCACAGCCCACCAGGAGCAGTCCGTCCTCGTACTGCGCCGTTACTGGCTCGCCACAGCGGCCGCAGTCCTCGTCGAGGTCCACGGGGTCGTGTTCCGGCGGGTCGTCGAAGGACCCCGAGAGGATGGCGCCCGCTGCTCGCTGCCCGACCGCCGACAGCGTGTAGCCGTCCTCTGTCTGCGTCACGAAGTGCCCCCTGACCTTCCCGAGGTGGTAGTTGAACCGGCCGGAGTCCGTCGCCCCCACGTCGTCCTGCAGTTCGGAGAACGAGCGGTGTGGGTTCCGCGGGTCGTCGCGGCGCGCCACCGCGAGCGCACGGACGATGCCGGCGCGGGTCTCGTCGGCCAGCACGTCGAACCCGTCGCCGTCGCTCATGCGCTCCGATTCGCCGGCTGTCACAAAGTGGTTCCGACCTCAGAACGCACAGAGGTCCGCGAGCAGCGACTCGGCGCGGCCGTCGGCGATAACTTCGCGGGCCGCCTCGACGCCCTCGTCGATGGAGTCGACGTCCTCGCCGGCGTACATGCGGAGGGCGGCGTTGAGCGCCACGGCGTCCACGAACGGGCCGCGCTCCTCACCGGCCAGCACGTCCGCCGTGATCGCCGCGGAGTCGACGGCGACGTCGTCGACGTGCAGGTCCTCGCTCTCGAAGTCCATCCCGTAGTCCGGCGTCTCGACGGTGAAGTCCTCGACGTCGCCGCCCGCGGACCACTCCGCGACGGTCGTCGACCCGGGGCGCACGTCGTCGTACCCCTCCATCCCCTGGAACATCAGGACGCGGTCGAAGCCGACGGCCTCGCTCTCGCGGACCGTCTCGACGATCTTCTTCGCGAACGCGAGGTGGTAGAACGAGCCGAGGTGGACGTCGGCGTTCGCGGGGTTGCCGAGCGTCTCGACGGTGTTGACGAACGTCCGGACGCCCATCTTCTCGCGGCGGTCCCACAGCGCGTCGACGACCGGGTTGAACTCCGGCTGGTAGTAGAAGCCGAAGCCCACCTCGTCGACCATGCGCGCGCTCTCGTCCGGTGAGAGCTCGGTGCGGACGCCGAGTTCGTCGAGGACGTGCTTGTACGCGTCGCCCTGCTGCGTCGGCACGCGGTCGCCGGAGTGGACGACGATTGGCGTGCCGCCGGCGGCCGCGACGACGCCGGCCGCGACGCCGAGCAGCGCACTCGACTGCTTCCCGTCGTAGTTCGCGCCGCAGTCCACGGGGTCGGCGTCCGGTTCGGCGGTGACGACGCTGTCACGGCGCATCACGTCGACGTACGCGCCGAGTTCCTCGCCGTCGTTGCGCTTCCAGCGGTTGGCCAGCCAGAACGCGCCCAGCGTCGTGGGGTCCGGGTCGTGGTCGAGGATGCGCTCGAAGGCCTCCGTCGCTTGCTCGCGGGTCATGTCCGCGGCGGACTTCGGCCCAGAACCGACGACCTCCGTCATCAGGCGCTGTAGCGGCCACTCGCCGTACGAATCACTCATGTCTCGGGGTTGGAATCGCACCACGGTAAATCCACCCGGTTCGCGTGCGCCGGAACCGGTAGACAGTAACCGCAGTGCTCCCTACGCCCGACCAATGGTTGCGGAGGACTGGCGTGAACGCCTCGACGACACGGACGCACGCCTCGTCGACGAGTACCAGAGCGGCTTCCCCGTCCGCGAGCGTCCCTTCCAGGCCGTCGCGGCGGCGCTCGGGACGACGGAGGCAGACGTCGTCGAGCGCGTGGAACGGCTCAGCGACGAGGGCGTCTTCCGGCGGTTCGGCGCCGTGCTCAACCCGCCGGTCATCGGCTCCTCGACGCTCGCCGCCGTGCGGGCGCCCGAGGACCGCTTCGACGAGGTGGCCGACGTCATCAACGGCTACCGGCAGGTGAACCACAACTACCGGCGCGCCCACGAGTACAACCAGTGGTTCGTGGTCACCGCCGGCAGCCGGGAGCGACGCGACGAGATACTCCGGGAAATCGAAGAGCGCACTGGCTGCGAGGTGCTGAACCTCCCGATGCTCACGGACTACTACATCGACCTCGAGTTCCCGGTGGTGAACTCCGACCGGTTCGCACGGGAGAGCCTGGACAGCACGGACGTCTCCGCGACGCGCATCAGCGAGAACGCGACGGGCGACCTCTCCGAACTGGACGCCGAGTTGCTGCTGGCCATCCAGGACGGTTTCCCGCTGTCCGCGACCCCCTACCGGGACGTCGCCGACGAAATCGGCGCGGACGTCGAGAGCGTCCTGGACGCCGTCGAGCGCCTGCTCACCGACGGCTGCATCAAGCGCGTCGGCTGCATCGTCAACCACGTCGTCACGGGCTTCGACGCCAACTGCATGGTCGTCTGGGACGTCCCCGACGACGAACTCAACGAGCGCGGCGTCGACGTCGGCCAACTCCCGTACGTGACGCTGTGCTACCACCGCCCGCGGCGACCCGACCAGGAGTGGCCGTACAACCTCTTCACGATGATCCACGGCCGGGAGAGCGACGCCGTCGACGCGAAGATCGACGAACTCGCCGCGGAGTACCTGCCGTTCGACCACGAGCGACTGTACAGCGAACAGACGCTGAAGCAGACGGGCGCGCGCTACGAGGAACTCGTCGGAGAGTAGCGCGAGCGTGGTCGGCGCGCGGTGTGACGCGGCCGCTCGGCTACGGATTGGTCGTCGGTAGAAGGCGGCGTTCGCGGCCCCGGATTACCTGCGGGCGGTGACGTACAGCAGCGGTGCGACGATGACGAGCGCGAGGCCGAGGAAGCGGTACGTGAACGGGTCGTCGCCGAGCATTGACCCCGGAATCACGAGGAAGAGCAGGCCGAACATCACGGCGTTGATGGAGACGATCTTCCGCGATCCGAGCGGAATGACCCCGACGATGGACAGCGCGAACAACACCAGGAGTGCGTGCCCGACGTGGTAGTTGACGAGGAAGTCGTCTATGAGGGGCAACGGTGTGAACGCCATTGTTGGTCGGAAATCGCCGCGAAATCCCCTTTAAGGTTCCGTTCCGCCGCTCGGTCCAGTGATGTCCAGCGGGCGGATCCAGTAGTACCATACGACGAGCACCATCGTCGCGTACCCGACCGCCCAGACGGCGGCGCCAGCGGTCGGCGCGCCCGCCTCCTTGAGCGCGTAGTCCGCCACGCCCGGCACCGCGATACCCGCGGCGAGCACCAGCGCCAGTTTCACGTGCGACTTCATGGACTCGCGTTGGCACTCGGCGTGCGTGAATCCTCCGCTTCGAGACGCGGGGGCCGAATCCGGGACCAGCGCCGTCCGGCACTCCTCGACTGCGCGACTGGACTCCGGAACGCCAACCGAGGCCCGGGTGGCAGGGAACGGCCAGGCAACGGCCGTGGGCCTCGGCGTGGCGGGGAACAGGGACAGGTTCCGAACCTTCGGAACCCAGCAGGGAGTTCGGTGTGTTGGGTACTGAAAGCGTCGCGGAGTTGCAGCGCGTGCGAACGCGGTTATGGCGAGGCAGTGCGCAAGTGACGCTGATTTTAAGTGTGCCTTCCGGGTAGAGCGACGCATGTCGGACTGGTCCCCTGCGTCTATTCCCTCCCACTGGCTCGGCCTGATAGTCCTCCTCTACGTCCTCCTCCTGGGCTACTCGGTGCTCGTCATACACCAGCCACTGCTCGTGATCTGGTTCGGGATGCTGTTCGTGTCGCTGTACCTCCTGTGGCGGTTTCTCGTCGCCGTAGAAGGCATCGCGGACGCGCTCCAGCGAATCGCCGAGAGTGAAGAGCAGAAGTAGTGGTTTCGTTTACGAAGATGAGCTGTTACCCCGAGCACGGACCACATTATTCGCTCGAGATTGAGTGACAAAGGAGGATATCCGTGGCAGGGGATATAGCCAGGCGGACCTATTCTGACAACGGGTAGGAAAGTTAATCTGGAAATAGTGGTGAGTGGGAGATATGGTTGCAGACCTTAGTACGTCTATCCCGCTGTTTCAGGCAACTCTAGTGGCGCTTACGCTTTGGTTGGGGGTGGTGAAGTGGGTACTCAACAGCGACGAAGATGTTGACATCATGGGGGTCGGGATAATCACAGGAGGAACCGCTCTGCTCTGGTGGGCGCTTTTGTTCTTCTCAGGAGCTATAATGGTGGCAACAGATAGCGTCGCGATTCAGAGGGGCGTCACGGGCGCAAGTTCCCTGATGCTGATGATTACTGGGCTCTCGGTCGCCTGGTTGGCCAGCGAACTGGATGAGCCAAAGTGGAAAGTTTTGTGTTTCCAACTCCTAATTGGCCTTTCGGCTGCCATATTCACTATAATTTTCCAGCGAGTTCTGACGGCGGTGTTCTTTAGCGCATAGGTCAGGGTAATATCCTCACGAAAGAGAACTCGCTACTCGGTCAGTGAACGAGAGGAAACTGAGTGGGTCAGTGCGGATTTGAACCGCAAACTTCCACCTTATCAGAGTGGCGCTCTACCTAGTTGAGCTACTGACCCGAACGCAACCGAACGTTTGCTGGTGCCACAATTAAGGGTTTCCTTTCGACACCGGCGCCCGCTGGCGTTACCGGCGGTCCTCGTCGTCGTCGAACTCCACGTCGTAGGACTCCTCGCCGAGGTCGACGGTGTCCTCGCTGTCGGCGTTCGCGTCGAAGTCCCGGGGGTCGAAGCCGCCGCCCGAGCCGCCGGCGTCGCCACCGAAGGGGTCGGCGTCGTCGCCGGGGAAGCCGAACGTGTAGACGTTGCCGGTGGCGAAGCCGCCGGTGCGCTGGTCGAGTCTGGGGAGGATGACCCAGCGCTTGACGGCGTACCGGAACGGGATGCGCGTCACCGGGAAGACGAGCAGGAAGCCGAGGGCGTCCGTGAGCAGGCCGGGCGTGAGCAGGAACGCGCCCGCGGCGATGAGGAACGCGCCGTCGATGAGGTCGTCCGCCGGGGACTCGCCGCTCGCCAGCGAGCGCTGGATGCGCCGGAGGGTGTGGCGGCCCTCGGCGCGCACGAACAGCGTCCCCAGGAGCGCAGTGAGGACGACGATGGCGACGGTGACCTTCCAGCCGAGTTCCCCCGCGACGAACACCAGGAACAGTGCGTCCGCGAGGGGGACGATCAGCAGGGCCAGGAACAGCCACCGGAGTCGAGGCATACCACGAGGTTGCTTCGCGCGCCTGATAGCTTTTCTGCTACCGTACGGTTCCTGTATTCAGCTGATAGCTTGGTGGCGGTGACGACTCCTGCGACTGTCTGAAAGCCCTCGGCGCTGTCGACTCCCGCGACTCTCACGGGTCGCTTCGCTCCTCGTTCGAGCAGTCCGAGGACTCCCGTCGGTCGGCCTCGCGCTGCCCGTGTCGAAACGGTTTCCCGGGCGTGCCGCCGAGTGGCGGGTATGGAAGACGCTGCGGACCGGACGCGTGTGGAGTGGCGCGAGTGGGGCGAGGCGGCGTTCGCGGAGGCCGCCGACCGGGACGTCCCGCTGCTGGTGGCGCTGGTCGCGTCCTGGAGCGACTGGTGCCGGCAGATGGACGAGCGGACGTACGCGGAACCCCGCATCGCGGCGAACGTCAACGACGACTTCGTGCCGGTGCGCGTGGACGCCGACCGCCACCCGCGGGTCCGCGAGCGGTACAACATGGGCGGGTTCCCGTCGACGGTGTTCGTGACGCCCGAGGGGAACCACATCGCGGGCGCGACGTTCCTCGAACCCGAGGGGTTCCGCCAGGTGCTCCAGCGCGTCCGCGAGACGTGGGACGAGCAGGGCGAGGACGCGGGCCAGGTGCCCCGGTCGCTGCAGGGCGGCGAACCACCCCGGGGACCGGTCGACGGCGAGATCGAGCGCCTGCTCGCGGGCCAGCTCGGCGACCAGTACGACGACGAACACGCGGGCTGGGGGACCAGCGAGAAGTTCCCGCTCCCGGGGACCATCGAGTTCGCCCTCAAGCGCGAGCGCGACCAGGCCCTCCGGACCCTCGACGCAGTCGCACGCAACCTCACGGACGACGTCGACGGCGGGTTCTTCCGGTTCGCCCACGGCCGGGACTGGTCGGACCCCCAGCGCGAGAAGGTGCTCTCGGAGAACGCCAGCCTGCTCCGGGCGTTCGCCCACGCCTACCTCCACACGGGCAGCGAGGCGTACCGCGACCCCGCGGCGGACGCCATCGACTACCTCACGGGGACGCTGTGGACGGGCGCGGCGTTCGGCGGTAGCGAGGCCGCCAGCGCGTACTTCGACGCCCCCGACGAGGAGCGTGCGGGCCACGAGGAACCGGCCGTTGACGAGACGGCGTACGCCGACGTGAACGCCCTCGCCGCGGACGCACTCCTGGCGTTCGCGTCGTACACCGACGACGAGACGGCGACCCGCTACGCCGAGCGGACGCTCGACTACCTCGCGGACAGCCTCGTCGACGACGGGACAGTCCGCCACTTCGACGCACCCGCCGCACCCACCGGCCTGCTCGCGGACCGCGCACAGGTCACGCAGGCGTTCGCCACGGCGGCCCAGGTGCTCGGTGACGGCTACCTCGACACTGCCGTCGCCGTCGCGGACGCGACCATCGACGACCTGCAGGACGCGACCGGCGCGTTTCAGGACGGCCCCGGCGAGGACGTCGGTCTGCTCGACATGCCGCTCCGGCCCATCGACGACGCCGCGACGTTCGCCAACGCCCTGGTCGACCTCCACTACCTCACCGGCGACGACCGCTACCTGGACGCCGCACGCGACGCTGTCGGCGCGTTCGCCGGGGCGGCCGACCGGATGGGCGTCCAGGTCGCGAGCTACGGGACGGCGGCCTCCCGCGTCGTCGACCGCCCGCTCGTGGTCGCGGTCGCGGACGAGGTGGGCAGCGACCTCCACCGCGCGGCGCTCCGGATGGCAGACCACGAGAAGGTCGTCCTGCCGGACGCCGACAGCGAACGAGAGACGGCGTGGCTGGAGACCACCGACGGCACGACGGCGGCCGTCGACTCCCCCGAGGCGCTCGCGGACCTCGTGGCGAGCACGCAGTAGCGCTACCGGCCGGCCGAGATAAACCGTCGGAGTGTTTTTGACCCCCGAATCCCAACTGACGACGAGATGGCTGATTTGAGGGACATCGGGCTCTCGGAGTACGAGGCGAGTGCGTACCGCGCGCTCCTTCGAACCGGTCCGGCAACCGCCAAGGAGTTGTCCGAGGAGAGCGGGGTGCCGATGGGCCGCATTTACGACGTGCTCGGGAGCGTCGAGTCCCAGCACCTCGTCCGGAGTCAGGCCGCGAGTCGGCCGAAGAAGTACGTCGCCGTCGAACCGGACACGGCCCTCGACCGCCTGCTCGACGACCGGAAGCGCGAACTCCGCGAGAAGGCCGACCAGTACGAGTCCGTCGTCGACGAACTCACCCGCGACCTCCAGGACCCGACCGCCCCCGAGGACGGCTTCTGGACCGCCGCGCTCGGACCGGACGACTCGCTGGGCCTGCTGCTCGAACGCCTCGACGCCGCCAGCGACAGCATCGTCCTCGTCTCCGGCACGCCCTCCTCCAGTTTCGATTTCGACGACGTGAGCGGACGCGTGTTCAGCCGCCTCCAGGACGCCGTCGAGCGGGGTGTCTCCGTCTCGGTGCTCATGTCCGAGGGCCTGGCGCGCTCGATGCCCGACGTCGTCAACGAGCGTTACGCCTCGGACCTCGCGGACAGCCCCGACTACGAGGTCCGCGTCGGCGACGGCATCGACGGCAACGTCACCATCGTCGACGGCGCGGAGGTCTGCCTGGAGGTGTCGAACCCCGTCGAACCCGACGAGGCGTTCGCCATCATCGACCTCCAGGACGCGGAGTTCGCCGCCGACGTCTACGCCGCCTTCGAGGACAGCTGGACCGACGCGGACACACTCGACTGACCGGCACACCCGACCGAGCGAACTCGACCGACCCGACACTCGACTGATTGTCGTCCGGCGCGTACTTCGACCATGACCGCCCCCCAGCGGAGCACCCCGGAGACCGAGGACAGTTACGGGATCCCCGAGGGCGATGGCGCCCTCGACTGGTCGTTCGTCGCCGACCGCCTGCGCGACCAGCAGACGTTCTGGCTCGCCACGACGCGCCCCGACGGCTCACCGCACACTCGGCCGGTGTGGGGCGTCTACGTCGACGACACCGTCCACTGTGGCGGCGGCGAGCTCACGCGCTGGGTCCGCAACCTCGCCACGAACCCCGCCGTGAGCGTCCACTCCGAGAGCGGGACCGAGGTCGTGATTCTCGAAGGGCACGCGGAACGCGTCACCGACGACGAGACTCAGGAACGCGTCGACGACGCCTACGAACAGAAGTACGACGTCCGCCACGGGTCGCCCGTCTTCGCGGTGCGACCGGAGCGCGCGTTCGCGTGGGCGGACTTCCCGACGGACGCGACGCGGTGGGAGTTCTAGTTCTCGTTCACTTCCTCGCGCAGCGTCCCCAGCTCCGCGATGCGCTCGGCGTGGGCGTTGTGCTGGTGGATGGACTCGTCGTTGGACTGCTTCATCGTCACCACCACGCCGTCCGCGAGGTGGTCGAACTCCGCGACGACGCCCTCCGCCATCGAGCGCACGCAGTCCTCGACGAACTTCGCGTTCGCGTGGGCCGCGTACGTCATGTGGTCCTCGTCCGGGCGCTTGGCCATGTTGTAGATGCGCGCACTCATCGAGTCCCGGGCGAGGTCGACGATGTCCATCAGGTCGACCTCGGGGTCGCCCGCGGCCTCCACGGTGAGCGTCGCGTGCCCGCGCTGGCTGTGGCCCGCCTGCGGGACCGCCTGGAGGAACTTCCGGACCTCGCGCTCGCCGACCCCGAGGTCACGGAGCGTCTCCCGCGCGGTCTCGCTCATCATCTGCTGGCTGCACGGGCACACCGTCATCCCGACGACGCGCGCGCCGATCTCCTCGCGGGTCGGCTCGTTCTCGCGGGCGGTCGCCGACGCGATGATGTCGACGGTGCCCTGCGTCGAGCGCTCGCTCGCCGGTGTCTCGTCCTGGATCATCAGCTCCGCCTCCATCTTCACCGTCGCCGTCGTCGTGTAGTCGTGTTTGTCGAGCAGGCGCTCGGCGGTGTCTCCGCACATCTCCTCGACCTGGTAGACCGGCTCCGAGACGGCGGCCTCGAGGGTCTCGTCGATGACCTCCATGTTCCGGCTCATGTCGATGCCCTTCCGGCCCTGCGGGAGGTCGACGAACACCTCGAAGTCCGCCATCAACGCGATGGGACGTTTGTCCTCGCGAGCGATCTTCACGAGCTTCTCGACCCCCGTGACGCCGACCTGACTGAGGCCGACTCTGACGTCCGGTTCGGTCGCCTGTACGTCGGGAAGCTGCTGGCTCATTGGCGTCCGCTACGTGTGGCGGCTCACTAACCCTTTTCATTCCGGCACCTCACTCCAGTTTGTTCAGCGCCTGGAAGAAGTCCGTCTCCGGGCCCGCGACCCGCGCCGGGTCGTCCGTGGTCTGCACGGTCACGACCGCCGGCGTCGCGACTCGCTCGCGGTTCCGCCCGTCGCTGGAGACGACCGCGTACTCCGGGCCGTCGACGCGCACGGTCACCTCGCTGTCCAGGCCCGTCACCAGCGGCGGCATCGGCTCGACGGGGCACATCCCCGTCACCACGAGCGCGTCCACGCCCGGCGTGACGAGCGGCCCACCCTCGCTGAGGTTGTACGCGGTGCTCCCCGTCGGCGTCGCCACCAGCACGCCGTCGGCGTGCGTCGCCTCGTACAGCGAGCCGTCGACGCGCACCTCCACGTCCACTCCGTGACCGTGCCCGCGCTGCTCGCCGGCCACGACCACCTCGTTGAGCGCGGGGTTCAGCGCCCAGTCCTCGCCGGTCGCGGTGACCCGCGGCACCTCCCGGTGGCTCACCTCGCCGGTCTCCTCGTACCGCCGGACCGCCCGGCGCGTCGTCTCGACGGCCTGGCCCGGCGCCACCGCGTTCAGGAAGCCGACCTCGCCGAGGTTCACGCCGAGCACGGGCGTCGACCCGGCGCCCCGCGCGGCGAACAGGAACGTCCCGTCGCCGCCGATGCTCACGACGAGTTCGCAGGCGTCGAACGTGTCGACGTCGTGGCCGTCGCCGTCGAGCGTGGCCGCCGTTTCCGTGTCCAGCCACACCTCGACGTCCTCGTCGGCGAGTAACTCACGCAGGTCCGCCGCCAGGTACGCCGCGCGGGAGTTCCCCCGCTGTGCGACGATTCCAACACGCATACCGACTATCTCACGGGCGCCCTTGAAAAACCCGCGGGCGGCGGAAACTACTTTTCGCTGTGTCACAACGGCCGGGTATGGAGTCGACGGCGCGTCCCGTCGCGGGCTGGAGGCGTCACCGTGGCTGAGGACGACGAGGACTGGTTCGAGCAGGCGTTCGACGACGAGGCCGAGGAGTCGGCCGACCACTCCGGGGACTCGCCAGCCGATGCTGACGACGACCCGCCGACGGAGGCGGACGCAGACGAACCGTCAGCCGACGCCGACGACGAAGCCGTCGAGACAGACACCGCAGACGTAGACGACGCCCCGGACGACAGCGACACCGACGAAGCCGAGGACACCGCGGACGAGTCAGTCGACCCCACCGACGCGCTCGACCTGGGCGACGAACCGGCGCCGGACGCCGCCGAGAGTGAGTCTGGCGGAGACGACTCCGACGACTTCGCGGACGCGTTCGGCGGCGGCGAACCGGGCGGCGGCGACGACCTCTTCGAGGACGACTTCGCGGACGCGTTCGGCGGTGGCGGCGCTCCCGGCGGTGGGGACGAGACCTTCGGGTTCGACATCGACGGCGACGCCGGTGCAGGGGCGCCCGGCGGATTCGAGGAGGACGAAGAGTACGACTCCGACATTCCCCGCATCGACATCGGCATCGACGGCCTCGACGAGATGATCCAGGGTGGCGTCCCCGAACGCTCCCTGATGGTCGCCGTCGGCGAAGCCGGGACCGGGAAGACCACGTTCGGCCTCCAGTTCCTCTACGAGGCCGTCCAGAACGGCGACCGTGCCGTCTTCATCACGCTCGAGGAGTCCCGCGAGCGCGTCATCAAGAGCGCCGTCGACAAGGGCTGGGAGTTCGACCGGCACACCGAGGCGGGGGACCTCGCCGTCATCGACATCGACCCTATCGAGATGGCGAACTCCCTGACCAGCATCCGCAACGAACTCCCCCGTCTGGTCGAGGAGTTCGGCGCCAGCCGTCTCGTGCTGGACTCCGTCTCCCTGCTGGAGATGATGTACGACGACCAGTCCAAGCGCCGCACCGAGATCTACGACTTCACCAAGTCGCTGAAGGAGGCCGGCGTCACCACGATGCTCACCAGCGAGGCCAGCGAGGACAACCCCTTCGCCTCGCGCTACGGCATCATCGAGTACCTCACGGACGCCGTCGTCGTCCTGCGCTACATCCGCCCGGAGGACTTCCGGGAGACCCGTCTCGCCGTCGAGATCCAGAAGATCCGGGACGCCAACCACTCCCGCGAGACCAAACCGTACGAGATCACCCACCAGGGAATCAGCGTCTACCGGCAGGCGAATATCTTCTAGCGGACCTTTTGCGCTGCGCGAGCGGCGTGTAGCGCCGCTCGCTCGGCAAAAGCTCCACCAAAAGCCAGCGTCGTTCCCGTTGGTCGCTCCTCGGCCTCCGCTCACTTCGTTCGCGGAGTGAACCGGCGATCTTCCGGGGTATTCGACCCGCTCGGTCGCCGGATGCTAACCTGCCGGCTGTCTCACAGGCGTCGCTTTCTGCTCGTGTAGGTTCAAGTAGGAGAGCGGAACCAACCCGCACCGTGAGCTGACGACAAGCGCGGTCCGGCCGGGGCGGGAGTGCGGCGACCCGGGCCGCGAGGACGACACGCCGCCTGCAAGCCCTACCTCACAATCGTCACTGGCATCGGGGAGCGACGCACGACGCTCTCCGCGACGCTCCCGAGGAGGATGCGAGTCACGCCGGCGCGCCCGTGGCTCCCTATCACGATGTGGTCGAAGCCGTTCTCCTCGGCGTACTCGACGATGGTGCGGCTCGGTCGGCCGACCTCAGTCGCGGTGTCGAGTGGTCCGTTGCCGTACTCGGCGGCGGTCTCGTTGGCCGCCTCGAACAGGTCGTCGGCCGCCGACTTCGCCTGCTCGAACCACTCCTCGGAGTAGCCGGGGACCGTCGCCTGCGCCGTGTAGCCGGCCTCGATGGGGTCGATGACGTTGATGACCGTGATGTCGTCCGACTCGAACTCTTCGAGTGCGTACTCTAGGGCGTCCTGGGCCTGTTCGGAACCGTCGATAGGGACGAGAATCCTCGACATACCGGATAGTTCGTCGTGCCCCTCAAAAAGCGGTTGGGCAATTCCCACTACTCGCGACCGTGACGCGTCAGGCACGTCGGCAGCCCACAGATTTCGACGGGTTCGGAGTTGTCCGGCGAGTAGACGACCATCTGCCCCTTCTCCATGTACGGGACCTTCGACTGGAGCTCCGCGGGGATGTTCACGGCCTTGATGGCGTCCTCGTCACCGAGGTTTAACACGACCGTCGTGTTCACCTGCTTGAACACCGGGTCGGCGATGTCCTGGGGGTCCTGCGTGATGAGGAAGAGGCCGAGACGTTCCTTTCGGCCCTGCTTGGCGGCCTCGGTGAACTTCCCGACGACCTTGTTCGCCTGCACGCTGTCGGCGTCCGCGAGGAAGTTGTGCGCCTCGTCCATCCCCACGACGAGCGGCGTCTCCTTGATCGACTCGTAGGTCGGGTCGTTCGAGAGCTTCTGGTCGACGAGCAGGCTCGACACCGCCAGTACCACCGTCTCCGCCGCCCGGGAGTTGCTGATGTGGTACGTCGGCACGACCGAGAGGCGACCGGGTCGCACGAACTGGCGGTCCGAGACGAGGTCGGTGATCGAGCGTGCGTCCTGGTCGAACAGCCCCGAGGGCATGTTGTGGACGCGCCGCAGTACGGCCTCGTAGGTCGCCTCGTGGACGCGCCCGCTCTCGTCGAGTTCTTCCTTGAGCGCGGGGTCGTCGAGGAACGTGCAGAACTCCTCGTACGTTCCCGAGCGCCCGTAGTTCCCGAAGAACCGGTCGAGGAGCAGCGTCAGCGCGCCGTACTGGTTGTCGTTGAGGCCGCTGGAGGCGACCAGCCACGGGTTCGAGCGCACCATCGAGAACGGCACTGTGAACTCCACCTGTTTGGCGCCGTGGTGGTCCGCAGCGTACGACGCGTCCCCGACCTTCGGGACGAACGCGACGGTGTCGTCGTGGCCGCCGTGGGCGAGCCCCTGGGTCTCCCAGTTCCGTTCGTCGCCGGCGGTGGCCTCGGGGTTGTCGTCGTGCATCTGTGCGTACTCGTCCTGCGGGTCGAACTGGACGACCGCCATCCGGCGCTCCGCGCCGCCCGAGTCGACGGGGTAGCGGCGGTCCTCGTGGAGGTACTGCCGGAGGACGTTCTTCGCGGAGTGGGTCTTCCCGGACCCGGTGCCGCCCGCGACGAGCGTGTGCCGGAAGACGAGCGGGTCGCCCGAGTCGTAGTCGTCTTTCACCCGGTAGTCGATGGTCGGCGGTTCGGCCGCGGTCCGCACCTTCTCCCCGCCAACGGAGAGGTGACCGAGGAAGACACCCTCCTCCGGGATCTTGAGACCGGTCTTGATCTCGGTGGCGTCGTCGGCCGCCCGGACCACCGTCTCGGGTTTCGGGACGCGGTCGGGCATCCGGCGCTTGAGGTCGCCGTCGTCGTCGTAGAGGACGGCGACCGGTTCGAGTTCGGCGAGGAACTTGTAGTCCTGCTCGTCGACACCGTCGCTGCGCATGGCTCTCCGTGCGTGGATCTCCGTGGCGTCGTCGCTCTGGAACGCCTGGACGTACTCCAGGCCGGTAATGCGGCAGAACAGTTTCTCGCCGCGGGGGTACGGCGCGACGAGGTACGTGCCGAGACGGACCGCCGACCGGTTGCCGGCTGTGACGTAGGCCTTCAGTGCGGTCTCCTGTCCGTCCTCGTGGATGCGGAGTCCCTCCGAGACGGCCAGCGCGCCGAGGCCCGCGTCGTCGCCGACGTCGTCGAGGTCCGCGCGCTGGAAGTCATCGTCCGCGCCACCAGCACCGGTGTCGCTCGCACCACTGCCCGCGTCGTCGCGGTCGTGGTCGGCGAAGTCCCCGAGGTCGCTCATGGCGCGTTCCTCACGGGCCGCCTACAAACCCCTTTCCCTCGAACCGGAACGCCTTAGACGCTTGTCGAGTGTCGTCCGGTGATGCTCTCCAACGTAGAGAACACGGCCGTGCGGGCGTGTCTCGCCGGCGGTCGGCACCTCCGCGAACGCTTTGGCGACGAGGTCGACGCGGAGTTCTCCAGACACGACGTGAAGGCCGCGGCCGACCGCGCCTCCGAGGCGCGGATGCTCGACGTGATTCAGTCCGCCCACCCCGGGCACGCAGTGTACGCCGAGGAGTCCGGCGACGTGGCCATCGAGGGCGACTACCGCTGGATCGTCGACCCACTCGACGGCACGAACAACTTCGTCTCGGGGCTCCCGTCGTTCGCGACGGCGGCCGCGGTCCTCGACGACGACGGGCCGGTCGTCGGCAGCGTCTACGTCCCCGTCGCCGACGACCTCTTCGTCGTGCGGCGCGGCGAGGGCGTGCGCTACGACGGCGACCCGGTTCGCGCCGACAGCGACGTCCCACCCGCGAAGGCGACGGTCGCGTTCGTCGTCGGCCACGACGTGAAACTCGACGGCAGACTCGACGAGGCAGACCGGCTGCAGGCCGCGCTCGGCGACGTCACGAAGCGCGTCGTCGAGAGCTGGTCGCCCTGCGTCCACTGGGGTGCGCTGGCCCGGGGGCGTCTCGACGGGATGGTCTGTTTCCACCCCGACGACGAGGAGCAGCACGTCGGCGAACTGCTCGCCTCAGAGGCAGGGGCTTCGGTCGCTCGACCCGGCGACGGGCTGTACGTCGCCGCGACGAACGGAGACGTCTGCGAGGCGCTGCTGGCAGCAGTCTCGTGACCTGCGGTCCAGCCACGGGCTTATGGTCGTCGGCCACCCAGTACCACCTATGTTACTGGTGCGCGGTTCGGCGGGCGGGACGACGCTCACGGGGTCCCTGTACGAACGCGGCGAGGACTCGCCGTCGTTCAAGGGCGCCCCCGACGAGGCCGCGCCCTACGTCTGGGTCTGCGACGAGTTCTACGCCGTCGAGAGCGGGGGGAGCGTCCAGCGGGTCGACGGCGAGGACGTCAACGTCGCCTTCGAGTCGCCGATGCCCCGGGGGTTCGAGACCCGCGAACTGGCCCTCGACGCGGCCCGCGAACACGTCCGCACGCAGTTCGCGCGCATCGGCATCGACCCCGACGACGTGGTGATCGAGGTCGTCCGCGAACACGAGGCGGAACCGTAGGCTCAGGCTGCGAACACGACGACGACTACGGCGGTGAGCAGCAGGTTGAGGAACGAGAGGACGAGCAGTCCCTTCCACCCGATCTCGATGAGCTGGTCGACGCGGACCCGGGGGATGGTCGCGCGCATCCACTGCGTGAACAGGAACACCGCCCAGATCTTGCCGACGAACCAGACGAAGCCGGGCAGCACCGGCCCCGCGGGGCCGCCGAGGAACAGCGTCGCGACGACGGCGCCGGCGAGGAAGATGTGGATGAACTCGGCGAGGTAGATGAGCGTGAAGTAGACGCTGGAGTACTCCGTCATGATGCCGGCGACGATCTCCTGTGGCGCCTCCGCGAGGTCGAAGGGGTTGCGCCCGACCTCCGCGAGGTTCGCGACGAGGAAGAGGGCGAACGCGACCGGGTTGACGACGGCGTACCACGAGGGAATCGTGACCCCCGCCACGGTGAGCAGCGGTTCGGCCTGTGCCTCCACGATGGCGCCCATCTGGAGCGTTCCCGCGAGCAGGACGACGCTGGCGGCGGTGACCACGAGCGGGATCTCGTAGGCGATCGTGAGCGCGACGGCGCGCAGACCGCCGAGCAGGCTGAACTTGTTGTTCGAGGCGTACCCCGCCATGACGATACCGACGCTCGCCAGCGAGGAGACGGCGAAGACGAACGCGAGCCCGGTCTCGGGGTCCGCGAGGTGGATACGCACGCCGAACAGCGACCCCATCGGGACGACGGCGAAGCCGAGGAGCGCGGTCGACGCCATCACGAGCGGTGCGAGGTCGAAGGCCGGTCGGTCGGTGTTCTCCGGGACGATGTTCTCCTTGGAGAGCAGGCGGAGGGCGTCGGCGACGACGATGAGGATGCCGTACGGTCCCATCCGGTTCGGCCCGACCTTCCCCCAGAAGTCGGCGGCTATCTTGCGTTTCGCCCACGGGCCGGCGACCGCGGTGGTCGCGAGCACGAAGTTCGCGACGAGGAACGCCGAGAGGAACGCCCCCAGCGGGTCGGCCAGCGGGCCGTCCGGGAGGACGTTCGAGATCGCTTCGGGGAGCGTCGGCGCCGTCACGGCGACCACCTGTGGCTACGTACCGTCATAGGGGGACGTTTCGAGCGTCCCCAGTTCGTCGTACTGCCGCAGCCACTAGGCTCTTCAAGTAGTGTCCGGTCAGTCGTCCGTGGTGTAGCCGTCGAACGCCCGCACCGCGGTGCGCGTGCCGACGACTGCAGTGGCGCCCGCGAGCGCGACGCCGACGACGAGGCTGCCGAGGCGGACGGCTGCCGTGCTCGCGCCGAGCGCGTCGGCGATGGGGCCGGCGGCCGCCGGCGACTGCGCTCCCGTGGCGATGCCCGCGGTCACCAGGAACACCAGCGTGTACACCGCGAACGCCCACAGCGACGGCACGACGGCCTCGCGGCTCCGGGTGATGGTCGTCGCCTCGAACTTCGGGAACGCAGTGCCGACGCCGACGGCGACGGCGGCGGCGAGCGGCGGCAGGACGGCGGCGGCCGCGACGGTACAGACGACGGCGAGCGGCGGGAGCGGACTGAGCACGGCGAGGACGACGGTCACGACGAGCGTCACCGGTCCACCGAGGAGCGCGCTCGCGGTGACCAGGCCGCCGACGAACTCGCGGCCGGTGACGCCCGTGATGGCGGAGACGGGGAGCACCGCGCCCTCGTCGCCGAGCGGGTTGAGCGTGAACAGCGCGCCGGTCATCCACGCGCCGTACAGCGCCACGATCGTCGGGAGCAGGCTGGTGACCCGGCCGGCCTCGACGCTCGCCTGGATCGGGGTGACGAGGACGAAGATCGGGTAGGCGACGTACAGCAGTTTGACGGGGGCGCGCCGGGCGCGCAGCCAGCTCTTGCGTGCGACCCACGCGGTCCGGCGGCCGAGCAGTCCGTCGAGGCGGCCACCGGAGACGGAGTCGGTCTCCCGGGCGCCGGCGTCGACGCCGTCGTCGTACCACCGGCGCTCGGAGACGCGGACGCTGGCGAACACGGCGACCGCCGAGAGGAGGACGGACCCGACGACCACCGCCCCCGCCTGCAGGGCGCTCGCCGAGTCGAGGACGGGGAGCAACACGAGGTCGCTGTACCACGCGACGGGCGAGGCACGGAACGCCTCGATGACGGGGTCGATCACCACGTCGAGTGTGCCCGTGAGGATGAGGCCGAAGTACGCGACGAACGCGAGCGCGCCGAGCGCGACCCTGTAACGGGCGACCAGTTCGGACTGCCCGAGGAGGTAGCCGACGGCGGCTCCCAGCGGGTAGCCGACGAGGAACGAGGTCGCGGTCAGCGCGACCACGGCGAGGACGGCCAGCGGGAACGCCAGGGGCTCGCCGGTGCCGACCGCGAACCCCGCGCTCGCGACAACCAGCGGCCCGGCGACGAAGCCGGCGACGCGGACGTACCCCGAGAGCAGGAGGCCGCCGACGACGTCACGCGCGGGGACCGTCGTGAGGTAGCCGTCCCGGACGTCGATGTCGCCGATCTGGATGACCGTCATGTACGCCGCCATGAAGAGGACGAACGCGCCGAGGCCGGCCGGGACGAGCGCGGCGAGGTCGGCCGCCTCGCCCGGGTCCTCGACGAGCGCCTGACCCGCCCAGTACGCACCGTAGGTCGCAGCGGCTGTGAACACCAGGCCGAGCAGCGCGGCGAGACCGAAGACGAGGACCTGGACGAAGCTCTTCGAGCGGAACTTCCGCCAGCCGACCCGGAGTTCGTTGCGGGCGATGGCGTACGAGTGGCGGGCGTCCGGCAGCGCGGACATGGTCAGGCCTCCTCGCCGATGCCGCCGGTCACCTCGAGGAAGACGTCCTCGAGGGTGCGCTCCTCGCCGGACTCCGCGCGGGACTTCAGTCCTCGCGGCGACCCCTCCGTGACGAGGCTCCCGTCGTAGAGGACGCCGACCGTGTCCGCGAGTTCGTCGACCACCGGGAGGATGTGCGTCGAGAGGAAGACGGTGGCGTCGCCCGCAGCGAGGTGCGCGATGGTGTCCCGGACGGTGCGCGCGGCCCGGGGGTCGAGCCCGGAGGTCGGTTCGTCGAGGAAGAGGACGTCCGGGTCGTGGAGCATCGCCTGGATGATGCCGACCTTCTGTTTCATCCCCTTGGAGTACGCGGAGATGCGCTTGTCGCCGTCGTCGGCCAGCGAGAACCGGGCGAGGAGGTCCTCGATGCGCTCCTCGGCGTGGGCCTCGGGCAGGTCGCGCAGACCGGCGATGTAGCGGAGCTGTTCGCGACCCGTGAGTTCGGCGTGCAGCGGCGGCTCCTCGGGGAGGTAGCCGATGTTCGAGACGACCGCTTCGCGGTCGGTGACGTCCGCGCCCGCGACGGTGGCCGTGCCGTCGCTGGGTCTCGTGAGCGTCGTGAGCATCCGCATCGTCGTGGTCTTCCCCGCGCCGTTCGGGCCGAGGAAGCCGTAGACGCTGCCCGCGGGGATGGCGAGGTTGAGTCGCTCCACGGCGGTCGTGTCGCCGTACCGCTTCGTCAGGTTCCGTGTCTCGATGGCGCGGTCGCTCATTGTCGGCACTCTCGGCTCACCGGTCTTAAAACCGGACGAGTGTTCTCCGCGTTCGAACACCGCAGGCCGCCTCACTCCCAGCGCTCGTCGTCGTAGTTGCGGTCCTGCTGGCTGTCGAAGGACTGTTCAAGCTTCCGCACGAGTTCGCCCTTCTCGGCGGCGCCGATACGGGCGAGTTCGTCGGCCTTCCCCACGGGCTTCGGCGGGCCGGCCTCCGCAGCGACCTGGCTGGTGACGTAGCGCTCGACGGCCGCGCGGACGTCACCGTCGCGTGCGAACGCGCAGGGGAGTTCGACCTTGTGGACGAGGTCCGTCCGGGGGTCGTAGACGACGAAGAAGGCGACTTCGTAGGCTTCGGCGTCGAGTTCGCGCTCCACGCCGAGTTCGCCCGCGTCGGCGAACACGCCGTCCGCGCCGAGCGTCGACGTGAACCAGCCGGTCCACGTGAGTTCGTCGGTGAGGCGCTGGTGGTCCTCCCCGTCGAACTCGCGGCGTTCGAGCACCTGCGTGAAGAACGCGGCGTCGCTGGCCCACGGCGTCGGCCGGCCGCGGTCCCGGAGCGCGCGGACGAGCGCCTGGCTCGCGGGACTCTTCACGAACCCCGCCAGCGGCACGTCCTGCTCGGCGAAGCGCTCGACGAGGCGGACGTAGTTCTCCAGCACCTCGCCGACGAGTTCTTCCTCCGTGACGAGGTCTGCGACGCTCGCGTGGCGGTCCGCCCAGTTCACCAGCTGCTTCGGGTACACCGGACCGTCCAGCAGCAGCAGGTCGTCGACGGCCTCGGCGTGTTGGACGGCGTGGTGGCTCTCCGCGAGGTAGAGCGCGAGGCCGTGGACGACGCGCTCCTGGTCGCGGGCGAGCGGCGCGGTGTGGACGATGCGCCCGCGGCTGAATCCCGCGTCCCACTTCCGCCAGTCGGTGTTCGTGCGGACGGTGGCGTCGTTCGAGTGGACGCTCGTGATGACCGTCCGCGAGCGGTGGAGGTCGAGGTCCGAGGGCGTCGCGCTCATCGCCGCCTGCGCCAGGTCGAGGACGAGCCCGTTCTTGAACGTCCGCGGGTTGATGGTGCCGGAGTCGAGGCCGTGGGCGGTGTCGAACGGCGAGGGCTGGAGCGCGAGTTCCTCGATGGGGGCGGCCGACCGACGTTGCTCGGCCAGCGGTTCGAGGACGACGCCGCCGTCGCCGTACAGCGGGTCGAGGTAGTTCGCCCACGTCTCCTCGGCCACGTCGCGGTGTTCCTCGGCGTCCACCTCGTGGCGGATCTGGCGCGCGAGGTCCGCGATGCCGTCGAAGTGGACGGGGTCGAGGGTCATGCCACCGTCTGTTCCCCCGAGCACCAAATACCCCAACGGTGTCTGCCGGTCGAAGCGTCGACCGACGGGCGGACTGAAAGGGGCGGCGTGCTCGGTAGCCGAGGCGACGTAAGCACCGCAGGCCGGAGGCCGAGGAGCGCAGCGAGCCGCAGGCAGAGCGGTTCCCCCGGAACCGCTTGCAGCCGGGCGAAGCCCGGCGACAGCGAGCACGCCGGGGCTTTCTGGGTGTTCGCTGCGGAGTATGCTGTCCCAAGCTCCGCCGGACCTGCGACCAACGAACGACACCTACATGGCCGCGGCTACCGCACCCTGAATCATGCAGGCCGCGCTCGTGATTCTCGACGGCTGGGGGCTCGGCGACCACGACAGACTGGACGCAGTGAGGGCCGCCGAGACGCCGAACTTCGACGAGTACGCCCGCCGGGGAGCCTACGGCACGCTCACCACCACCGGCCGGGACGTCGGCCTCCCGGAGGGGCAGATGGGCAACAGCGAGGTCGGCCACCTCACGATCGGGTCGGGACGGGTCGTCCTCCAGGAGTACACCCGAATCGAGGACGCCATCGAGTCCGGCGACCTCTGCGAGAACGACGCCATCGCTGGCGCCTTCGACCACGTGGCGGAGACGGGCGGCCGCGTACATCTGATGGGTCTCGTCAGTGACGGCGGCGTCCACTCCGACCACGAGCACGTTCACGCGCTGATCGAGTGCGCGGCGGAGCGGGGCGTCGAGGCGACGACCCACGCGTTCACTGACGGCCGGGACACCTCCCCGCACGGCGGCGAGGACTACCTGGAGACGCTCGAGACCGTCGCCGGCGAGCAGGGTACCGGGGACGTGGCCACGGTAACCGGGCGCTACTACGCGATGGACCGCGACCAGAACTGGGACCGGACGAAGCGCGCGTACGACGCCATCGTCCACCGGGAGGCCGACCACCGCGCCGACTCCGCGGTCGAGGCGGTCCAGGAGTCCTACGAGCGCGACACCACCGACGAGTTCGTCGAACCCACGCTGGTCGAGGGTGGCGCGGCACTTGGCGATGGGGACGCCGTTATATTCTGCAACTTCCGGTCGGACCGCGCGCGCCAGTTGACCCGGCTGCTCGCCGACATCCGGCCCGACGACTGGGGCTTCGATACCGACCCGCCGGACGCCCCGGTCGCCACGATGACGGAGTACGACAGGACCTTCGGCCTCCCGGTGGCGTTCCCGTCCCGACAGCCCGAGCAGACCCTCGGCGACGTGCTCGCGGAACACGGGCTCACGCAGCTCCGGGTCGCCGAGTCCGAGAAGTACGCCCACGTCACGTACTTCCTCAACGGCGGCCGCGAGGTGGAGTTCGACGGCGAGTTCCGGCGCATCGTCGAGAGCCCGGACGTCCCCACCTACGACCTCCAGCCGGAGATGAGTGCGGCGGGGGTCACCGACACCGCCCTCGACGTGCTCGGAACCGACGACCCGGACGTGCTCGTGTTGAACTACGCGAACCCCGACATGGTCGGCCACACGGGCGACTACGAGGCGGCCATCGAGGCCGTCGAGGCCGTCGACGAGCAACTCGGCCGGCTCGTCCCCGCACTGCGCGAGTCCGGCGCGGACGTGCTCGTCACCGCCGACCACGGCAACGCCGACGACATGGGGACCGCCGAGGAGCCACACACCGCGCACACGTTCAACCCCGTGCCACTCGTCTTCCTCGACGCCGACGCCGCGGCCGAGGACTGCTCCGGGGGCCACGCGGTCCGCGAGGGCGGCGCGCTCCGCGACGTCGCTCCGACGCTGCTCGCGCTGCTGGACGTCGACCAGCCCACGGAGATGACCGGCGAATCGCTGCTCGACTAGTTCTCGTCCTGCTCGCGGGAGACCCGCTCGTGGGCCTCGTCGCGGCGCATCCGCTCGGTGTTCTCGGCCTCGCGGCGCACGAAGTAGTAGAGTGCGAGCGCGCCGAGGAGGGACAGTGCCAGGAAGAACGCGAACACACTACCGGCGGCTGCTGCCATACGCGGAGCGTGACCGCGCGAGCAGTTAGTCGTTCTGCCCGCCGTCGAAGCCCTCGCTGCGGTAGACCACGTCGCCGTCCACGACCGTCGCGGCCACATCGACGTCGCGGATCGACTCGGGGCGCTCCCACGGCGACTCCTCGAGGACGACGAAGTCCGCGACGTTGCCGACTTCGACGGTCCCCATCCGGTCCTCCGCGAAGCCGGCGTACGCGCCGCCGCTGGTGTACGCCCGGAGCGCCTCGGTGACGGAGAGTCGCTGGCTCTCGGCAGGGGCGTTCACGGCGTGGTGGACGCCCAGCAGCGGGTCCAGTGGCATGCAGTCGCTGCCGAACGCGAGCGGCACGTCGGCGTCGAGCATCGCCCGGAAGCGGTTGCTCGCCTCCCGGCGCTCGGTGCCGAGGCGGTCCTCGTAGAGGCTCTCCTCGCCCGCCCACTTCAGGAAGTTCGGCTGCATCGACGCGACGACGCCCAGCTCGGCCATCCGCTCGACGGCGTCGTCGCTCGCGAGTTCGGCGTGCTCGACTCGGTGGCGGCTCGCGGCCGCGTCCGCACACTCCTCGTAGGCGTCGAGCACCGCGTCGACGGCCTCGTCGCCGATGGCGTGGGCGGTCACCTGCAGGCCGAGTTCGTCGGCCTCCCGGACGAACGACGCCAGTTCCTCGGGGTCGACGACCCACGTCCCCGTCTCGTCGGGCGCGTCGGCGTACGGGTCGGAGAGCTTCGCGGTGTGGCCGCCGAGGCTCCCGTCCGTGAACGTCTTGACGCCGCCGACGTCGACCAGCCCGGAGCCGTGGTTCGTCCGCAGGCCGACCTCGCGGACGGCGTCGAGGTGGTCGCTCCAGTAGTTGAGGCGCACCCGGACGGTGAGGTCGCCGGCGAGCGCGAGTTCCCGGAACGCCCGCGGCGCGTCCGAGTGCCGGACCATGTCGTGGACGGCGGTGACGCCCCGCTCGTTGGCCTCGCGCTGGGCGGCCCGGACGAGGTCCTTCGTCTCCGCGGGGCCGGGGTCGGTAGCGTCGTAGACGACCTCGACGGCGTCCTCGACGATGCGGCCGTCGCCGAGCACGTCGTCGTCGGGCATCTGGGAGCCGAACTCGTCGAGGACGACGTCGTTGACCGTCGCCGTGTGCATGTCCTCGCGGATGGCCGCGACGGGACGCTCCTCGCTGACGGCGTCGAGGTCCGCCTGCACGATGTCGTCTGCGTCCCAGGTGCTCTCGTCGTAGCCGAAGCCCAGGATCCAGCCGTCGCTCTCGGCCGCACGGTCGCGGAGGCGGTCGGCCACGTCTCCGGGGCCGCTGGCGCCCCGGAGGTCCGCGTGGAGGCCGTACTGGCCGACGGTCTCCATGTGGGTGTGGGCGTCGACGAACCCCGGCAGGAGGACGCGGCCGTCGAGGTCGACGACGTCCGTGCCGACGCCGTTCAGGAAGTCGATGTCGTAGTCGCTGGCGAGACGCACCACGCGGCCGTCCCGCACCGCGACGGCGTCGTAGCGTTCCTCGCCGGCTAGCGTGTGCACCTCGCCGTTGTGCAGGACGAGGTCGGCGGGCGCTGTCATACTACTGTCCGGGTCGTGCGTCGGCAAAGACGTTGGGGAAGGGGTCATCGGGGGCGGGGTCGCGGGATTCGCGCCACGGCTCGCGGGTGCGGCGGTGGCTCCCAGCCCTCGTCTCGTCTGCTCTCCCACCGCTGACGCCGTAGACCCCCGGGGTGGGTATAGAACGAACCTGTTCTCGCATATGGTCGGTATTACATTGGCCACGAACGCCCTGTTCAGTGTATGTCGCGGGAGCTCCGCCCCCTTCGAGAGCTTCGACGGTGGCGGACCGTGGCCAGAGGACAGTACACACGCCGGCTCAGAGGCCGCCTCAGAGACACGTCCGCCTCGCCGGTCCAGTTCTCCGAGCTCAGTTCGATCCTGGACGACTACGACGACAGTGTGGTCTTCGTCCACGTCGGCCTGAGCGACGTGAACGCTGCGTTCGGGCAACGGGGGTACGAGCGGCTGTACGAGGAGCTGACGGCGCAGTTCGACAGCGTCCTCGTCCCCGGATTCACGCCGAGTTTTCGGGACTCGGGCGTCTACCACAAGCAGTACTCCCGGCCACAGGTCGGCACGTTCCCCGTCCTGTTCATGGACGACGCCGACTACCGCACGGACGACGCGCTGCACTCCATCCAGGTCGCCGGCTCGTACCGCTTCGACGACTGCGACCACCACGACACGTTCGGGGCGGACGGCTGTTACGCGAAACTCGACCGGGACAACGTCTTGATCGCGAACATCGGGACGAACAGGCTCGTCTCGACCCAGTTCCACTACATCTCCATGCAGGCCGACTCGCCGTACCACGCTGCGGAGACCCACTCGGGCGTGCTCTACCGCGACGGCGAGACGCACGAACCCGTAGTACAACGCGGCGACACGTTCACGTCCATCTATAACTGGAACCGCTGGAAGATGGAGCGCGACCTCGCCGACCGCGGGGTCGTCAACGACCGCGAGACGAACGGTCTGCGGCTGTCGTTCATGCGAGCGAGAGACGTCCGAGACGCGCTCGAACCGGCGGTCGAACGGGACCCCTACTACATGGTCGCCTGACAGCGCCGACTGCCGTCCGGCACTCGTTCGGCTGGCACCCAGTCTGTTACTGGTACGTTACTGGCCGGCGATGCGCCGGGAGACCGTCTCCCGCCAGTCGCCGAGGTTCTCGCGCAACGTGTCGTAGTCGTACTGGAGTGTCTCCCCGGGGACGTGGGCGTACTGCTGGACGTCCTCGGGGAGGGAGGCGTCCGAGACGGTCGGGATGCCGACGTTCTTCACGGCGACCTCGCGCTGGGTCCGGGCGTCCAGCATGAAGTTCGCGAACTCGTGGACGAGGTCGTCCTTCCCGGCGTCCGCGAAGCGCGCGGTGCCGGAGACGTAGGCGTACCCCTGGCCGTTCGGGAACGCGATCTGGTGGCGGCTCATGTCCACGTCGCTCCGGGCGGCGTACACCTGGTCGGTGCTGTAGGACACTACCATCGGGGCCTCCTCGTTGGAGTAGGCGCTGTACGCGGCGTTCCAGTTGCCGGTGGTGCGGAGGCCGTTGTCGAGCAGGCGCTCCCAGTAGTCGAGGTAGCCGTCGGTGCCGTACGCCTCGACCGTCCACAGCAGGAAGCTCAGGCCCGTCACCGTGTTCTGGGGGTCCGGGAGGAGGAGGCTGTCCGCCCACGGCTCCCGCGTGAGGTCCTCCAGCGTCTCGGGTTCGGCGACCTCGTTCTCGTCGTAGACGATGCAGACGTACGAGGACCCGGTGGGGAGGACGCGGTCCTGCGGGTCGAAACGGTAGGCGTCGACGACGTCCCGCGAGTTCGGGACGCGGTCGGTGTCGAACGCCGCGAACAGCGACTCGTCGAGTTCCCGGTCCGCGCGGACGAGGTCGGTGGGCGTGACGCCGACGTACACGTCTGCGCCGAGGTCGACGCCCTGCTTCCGGCGTTCGAGGAAGTCGTTGAGTTCGTTCTCGCGGACGACCCACTCGAGTGTCGCGTCGTAGCGCGCCTCGAACTCGGCTTTCACCCAGTCGCCGGCGCTCGTGGAGACGGCGTCGACGTAGGACTGCGTGGTGCCGACCTTCAGCGTGTCTGGGTCGCCGCCGGGGCTGGCGACGTCCAGGCAACCGGCGAGACCGAGCGCGGCGGCGGTCCCGGCGGACGCGAGGAAGCGGCGGCGCGACGTCATTCGTCGCTCACCGCCTCGCGGCCGAGGTACGACTCCACGCGCTCGACCTTCTCCTCGACGGCGAGGTCCTCCTCCCTGAAGTGGTCTATCTTCAGGTTGGTGCCGACCCGACGCGCGTCGAGGGCCTCGTGGGCGGCCTGCGCCGCGGCGAACACCTCGTCGAGGGAGTCGGCCTCGATGGTGGTCTCCATCGGGTAGGTCTCGTAGCGCACGTCGAAGTCCTCGAGGGCGTCGACGGCCTTCGCGATCTCCTCGTCGAACTCGACCTCCGGGCTGTCCAGCGGTGCGACCGACAGCATGGCGGTGACGGTCATACCACACCGGTGAATTACTTGGTGATATAACTCACTATTTCCACCGGTCGACGCCGAAGGGTAACCTTCAGGGCGCCGGGCCGCCGACTCCCGGGCATGACCGACGCCGCAGACCTCGCCGACCGCGTGCAGGCCGGCGAACTCCGACTCTACGAACTCGAATCCCACGCCGACGCCGACACGGCGGCGGCAGCGCGGCGCGAACTGCTCGTCCGCGAGACCGGGGCCGACCTCGACGCCACGGGCGCGTTCACGTTCGACGCCGAACACGCCGCCGAAACGGCCGTCGAGAACCTCGCCGGCGGCACGCAACTCCCGCTCGGCGTCGCCGGTCCTCTGGCCGTCTCCGGCGGCGCGGCCGGGGACGACTACTACCTCCCCCTGGCTACGACGGAGGGTGCGCTCGTCGCCTCCGTCAACCGGGGTTGCTCGGCTATCACGGCTGCCGGCGGTGCGAACGCTCGCGTCACGAAGGTCGGGATGACGCGCGCCCCCGTCTTCCGGGTCGCAGACGTGACCGAGGGCGCCGAAGTGGCCGAGTGGGTCGACGAGCACGTCGACGTGCTCGCCGAAGCCGCCGAGTCCACGACCAGCCACGGCGAACTGCTGGACGTGACGCCGTACGTCGTCGGCGACAACGTCTTCCTGCGGTTCAGCTACGACACGAAGGACGCGATGGGGATGAACATGGCGACCATCGCCACCGAGGCCGCCAGCGAGGTCGTCGAGCGCGAGACGCCAGCGGAACTCGTCGCGCTCTCGGGCAACCTCTGCACGGACAAGAAGCCGGCCGCCATCAACGCCGTGGAGGGTCGGGGCCGCACGGTCACTGCCGACGTCACCATCCCCCGCGACGTGGTCGAGGACCGCTTCGACACGACGCCGGAGGCCATCGAGGAGGCCAACACCCGGAAGAACCTCGTCGGCTCCGCGAAGGCGGGGAGCCTGGGATTCAACGCCCACGCGGCGAACGTCGTCGCGGCCGTCTTCCTCGCCACCGGGCAGGACGCCGCGCAGGTCGTCGAGGGGTCCAACGCCATCACCACCGTCGAGGCTCGGGAGGAGGCCCTCTACGCCTCCGTGAGCTTCGCGAGTCTCGAGGTCGGCACCGTCGGCGGCGGCACCAAACTCCCCACCCAGCGGGAGGCCCTCGACGTGCTAGGCGTCCGGGGCGGCGGCGACCCGGCCGGCGCGAACGCCGACGCGCTCGCCGAGGTCATCGCCGCGGGCGGCCTCGCCGGCGAACTCAGCCTGCTCGCCGCGCTCGCCTCCCGCCACCTCTCCTCGGCCCACGCCGAACTCGGACGCTGAGACTGCCGGCAACACTTATCTCACCGCCGACACGATGGCGGGCCATGAGCGACGTGAACCTCCGCGAAGTCGCCCTCCGGTTCGCAGCCGCCGGCGTCGCCACGACGCTGGTACTGACCGGCGTCGCCGTCGCCGCCGACTTCCCGCTGCAACTGCTCGGGATGATCCTGACCGGCGTCCCGCTGTTCGTCGTCCCCGGCATCGTCGGCGTCACGGACGCGGGCATCGAGACCGCCACCGCGAGCGCCCGCATCGGCGCCCCGACGGGGAACCCCGAGCAGTACCAGACCGGGAACGTGATCCCGATCCCGAACCCGCTGCAGGCTGTCTGCTGGCTCTGTGGAGTCGGCGTCGCCGGCGTCGTCTTGCTCGCGCTGACGGCCTGACCAGTTTCACTTTCGCCCCGCGGCAGACACAGGGTTATTTTCCTCACTGCCGTGGGTCGTAATATGCGCGCTCACAGCGACGCCGAGGACCCCGACCCGTCCGCACTGGCAGTGCGCGCGCTCCGCGTCCTCAAACTCCTCCTCACGGTGCTCGTGCTCGCCCTCACCCTCCTCCGGGCGCTCTCCGGCGGGCCGCTGTAGGTTCGTTACAGCTGTCGGTACCGACCGCCCGACTCGGAGAGTTCGCCGGCGCGTTTGAGTTTCGCCAGTGCGCGCTCGACGTAGTCGCCGTCGACGCCGTGTTCTGCGGCGAACGCCTTCACCTCGCCAGCCGTCGGTTCGTCGAGTTCCCGCAGCGCGGTCCTGACGGCCTCGCGCTTCCCGAGACTCCGCGGGGACGCCTCGACGCGCTCGGCGACGCCCGCCACCTCGTCGGTGTCCACGCCCGCCTGTGAGAGGAACTCGTCGTCGCTCATCCCCACGTCGTCGGTGTAGTCGTCGAGCGTCGCGAAGTCGTCCAGTTCCGCGAACGCGTCGCCGTGACCGGCCTTGTTCGCGAGGATCGACGCGCGAACCTCGCGAGCGTGGTCCTCGTCGTCGGTGGTGACGAACTTCCGCAGCTTCCCGAACTGGTGGCGCTTCTCGCAGCGCGGACAGCCGGTGGTGTCGGGCCGTCCCTCGACCACCCACAGCGCGTTGCAGTTCGAACAGCCGACGACCGCGTACATGCGACTGTGTCGGTCGCGCCCCCTGAAAAGGCTCACCCCTCGACGGTGCCCCCGGGCCGAGCCGTCGCCCGACGTCACCGCCGTTCGTCGGGTCCAGCGAGCCACCAGCCGTATAGCTTGTGGGCGGCACGCTCCTCCTGATCACGCCCCTTCTTCGAGCGCCCCCGGGTCTTCCCCTCGAGGATCTCGCGTTCGACGACGTTCGCCGCCAGTCGGAACGCGTGGGACGCGCCATACCCCTCCCCTGTGCCGACGAAGTGGCCCTTGTCGGTGAACAGCCGGATGCGCGCGAGCAGTAGCGGCGTCCCGCGGAGGCGCTCCTCGTGCTCGTGGAAGTAGACGTTCGCCTCGAGGAGTCGCATCGCGTCGTACTTCGAGACGATGCCGCCGATGGTCTCCCGCACCGTCGTCATCGTGAGGTCGTCCATCAGGTCCTTGTGGTGGATCTGGACCTCCGGCGGGGACTCGTCGGTCCACGTCAGGGACTCCAGGGCGTCCGTCTTCGTGACGATGCCGGTGGGCCGTTCGCCCGCCGCGACCACGAGCGAGGAGATGCCCGCGCCGAGCATCGTCTCGACCGCCTCCCCGAGCGGGGTGGTCGGCGCCGTCGACATCGGGCGCTCGGTCATGACGGTTCGTACGGGGACGTCGAGGAGGACGTCGCGGTCGCCCTCGCGGGCTCCGAACCCGCCGTGGCTCTGCCCCTCACGGAACCCCGTGTCCCCGCCGCTGGACTTCGACACCGCCCGTCCCGTGACGCCGACGAGGTCCGCCACGCTCACGACGCCGACCACGTCGCCGTCGTCGACCACGGGGAGGTGGGAGATGCGGCGCTCCCGCAGCTGGTTCAGTGCACTCCCGACGGTGGCGGTCGGCGGCACCGTCAGAGGGTCGTCGGTCTGGACGTCCGCGACGGTGAGCACGTCGAGGTTGTCCGCGACGGCGGCCAGCACGCCGTCGCTAGTGACCACGCCGACCAGGTCGCCCTCGTCGACGACCGGCAGCAGCGTCGTCTGTGCCCCCACCAGGTGGCGCGCCACGTCCCGGACGTTCGTCGACGGCGACACCGCGGGGACGTGCCAGACGAGCGACCGCGCCTTCGTCTGCGGCGGCACGCTGGACTGGAGGAACTGGCGCTCCGTGACGACGCCCTCGACGTCGGCCCCGTCGACGACCAGGACGGCCTTCTCGTCGGCCTCCTCGAACCGACCGACGAGTTTCGACGCGGGGGTATCCGGCGACACTGCGACGTACTCCGTGGTGTAGATGTCGGCGATATCCATCGTTCGATACGACGGCAAGTCGACGAATCAACGATGTTACCAGACGGTTTCCGGTTGGTTGTCCGGCGCCCTTTGTGCTGCCGCCGCGTCGCCCGGTCCACCCCCTCGATTCACGAACTGGTAACTACCTCGCCAACACGTGTCAATTAACTACTACCTCAGCGCTGCCGAACCGAAACAGTGGTATGTTAACAGCAGACACGATCCGGGGCCTCTACGAGGACGTGGTCACCGCGCGATACTACGAGGAGCGCCTCCAGGAGGAGTACCTCGAGGGGAAACAGCCGGCGTTCGACATCTCCGCCGGCCCCATCCCCGGCGAACTCCATCTCTCGGCCGGCCAGGAGGCGGCCAGCGCCGGCGTCTGCGCGCACCTCCGCGACGAGGACACCGTCACCGCGCCCCACCGCCCGCACCACGTCGCCATCGCCAAGGGCGTCGACCTGGAGCGCATGACCGCCGAGATCTTCGGGCGGGAAACCGGCCTCTCCTCCGGGAAGGGCGGGCACATGCACCTCTACGACCCGGACGTCAACTTCGCCTGCTCGGGCATCATCGCGCAGGGCTGCCCGCCCGCCGCCGGCGCCGCGCTCGCAGCGAAGAAGCGCAACACGGACGACGTCGCCGTCGCCTTCCTCGGTGAGGGCGCCGTCGACCAGGGTGGGTTCCTCGAGTCCCTGAACTTCGCGGCGGTCCACGACCTCCCCGTCGTCTTCGTCGTGGAGGACAACGACTGGGCCATCTCGATGCCCCAGGAACGCATCACGGACGTCGACGACATCGCCGACCGCGCAAACGGGTTCGACCTGCCCGGCCGCAGCGTCGAGTTCGACGACGTCTGCGCGGTCTACGAGGCGGCCGAGGAGGCCGTCGGGCGCGCCCGCAACGGCAACGGCCCGACGCTGCTCTCGGTCCAGGTCCACCGCCGCATGGGCCACTTCATGGGCGACCCCGAGTCCTACCGGCCGGACGCGGACGTCGAACGGGCGAAGGAACTCGACTGTATCCCGCACCTGGAGGCCGACCTCGCGGCGGCGGGCGTCGACGACGACGAACTCGCGGACATCCGGGAGCGAGCCGAACAGCGCGTCGACGACGCGATCGAGTGGGCGAAAGACCAGCCCGAACCGGACCCCGAGACGACCTACGAGGACGTGTTCACGAACCCACCCGAACACGGCACCGCGATCGGGGGTGGTCCCGAATGAGCCAGCAGACCGCCGAGCGCGAACTCACGATGAGTCGCGCGATGGTCGACGCCATCGCGCACGAGATGCGGGAGAACGACGAGGTGTTCTACATGGGCGAGGACGTCGCCGACTACGGCGGCATCTTCGACTCGACCCAGGGGCTCCTCGACGAGTTCGGGCGCGACCGCGTGATGGACGTCCCCATCAGCGAGACGGCGTACCTCGGCGCCGCCACCGGCGCCGCGATGGAGGGGATGCGCCCCATCGCGGAGCTGATGTTCACCGACTTCCTCGGTGTCTGCTTCGACCAGATCTACAACGCGATGGCCAAGCACACGTACATGAGCGGCGGGCAGGTGTCGGTGCCGATGGTGCTGACGACAGCGGTCGGCGGCACGTACAACGACGCCGCCCAGCACTCCCAGACACTCTACGGCACCTTCGCCCACCTCCCGGGGATGAAGGTCGTCGTCCCGTCGACCGCCCGCGACGCGAAGGGGCTGATGCACGCCGCGATCCGCGACGACGACCCCGTCGTCTACATGTTCCACAAGCGCCTGATGGGGCTAGGCTGGATGCCCGCACCGGAGGGGCCGAAGACCGCCGTCCCCGAGGAGGACTACGAGGCCTCCATCGGGGAGGCCGACGTCAAACGCGAGGGGAGTGACGTCTCCATCGTCACGCTCGGTCTCCACGTCCACCGCGCACTCGACGCCGCCGAGGACCTCGCGGACGACGGCGTCGACGCGGAGGTCGTGGACCTCCGGTCGCTCGTCCCCCTCGACCGCGAGACGGTCCTCGACTCGGTGCGGAAGACGGGGCGCCTCGTCGTCGTCGACGAGGACTACCACTCCTTCGGCGTCTCCGGGGAGATTTCGGCGCTCGCCACCGAGCACGCGTTCGACGAGCTGGCAGCGCCCCCGGAGCGGGTCGCCAGCCCCGACGTGCCGGTGCCGTACGCTCGCCCACTCGAAGAGGAGTTCAACCCGTCTGCCGGGGATATCTCCGAGGCCGTCCGCCGCGTCACGGAATGACCGACGTCGACTCCGCGGACGTCTGGCCGGCGGACGCGATGGACGTCGAGGAGGCGGTCGTCTCCAACTGGTTCGTGCGCGACGGCGCGACCGTCGAGGCGGGCGACACCATAGCCGAAATCCAGATCGAGAAAGTGAGCGTCGACGTGCCCGCGCCCGACGCTGGCACGGTCGAGGTGCTCGTCGAGGAGCACGGCGAGTTCCGCCGCGGCGACTCCATCGCTCGCATCACCTGACCCACACTCCTCGCTCTCGAGGGGGTACCGTCAGTCGACCTGGAATCCCTCGCTCTCGAGGATGTCCCGTGCTCGCTCCGCGTGGTCGCCCTGCACCTCCACGCTCGTCTCCTTGGCCGTGCCGCCGGCCCCGAGTTGCTTCTTCAACATCGTCGCCACCTCGTCGGTGTCGGTTACGTCGGGGTCGAACCCCTCGACGACGGTCATCGGCTTGTCGTACCTGCGGGACTCGACGCGGACGGTCAACACCTGGTCGGCGCGCGCCAGGTCGTCCTCGCCCGGTACGTCCAGCCCCTCGAACGGGTCGTCGTCTGACATACTATCCACTATGCCACCGAGACGCAAAGCCGTTGCCGCGGTGTCTGCCCGCGCGTGGACTGCCAGTATACTTATTGCCAAACGTTACCAAACCACTAGTATGAGCCGGAGACGCTTCCTCGCCACGTCAGCAACCGTCGCGACGCTCGTCCTCGCGGGCTGTGGTGACCCTGGTGACGGTGACGACGGCGGCGGGGACGGCGGCGGCGGTGGTGGCGGGTACGACGTCGACGAACCACAGCCCCTGGGCCCACGAGAGTAGTCTCGGGAACAGTTCGCCGACGTCCTCGCCGAGAGAATAGTGGTCGGTGTCGAGTCGTGCGAGCGCTCTCGGATGGTATCGGCCGAAATCCGACTGTCCGGCGAGCGAGTTACGCGAGTTCCTCGATGCGCTCGACGACGGCTTCCGCGTACTCCGAGGTGGAGAGCTTCGTGCCGCCCTCGATCTGGCGCTCGAGGTCGTAGGTGACCTGGCCGCTGGAGATGGTCTCCTCGACGGCGTCGCGGACGAGTTTGCCTGCGTCCTTCCAGCCCATGTACTCGAGCATCAGCCGGCCCGAGAGGATCATCGCGGTCGGGTTGGCCTTGTCCTTGCCGGCGTGCTTGGGGGCCGAGCCGTGGACCGGTTCCGCGAGACAGCGGGACTCGCCGAAGTTGGCGCCGGGAGCGATGCCGAGGCCGCCGATCTGGGCGCCCGCGGCGTCGGACATGTAGTCACCGTTGAGGTTCATCGTGGCGATGACGTCGTAGTCCGACGTCCGGGTGAGCTGCTGCTGGAGCATGTTGTCGGCGATCCGGTCCTTGACGACTAGCTTGCCCTCGGGCGCTTCGCCGTCGTACTCGTCCCAGAGGGTGTCCTCGGTGATGACGTCCTCGCTGTACTCCTCCTCGGCGACCTCGTAGCCCCAGTCGCGGAACGCGCCCTCGGTGAACTTCATGATGTTCCCCTTGTGGACCAGGGTGACGGAGTCGCGGTCGTTCTCGATGGCGTAGTCGATGGCCTCACGGACGAGGCGTTTCGATCCGAACTCGGTGATGGGCTTGACGCCGATGCCGACCGGGCCGTCGTGGATGGTGGAATCGTACCCCATCTCCTCCTCGACGAACTCCTTGACCTGCTGGACCTCGTCGGTGCCGGCCTCCCACTCGATGCCGGCGTAGACGTCCTCGGTGTTCTCCCGGAACGTCACCATGTCCATCGCCGACGGGTTCTTGACGGGCGAGGGGACGCCGTCGAGGTGGTAGGTCGGTCGCACGTTCGCGTAGAGGTCGAGCGTCTTGCGGAGCGCGACGTTCAGACTGCGGAAGCCGGCGCCGACGGGCGTCGTGAGCGGGCCCTTGATGGCGACGTTGAACTCCTTGATGGCCTCGACCGTGTCGTCGGGGAGGTTCTCGTCGTACTTCTCGCGAGCGGACTCGCCAGCATAGACGCGCATCCACTCGATGTTGCGTCCCGTCGCGTTCGCCGCCGCTTCGAGCACCTTCTGGGCGGCCGGGCCGACGTCCTTCCCGATGCCGTCCCCGTGGATGATGGGGATGATAGGGTCGTCCGGGACGTTGAGTTCGTCCGCCTCCTCGTCGTACGTGATCTGCTCTCCGTTCTCGGGGACAGAGATCTTGTCGTAGCTCATTATCGTTCGAAAACTCGCGGGATGCGCCTAAAAGGACTGCTGTTTGCCGCGGCCTCGCCAAGTATTGCCGCCTCCAGTGGGCGCTCAGCGCTCCGCGGTCGGTCGCACGAAGTCCGCGAGCGTCACGAGTAGCCCCAGCGCCCACCCGACCGGCACCGCGAGCGCGAACCACATCCCGACGTAGGCGACGCCGACGAGGGTGAACTGCGAGCGCAGGAACTCGGCGATTCCGGCGACGGAAAGCGGGTTCTCCAGGAGCCACACGGCGAGACTGTAGCTGTTCGGGAACACCCACTCGCCGAGCGTCGGAGAGTACAGCGCCGCGACGACGGGCGGCAGGAACACGGCGGTGACGCCGAAGGGGTACGCGAACAGCACCGTCGCCAGCCGGCCGTCCCAGCGCGCGAACGCGGTCGCCAGGGCCGCCGAGACGACGGCCACGCCGCCACCGGCGGCCACCGCGACGACGCCCTCCCGGGAGAACTCCAGGAGGTAGACGCCGACGGTGAGCCCGGTCCAGACGAGGGTGGCGACCACCACCACGCCGAGGATGCCGAGCGCGAGCGCGGTGCTGTACAGCCGTCGGCTGTAGAAGCGGACCGTGAACCCGGCGAGCGCGAGCGGGTAGCCGACGGCGAGCGCCACCACGCCGAGGAGCGCCCACAGCCAGTAGGCGAGTCGCTGGGGCACCGTCTCGGGTTTCCACCGGCCGAGCGTCGGGTGGGGGTCGGCCTGACGCGGGAACGCGAGGTCCATCCAGCCGACGTGGAGCCGCCCGAGGTCGGTGCGGAGCTGGGTCCAGAGGCTCGGCGAGGCTGCCGTCTCTCGTCGGTCAGTCCGTTGCTCCGGGGCCATCGGTGTTAGCCAGCTCGTCGCTGGGGTGCGTCTCGGAGCCAGCGCGGCAGTGTCGTCGAGCCGCTCACTGGTCGCGGTGCTCCCCGTTCGCGCGAATCGAGGCGCGGAGCGCCTCGCGTCGCTCGTCCGCGCCGGCTCATATCGGGTCGAGCTTGTCGTCGGCGTCAGTCACGAGGTTCGTGATCTGCTCGTCGCGCCCGCTGGCCTGCTCCTCGATGTTGGACTGGGCGTCGACGGCCTGCTCCTGGAGGCGGTCGATGCGGGGGACCTCGGTCACGTTCGAGAGCAGCACGGTCGCCGAGAGGGAGTCGGCGGACTTCCGCGGGTCGTCGCCCGCGAGTACCTCGACGCTGTCTATCTCGGCCTCGAGCCACTGTCTCGCGCGGACCAGCCCCTTCTGGGAGAGTTCGCTCGGCGGGCCGGAGACGACGATGAGCGCCCGTTCCGCGGACGCCACGTCCGCCGGGCAGGTGAGCCGCGACTGGACCGCCCGCCGGACGAGGCTGTGGACCTTCGTCGCGGAGTTGGCGTTGCCGTCCTCGCTCGACCCGCCCGACCGAACCCGGCTCAACAGCCCCTGTTGGCGCCGCGTCGCGTCGTCGAGTTCCGCCTCCGCGTAGGCGATGGTGCTCACGCCGCCGACGGCCAGCGTCCGGTTGATGTCGCTGGAGTCCATCGCGTTCTCCGACACCGTCGAGCCGTCGTACTCCCCGGCGGCGAGCAGCGTCACCACGCGCTTGGCGATCTCGTAGTTCGTGCGCTCGTAGCCGCCCTCGACCGTGTCGCTGCCCTCCTTCCAGGCGTTGTTGTCGAAGACCATCAGGCCGTCAGTCTGGTCGGCGTACGACTGGACGGAGCGCGCGGCGTTCAGCGACGCTCGGCCGCCCTCGTCGCGGCTCGGGAGGACACCGAGGCCGTACACCGGCTCGTCGTAGCGCTCGCGAAGGATTTCTGCGAGCACCGGGCCGCCCCCGCTCCCGGTGCCGCCCCCGAGGCCGCCGATGACGAGGAACGCGTCGATGTCGTGTAGCGGGACGCCGTCGAGGAACCGCGCGAGCTCCGGTTTGTCCTGTCGCGTGAGCTCCGCGCCCAGCTCGGGGTCGGCGCCCGCACCGTGGCCCTTCGAGCGCTCGTCGGTCTGGCCGATGAGTACGCGGTGGTCCTTCGGGATGTAGTCGATCTTCTTCAGGTCGATGCTCGCCGTGTTGATTACGGCAGTGAACCGGCAGAGAGACCGCCCCGTGTCGGCCTCGTACTCGACGATTCGATCCGCAATCTTGCTCCCTGCGTTCCCGAACCCGATTACTGCCAGCTTCATGGCTTTCCACGGGCCGTGCCACCGCTTTGCTATACACCGGCTACCGACGGCACGACGGCCACCCCGAATCCATACACGCCGCCTAACGTCGACGCCCTGTTGCGGCTCCTGCGGGCGGAAACCGCACCACTAAGGGGCCGCCGTCGGGAGAGTCGGACGTGAAAGTCATCGTCCACGGCGGGGCTGGCAGCGACCCAGAGGAGCCGGCGCCGCGACAGGCGACGCTGAATGATGCGGCTAACGCCGGTGCGAGCGAGGACGACGTGGTGGACGCCGTCGAATCGGCCGTCCGCGTGCTCGAGGCAGACGTCCGGTTCAACGCTGGTACGGGCGGCGCAGTGCAGTCCGACGGCGTGATCCGGACCGATGCGGGGCTGATGACCAGCGACCGACGTGCTGGTGCAGCGGCGTCGATGCCAGGTGTCGAGGCCGCGGTCTCGGTGGCGCGCGCGGTGCTGGAGGAGACGCCGCACGTCCTCCTGAACGGCGTCCACGCGGTCGACTTCGCGGCGGACGTCGGGGTCGAGGTGGAACGGGACCTCTGGAGCGAGGACACCCGCGAGCGCTGGGACGCCCTCGACGACCACCCCGAGGGGACACCGACCGAGCACCTCGCGTGGATACGGGACAAGTTCGGACAGACGGATCCAGGCGGGAGAGACGACAAGGACCACGACACCGTCGGCGCGGTGGCCTACGACGGGGAGCAGTTTGCCGCGGCCACCTCGACGGGCGGCCGCTGGCTCGCACTCGCGGGTCGCGTCGGCGACGTCCCGCAGATCGGCTCCGGGTTCTACGCCGCCCCGGCGGGCGCCGCGTCCGCGACGGGCGCCGGCGAGGACATCGCGAAGACGACGCTCACGCGACGCGCCGTCCGCCACCTCGAATCCGGGCTGGACGCCCAGCGGGCCGCCGAGCGCGCCATCGAGGAGTTCGGCGAGATCACGGGTTCCTCGGCGGGCGTCATCGTCCTCGACAGCGAGGGGAACGCGGGGGAGGCGTTCAACTCGTCGGCGATGCAGACCGCGATAGCCCGAACGGAGTGAGGGCTATCGGAACGTGCGAGCGGCGACCGGGAGCCGCGAGCGTAGCCGAGGAGTGAGCGAACTGCCGAAGCGTTCTTCTACGAGCGCGGGGTAAGCAAGGGTCACAGTCGGTACCCCCGACGGTCCCCCATGCCCGAGCGCCCCATCTACGACGGTTTCTCGAAGACGTCGCTGCTCGACCCCGAGCAGTTACGCGAGCGGACGGACGTGCTGTTCCGGGAGGAGACGGAAGTCGTGAACGACGTCGCCGCGTTCAACGGCCACGAGACGTGGGCGGGTGCCGTCGCCGTGGGCGTGCTGAACGACGACGGTGACCTCCTGCTGGTGAACGCACCGCAGGGCTGGTCGCTCCCCGTGAGTCCAGTGCGCGCGGGCGACGACTGGGCGGCGGTCGCGCGGCGCTGGGTCGCCCAGAAGGCAGGGCTCGCCGTCGACATCGAGCGTCCCGAGCGCGTCAGCCGCACCAGCTACCGGCTCGCGGGGTCCGCGACCAGGCAGACGACGGGCTACGACGTGGTGTTCCGGGCGGCGCCGCTGGACGACGAGACGCCGATGGACTACCTGAACGCGAGACGCGAGTCGGAAGACGGCGACGAGTGGGCGGACGACTGGTTCGACTCGGTCCCGGAGGGCGTCGCGGACGACGAGTTCCGCGCGGACGTCGAGTCGTTCCTGGGCGAGTGAGTGGCGCTGCCGACCGCCCAATCCCGCAACCTCTTTCCCCGGGTCGGGCGAAGTGGCGTGACATGGCAGACAGCGTCGAAGTCGGCTCCGAGGCGTACGAGCAGTACGTCGAGGCCGGCGAGATTCTCACCGACGTACTGGACGCGGCGGCCGACCGCATCGAGGTCGGCGTCACGCAACTCGAGGTCGCGGAGTTCGCCGAGGAGCGCATCCGCGAACTCGGCGGCGAACCCGCCTTCCCCGTGAACATCAGCGTCGACGAGGAGGCGAGCCACGCCGCGCCGGGTGCCGACGACGAGACGGAGTTCGGCGAGGAGATGGTGTGTCTCGACGTCGGCGTCCACGTCGACGGCCACATCGCGGACGCCGCGACCACCGTCGACCTCTCCGGGAACCCCGACCTCGTCGAGGCCGCCGAGTCGGCCCTCGATGCGGCGGTCGACGCCGTCGAACCGGGCGTCCACACGGGCGAGATCGGCGCCGAAATCGAGGCCGCCATCGAGGGGTACGGCTACAATCCGGTCGTGAACCTGACGGGCCACGGGATGGACGTCTACGACGCGCACACCGGGCCGAGCGTGCCGAACCGCGCGGTCGACAGCGGCGTCGAACTACAGGTCGGCGACGTGCTCGCCATCGAGCCGTTCGCCACCACCGGCAGCGGGAAGGTCTCCGAGGGGACGGACACGGAGATCTACGAGGTCGTCGGCGAGGGGTCGGTCCGCGACCGGCGCGCCCGCCAGTTGCTCGAGGACCTCGAGCAGTTCGACGGCCTGCCGTTCGCAGCGCGCTGGCTGGACTCCCCGCGCGCGGAGATGAGCCTCCGGCGACTAGAGATGGCCGACATCGTGCGCTCGTACCCCGTGCTGAAGGAGGCCGAGGGGACGCTTGTGAGCCAGGACGAGCACACAGTCATCGTCACCGAGGACGGCTGCGAGATCACGACGAACTGACGGCCGCGGCGCTGTGCCGACAGTCGGCTGGCGAGCGCGGGGCGGGACCTACGCGTCGTTCATGCGCTGGCTCGTCTCCCGACCGCACTCCCGGCAGGTGACGACTCGGTACGGTTCGCGTGAGTTCGCCGCGTACTCGGCCTGCTCGTTCTCCGTGCGAACCTCGACGCGGACGTCGTGTACCGTCTCCCGACCGCAGTGCTCGCAGTGTTCGGTTCGTCCGTCTGTGCGCGGTGTCTTGCTGGCCATCGGAACCACCCGGGGGTTCCAACGAACTAGCCTCGTAAATAAACTTCCACGACGTTGGATACAACGGGCTGGTACACCGGGCGACTTCACCGAAACACTCCTGTCTCGTGGGGCCGACGCGCCTCCATGGAGCAGGTGTTCGCCCCGTGGCGCATCGAGTGGGTGGAGCGCGAGGAGAAGAACGAGGGCGTGGACTGCGTGTTCTGTGAGTTCCCCGCCAGCGAGGACGACCGCGAGCACCTCGTCGTCGCGCGCTCGGAGCACGCGTTCGTGATGCTGAACAACTACCCCTACAACCCGGGCCACTGCATGGTCGTCCCCCGCGAGCACACCGGCGACTACACCGACCTCTCCCCGGACGTCCTCCTCGACCACGCGCGCCTCAAGCAGGCCACGCTCGACGCGCTCGACGCCGCCTTCGACCCGGACGGCTACAACGCTGGCCTCAACCTCGGGGGCAGCGCGGCAGGCGGCAGCATCGGCGACCACCTCCACACGCACGTCGTGCCGCGCTGGAGCGGCGACACGAACTTCATGCCCGTCGTCGGCGACACGAAGGTCATCGTCGAAGCCCTCGACGACACCTACGACCGTCTCCACGAGGCGTTCGGCGAGCACGCCACCGCCGTCGAGAGCGACGCGGGCGCTCCGCGACTCGCGTTCGACTGAGCACGCGCCCCGTCCTGTCAGGAAAAATTACTTTACCGGGCGTGCCGAGGCCCGGATATGGCCCTCCAGCCAACCAGACGGAGCGTCCTCTGCGGTAGTAGCGTCCTCGCGGCCACCGTTCTCGCCGGCTGTTCGGCGATACCTGGCGTCGGTGGCTCCGGCGACCCGGACGCGGGCACAGACTCCTATGGCGTCCGCCTCCTCAACAAGACCGACCACCCGTACTCGGTCACCATCACCGTCGCGCCACGCGGCAGCGACGAACTGGTCTTCGAGGAGACCGTCGAGAGCGACCCCAGCGAGGACCACGAGTGGGACCAGGTCGTCAGCGGCGAGGGGCTGTACGTCGTAGAGGCGTCCGTCGACGACGACCACTTCCTCCCGGAAGCCGGCAAGCCCCGGCGCACTATCACTGTCGGCACCGAGAACGCCATGGAGGTCCACGACATCCTCGTCGAGGTCGTCCCGACGGAGGTAGAGGGCGTCACCGTGGGCATCCGCTGGGACCTGCCGAACAGTTGAGGCGGCGGGACGCAGATCGAGCGTGGCCCTGGCGGCGTCTCCGTGACGCCAACCGAAAGGCCGAACCTCCCCCGTTGGGAACCAGTGCGTGATGGACCGCACGCGCGCCGTCCGCCGGGTCGGGTTCGTCGTCCTGGTGGCGAACCTCGCGCTGGTCGCCGCGAAGGCCGCCGCGTGGTGGCTCTCCGGCAGCATCGCGGTCGGCTCCGAGGCCGTCAACAGCCTCGCGGACGTCGCGTACTCGCTGGTCGTGCTCGGCGGCCTCTACCTCACCACCCAGCCGCCGGACTTCGAACACCCGCACGGCCACGAGCGCATCGAGCCGTTCGTCTCGCTGGTCGTCGCCCTTGGCGTGCTCGCGGCCGGCGTCGGCGTCATCTGGTCGGCCACCACCTCGCTGCTCTCGGGGGACTACGGGCAGCACGCGGGAGCGGCCGCCATCGTCGTGCTCGTCGGGACGGCGGTCGGGAAGTACGCGCTCTACCGCTACTGCCTCGACGTCGCCGACACCCACCACTCGCCGGCTATCCGAGCCACCGCCCTCGACAACCGCAACGACATCCTTACCGCGAGCGCCGCGCTCGTCGGCGTCCTCGGCTCGGCCGTCGGCTACCCCGTCCTCGACCCGGCGGCCGCCCTCCTCGTCGCCGTCGGCATCCTCTACACGGGCTACGAGATCGTTCGCGACAACGTCAACTACCTCGTCGGCGCCGCGCCGCCCGACGACCTCCGCGAGGACATCCTCGAGCGCGCACTCGCCCACCCGGAGGTCCACGGCGCCCACGACGTCATCGCCCACTACGTCGGTCCGGAGGTCGACGTCAGCCTCCACATCGAGGTCGAGGGCGAGATGACCCTCCACGAGGTCCACGACATCGAGACGGCCATCGTCGAGGACGTCCGCTCCATACCCGAGGTCGACGACGTGTTCGTCCACGTGGACCCACGGGAACTCGGCGAGTGGAAAGAAGAGCAGGAACCGGCGTAACCCTCACCGCTAGCGCTCGTCGTACAGCCGCGCCATCCGGCCGAAGAACAGCCCCATCAGTGGCAGCGCCAGCGCGGTGCCGACAGCTGCCCGAACCGGCCGCCGTCGCACCGCCGCGTGGAGGGTCCACAGGTGGAACGGAGCGACGGCGACCACGAGCAGGAGGTCCAGTGGCGACGACAGGAGGCCGTCGGCCAGCCACGCGCGCTCCCCGAGGACCACGCGGGTCGCCCACGCGCTGTCGTCCGCCGGCTCCGGGAACACCACTGGGTTGACGGCTACGAACGCCAGGACCGCCCCGAGCAGGCGCAGGTCGCGACGGTAGACGGCGAGCACGAACACTGGGTAGGCGGCGACGAACGTCCACACACTCCCGGGGTTCGCGTGGCCGCGCCAGAAGTAGCGGTCGGCGAACGACGAGAGGCGACGGGGCAGCGACGGCATGGTCGCCACGACGTCACATACGACCAAAAACCCGGTCAGTCCACGTACCGCGCGAGCACGTCGACCGCGGTGTCTCCGAGGTGCTGCATGTCCTCGGCCGTGAGGTGGAACTTCGGCTCCCAGTCGTCGGTGCCGAGGTAGTCGCTGACGACGAACATCGCGCCCGCGTCGACGCCGCGGTGGTCCGCGACGGCGAACACCGCCGACGCCTCCATCTCCACCGTGAGCACGCCCTCCGCGGCGTACGTCTCGACCTCCAGATCGGTCTCCCGGTAGAGGGCGTCCGTCGTCCACGACGGCCCGACGTGGTACGGTTCGTCGCGCTCGTCCAGCAGGTCGGTCGTCGCGTCGACGACGGCCTCGGTGGCGTGGGCGTACTTCGCGGACTCGACGTAGTGGTGGCTCGTGCCCTCGTCGCGGACGGCGCTGTCGCAGACGACGAACTCCCCCATCTCCACGGAGCGGTCGAGACAGCCCGTGTACCCGATGGAGAGGAACGTCTCGACGCCGTCGGCGACCAGTTCGTCCATGAGGATGGCCGTCGTGGGAGCCCCGATGCCGAACTCGCCGAGCACGCCGACGCGGCCGTCGGTGTCGTTGAGGACGTAGAGGTCGCCGTAGTACTGCTCGACGAGTTCGCCGTCGTAGGACTCCACGAAGTACTCCATCAGGCTTCGGCTGTAGCAGACGACGACGCCCTCGGGAGGCTCTACGGCGTCGCCGTCGGCGCGCTCGTCGCGGTACTCGTTGTTATGATCGGGCGTCGCGACCGGGTCGGCGTCGTACTTGCCGGGGAGGTTCGGGAACGGCATCCGTCAGGTAAGTCGGTCGACGTGAACAATGAGTGTTTCCCGCCCGTGTCCGACGGTACCACGTCGCTCGTTCCGCCTCAGATTGGTTCGCCGAACGCGTAGACGGTCTGGTGACCGACGACCTCGACCGTCGCGAAGTCCCCGGGTTCGAGGCCGTACTCGCTCGCGTTCTGGACGATGACCTGCCGGTAGCTGTCGTCGTAGCACTTCACGGAGTCGCCAGTCCCCTGCTCGGTGACGAGCACGTTTCGCTCGGTGCCCACCATCTCCTCGTGGGCCTCTGCGACGACGTCCATCTTCAGGTCGGACATCGCCTTCGAGCGGTCCTTCTTCGTCTGGCCGCCCAGCCCCTTCATGTCGGCGGCGTCCGTGCCGGGGCGCTTCGAGAACCGCGTGACGTTAATCTTCTCCGGGCGGGTCTCCCGCAGGAGCGCCATCGACTGCTCGTGGTCGTGGTCGGTCTCGGTGGGGAAGCCGACGATGAAGTCCGTCGACAGCGTCCACTCCTCGAGGTAGTCGTCGAACGTCTCCACGATGTCGACGTACTGGGCGACCTCGTGCTGGCGGCGCATGTCAGCGAGCACGTCGTCGCTGCCGGACTGCACGGGCGCGTGCAGGAAGTTGTAGATCTCGTCGTGCTCGGCGAACACCCGTGCGAGTTCCTCGCGGATGCCGTGGACGCCGCCGGGGTTGGCCATCCCCACGCGGACGCGGAAGTCGCCGTCTATCTCGGTGGCGATGCGCTCGAGCAGTTCGGGGAGCTTCCGCTCGCCCTTGTCCCAGCCGTAGACGCCCGTGTCCTGGCCGGTGATACGGATCTCCTTCGCGCCGGCGTGGACGAGCGCGCGGGCCTTCTCGACGTTCTCCTCGACCGGCGGCGAGTCCACGCGGCCGGTCGCCTGCTTCGTGATGCAGTACGAGCAGTTGCTCATGCAGCCCCGGGCGATGGGGAGGATGCCGATGACGCCGTCCAGAATCGGGTCGGCGTCCGGCGTCGTCGTCGGACACTCCCCGTTCGTGACGGCTTCGGGCACCTCGTCCCAGTGGAGGATCTGGGCGTCGACGTCCTCCGCGCGGAACTCCTCGCCCTGGGCCAGCGCCATACAGCCGGTGACGATGAGGTCCACCGTCTCGCTCTCTAGCTCTTTGGCCCGACGGAGCATGTTGCGCTCCGTCTTCTCGACGACGGTACAGGTGTTGAGGATGGCGACGTCCGCGGCGTCCGGCCCCTCGACCTGGTGGTGGCCGGCGTCGCGGAGGCGCCGCTCGATCTCGCGGCTCTCGCCGCGGTTCGAGGTGCACCCGTACGTCTCGATGTGGTAGCGGGCCATGCGTCGGCAGCACGTTGGCGGCCCGCGAGGAAAAGTAGTGCGAATCCGATTGGCCCACCCGGAATACCCGACTCGGGACCTACGCGGCCGGCGAGAGCAGGAACCACTCCCGCGGGACGGCCGCGAACACTCTGTACAGCATCCTCTGCGCTCCAGATACGAAGCCGTACCGGTGCCGGCTGCCCGGCGAGGTGGGCTGCGTGAGCGTCTCCGACTGCGGCGGGAACGATGCGGACGCGCGGGGTGTGTCTCAACACCCCGGCCGAATACCACAATCGTACCCGTGGGCGGACCTGTTCGAGGACTCCCGCCGAGAAGTCCGAATCGCTGCCCTCCGTCGCATCGTCGAAGCAGACGGCTACGGCGTCCGGTTCTCCGCGCTGGTGAAGCATCTCTACGACCACGACGCCATCCGAAACTCGACCTACGATTACAACCGCCTCAAGGACTTCACGGACGCGCTGGCGCGCCACGACGTGGTACGCATCGAACGCATCGGCCCCCAGGAACGCCCGTGGAACCGGCCACGCTGGGTGTTCCCGACGGCAGAGGCGTTCCAGGCGTTCGAACTCCTCGACGACGCGGAGAAGTTCAATACAGCAAGTAAGCAAAGCCCTCCAACGAGGGACGGAGCGGACACCGAGGAGTCGGCGGCGGAACCGGCGTCGGAGTCGCTGGCGAACGCTCGCGGCCGGTTGAAGCGGCGAGAGGCGCTGGATACGGCCGAGGACTACGAGGGACTGCTGGGTGACTGGGCGGCGAAGCGGCTGGGCCACGAGCGGGGACCGGCAGAGGTGCGGACGGATTCGAAGTACAACACGCTGTCGAGGGCGTTAGCCACTCGCGACCGGGTACTGGATTCGTTCGCGGCGGCGGCCGAGGCGGGCGTGCTGGAGGCGGCGGTCGTGACGCTGACGACCGCGGAGGGGTGGTGCGGGAGTCTCTACGAGGCGGCGGAGTCACTCCCGAAGGACGTGGACCTGTTCAAGGGCAAGGTGAAGCGGGTGCTGGACTTGCCGGGGCGGCCGCCGGTGCTCTGGGTGCTGGACGTCTCGGCGCGCGGACTCCCGCACGTCCACGTAGTGGTGTTCGGGGTGGACGCGGCGGCGCTGGTCGAGCACCGGGCGGACCTGAAGGACTACTGGGCGACCCATCGGGGTCGCGGGCATCAGGTGGAGGTGCAGCCGCTACGCGCGACCGCGACGGGGCCGGGCGCATCCTCGGAGGCGTGGACGTGGGCGGATGCAGCCCCGGAGGACGCGGACGGGTGTTCGCCGGCGGCGTATCTGGCGAAGGGGGCGAACGCGCTCGCGAGTGCGGCGGACCTCGATGCGGGGGAGCGGCGGGCGATGGCGGACGCGCACGGCGCGCTGGGGGACGTGGAGGTGGAGCCGGGTCGGGGGCCGGACCTGCCGGTGGACGTGACGGGCGTCGAGGGTGTGGACGTGCATCCCGCAGCGGCGCGGGTGGGGGCGCTCTTCTGGGCCTTGCCGTGTACTCGCGTGGTGCCGAAGCCGTCGTGGGCGGACGCGCCCGATTCGGTGCCGGCGATTCGCGGTGCGTCGGACCCGGCGGTGCTGGCCGCGGTGGACGACACGGTGACGGAGCACGTAGACGAGTCCCCGGTCGAGGGCGAGGTCGTGGTTGTGGATGCTCCGGTGTGCGAGGTGGTGGTGTCCGCGGTCGGTGGCGGGTTCGGGGTGCGTGCTACGGTGGTGGCGCGAGGGAAGCCGCCTCCGGTGGTGCGAGGGTAGTCGCGGCTGGCGTTGTCTATTGGTACCGGTACTTTTTACCGGTAGATAACGTAACCGCGGGTGTCCGTAGGGACGCCGAGGCGGTCGGTGAGCGGCGTTCCGTGGTGAAGTGGCAGGGGCTACCGGACGGAGGACGAGCGAGCACGAGAACGAGCACGAGAACGAGCACGAGAACGAGCACGAGAAGGACGAAAACGAGGATACGAAAAATGACGGAACACGACGAACGGCGAGAGAGAGACGACGTACTGGCGGACCTGCGAGAGGTCCGGGAGCAGGCGCGGTACAAGACGTTCGGCGACGGACGGATTCGAGACGTTGAGCGCGAGGACATCCGCATCAAGTACCACCGGCTCACCGTGCAGGCCGCAAATGCAGAACGCAGGCTGCTGAAGGACCGGGACATGGACGACCTCCGGGAGCGCATCGAGGCCTTGGAGGAAAAGCCCGCGGCGACGCCCGGGGTCCGGCGATGAGTCGGGACCTCACCGAGCGCGTCGAGGACCTGGAGGCCACGTACGACGCGTCCTACGAGGACGTTGCCGTGAGCGACCTGTACATGTTCCAGTTACGGAACTGCCACGCGAGGGACAACGGCGAGCCGGAACCACATCCCGGCGCTGCCGACGCGTATCTGGAGCGGCTCCGCGCGGCCAAGGAGGCCCGCGAAGCCCACGAGGCGAAGTCGGGGCCGACCGGCGACTCCCACACGGCGGGCGAGTCGGAGGGTACTGAGAGCGCGCCTGGTAGCGCTGAGAGCGACGGGGCCGAGGAGGCGAGCGACGATGACTGACGGCGAGGAGCACACGCCCCCGTCGCTGGGTCAGGCGCGAGCAATAGCAGCCGCACGCGGGGAGTCGGTCGGCCCGCTTCGTACGCACTGCGGCTGCGGGTGCGGAACCGGCACCGTTCACACGGCGACCGGCGACGAGGAGCACGACCCAGGCGCGGACACGGAGAGCGAGGCGGACAGGGCGGCGAGCACGGCGAACGACAGCGACCAGCAGACCACTACTTCCATGAACGACGACGAGCACGAGCACGAGCACGAGCACACCCACAATGACTACGGCGAGCACGACGGCGAGCACGCGGTCGACCAGACCGACGAGGACGACGAGGAGGTGCGCGTTTTCAAGAGCGCGGCCGAGCGTGAGGCGGCCGTGGCGGCCCTGAAGGAGGACGGGACGGAGATACCGGAGAAGGAGAAGGGCGTGTTCCTCTCGGCCCACGTCGTGGGGTGGCGGCCCGAGGAGTGCGACTGCATAGACGCACTCTGCTACCACGCGGCGGCGCGGGTCCGGGGGGTGGACCCCGAGGTTGTCAGGCGGGAGAACGAGACGGCGGTGGACGCGGACCCCCGGTATATCTACGACGGCGGCGAGGAGGCGGACCCGACGACGAACGCGGACGTGGCGACGGGGACGCGGTCCTCGTGGGCGGCCCGGAAGGAGGCGGAGGCCGACGACGAGCAGCGCGTAAACTACGCGGCGGTCCCGGGGCCGTTCTCCCGGTCGAACGCCGCGGGCGACGACGAGGACGACTGGCCCGCTGGCGGGCGGTCGGCGTGGGAACGAAAACAGGCAGGGCTCCCGCAGGAGCCGGACGAGGAGGTTCCCGTGGGTGGCCGGTCGGCGTACGAGGCGCGGGCGACGTTGGTTGAACAGCGATACCCGCTGCTCGTTGCCCGGTACGCGGAGGCCGAGGAGGAGCGGCGGAACGCGGTGGCGCGGAAGAAAGGCAAGTCGGACTGAGCGGCGTCGCGCGGTGGTGAGGGGCGCTCACCGCTGTTTTTGTGGTGGCTCCTGGGCTTCACACCTCAGCGCCAGTCGTGGAGCCGATACCGCAGCCCCGCGAGCCCTGTGAGCGCACTCGGCGGTACCCCCTACTTCTTCCTACATGGCTGCTGTAGGGGGACGGCATGAGTGTCATCGTTGAGTTCACGATTCCGGACGAGGAGTTCCTGCTCGGAGAGGTGCTGGCGGAGCCGGCGGGGCAGGCAGGGCTGCGCATCGAACTCGAACGCCTCGTCCCGACCGGCGATGCAGTCATCCCTTTCCTATGGGTGCATGGCGAGAACTACGAGGCGTTCGAGAAGCACATCAACGAGAATCCCGTCATCGGCAGGTTCGACGCCCTCGACCGGGCCGACGACTGGGTGCTCTACCGCGTCGAGTGGGCTGACGAGCCGTTCAGTCTGCTGGAAATCATCACCCAGAGCGGTGGTGCTATCCTCGAAGGCTTCGGAAATAACGGCTGGGCATTCCGCGTTCGGTTCCGCGACCACGACGCACTCTCGACGTTCTACAATCTCTGCACTGGGCAGGACATCGACATCCACATCGAGCGGTCGTACACGCTCACCGAGAAGACGAAGTTCGGCCACCGGTTCGACCTCACCCAGGACCAGCGCGAGGCGCTCGTCTTGGCGCTCCAGGAGGGCTACTTCCAGACGCCCCGGGGGACCTCACTCGCCGACCTCGCCGACAAACTCGGGATTTCCGAGCAGGCCGTCTCGAATCGGATTCGCCGCGGCAACGAGAAGGTCCTCAAACAGGCGTTGCTCTCCTCGGCAGCGGATTTCCGGTGACACGCTCCATCCCGCCACCCACGCTTATAAAAAGAGGTTGACTGTTCAACGATAGGCCCTACCCGGAGTTGAGGACTAAAACGTTCCATGTCCACTCACCCCTTCACGACGGGGGGCGATACGGCGACCATGAGTCGATTGCACGCGGCGCTCGCGAGCGACCAGCGACGGCTCGTGCTGGCCTACTTTGAGCGGACGGGGGAGGCCACGGCATCGCTGGACGACCTCACTGCGTTCCTCGCCACGCAGCAGGCCGACACCGAGCGCGAGCACGTCCGGAAGAACCTCCACCACCGTGACTTGCCGAAGTTAGCCGACCAGGGCCTCATCGACTACGACGCCCGGTCAGCCACGGTCCGGTACTGGGGCGCTCCCACAGTAGTCCCAGCGGACGAATGGTCGCAGTATCTCACTCGCGGCGTGGTGGCGTAATGGAGATGCTGATGTGCCGGGCGTGTGGCGAGTTCACCCGAGGCAAGAAGCAGGACGGCGAGTTTGTGCCGGGAGTTGAAGCGTGTCCGGACTGTGGGGGCGTGGAGTTCAAGCACAACGACACGGGGACGATTGTCCGCACCGACGACTGAGGGGGCAGGTGGCGGCGTGATTTGACGGACTGAGCGATTCGGTGGCGCCAGCCCTCCCGCCACGCTCCGTCCGTGGCGTCGGGTTCTCGATTGGTCGGGCCGAGTGCGAGAACGGCTGAGCGGGCCGTGTGGCGCGGGCTCGCCGCAATGCCGAGAACCCGTCAGAACCGAGTAGTCCGGGGTGCGACCGTGGCCGGCGCGACGCTTCGGCCCGTTTGGTCGGTCGACTACTGAACACCTGATTGTGATGGAGATGTGCATACTTAGCGGTGCGATTCGATTTTGATGACTGGATTTCCGTTTTTGTCGGCGACGATAGTCGCGGTCGTCGAATCCGCCTCGAACTGGAGGGTCATCTTGAGATTGTTCTGTTGAAAGAGCCCGTCGAGTGCGTCTGCATTAATATCGTCACTGATGACCCACTTTTGCTCGATTACATCCTCGTGGTGTGCCTCTGCAACCGCCGTGACGACTGCTGTGCTTAGCGGTTCATCCTCATTCGGCTCGTAGAAGAACTCCTGTGTATCTCTCACGCACGCTATTTGGACCGTCAACGGGAAACCCGCTCTTGCCAGTATACGACCCGGTAGTTGCCTGCGGTCGCAGTTTACACGTTTCCAGTGAAGTCCCCGCGTCTTGCCAGCCATCCCATTGACCCAGATTCGGAACGGCGTGAAAATCACTGGCGTTCATTCGTGCGTGTCCCTTAAGAGGTGGTGATGAACAACCGAATAGGCACGGGAATACCACCAGTACCACACGCTCTCCCTCCGACCCCGGATGTAGCGAATACCGAATGGGGCGAAACCAATGAGCGAGAGGCGCTCCACTACGACGCAGAAACAAACACGTACTGGGCGAAACTCGGGAGCCATCCTGAGTGCGTCGCACTGGAAGTCGTCTCCGCTGTTGCGACGGTTTCGAACACGGAGCCGTTGAAGTTGCCCCCAGTCTACTACGACATTGGCTCAGACGCACACGACGCGCTGGTCGACCTGATGATAACGGAGGCAGCACTCGGAGAGATGCACGTCTCCGTGACGTACGTTGACTACGAGGTAACGGTCCACGCCGACGGTATCATCTGTATTCGACCACCCCCAGAGGAGTCGACTAAGGCCCGGTGACCATGGTGTCTGAGTACATCGCCTGTCGGGACTGTGGGTTCGTGCTGCTCGGCACGAATACGACCGACCCCACTCCAAGGCGCGTTGATGCCTGCCCTGGGTGTGGCGGCACTAACTTCCGCTTCACTGAGCAGTAGGTATCTCTGGACTGAGTCGTGCCCCCATAATCCTGCGGAAGAAGAGACTCTCGCACTGGGCGGAGCGGAGATTCGGGCGTCGCTGCCCGCACCACCCCATATCTTCTTCCGGCGAGGGCTGGAGGACGACTGCCGTAGCGTCCCAAAGACATTTGCTGGCCGGATTTCTGCCGTGTATATGGACCGACACTTCACGCGGGAGGACGTGCGGCAGTTGTCCGAGTCGCAACGCGAACTCGTCCTCACCCAGCAGGCCGAGACGTTCCGTCACGCCCAGGAACAGGGCCAGAAGTTCTTTCGGCTCCTGATTGCTGCCTCCGCCCTCGTTCTCGGGCTCGCCGGCACGGAGGTGTACACCGCTATCGTAAACAACGGACAGTTGTACGAGTTGCTGAACTCGCCGCTCGTCTTCCAGAACGGTGTCGCTGCGAAGGCCCCCGAGATTGTCAACGACTCGCTGGCCGTCATAGTCATGTTAGCGATGATTACTGTGGGCCTGTTGTACGGGGCAGGGATGAATACGATTTGGATAATGAAAATCGATAGCCCGCTGCCGACTTCGAGAAGGAGAGCGGTAGAAACCGAGACGGAGGCAGACGCGGAGGAGGACCTGTTAGTGGAGTGGATTCTCGAGAATGATGAGCGCGTGACGGAGGCGCTAATCTACCTGAATCGGTGTTTCACGCTCTTATGGCAGGCTATCGGGCTTGCGTGGATTACAGGCTTCTTGTTCCTCGTGACCATCGTCGGTTGGCTCCCGGCGATGGGCGTGATGCACGTCGTCGTCCTCCTACTTGCCCCATTGGGGTTCATCTACTACGTCATCCGGCCAGCTAAGGTCTTCTGGCAGGAGGATTCGGAGAACGTTCGTGCACGAGCCGAGGAAGCACTGAACCACTGGGCAGACTCCTGGGAGCACGTGGGTCCGAGTGCCACCGTAAAGTTAGCGCTCCTCATGGTACTAAGTTCGTACTGGGGGGAGTCGCTGAACGTCATCACCTACTGGTTACAGTTCACGTAGTCGCCCTCCCCGAGATGTGGGCGTTCTACGCAGTGCGTGTCCGGCGCCGCCTCTCTTGGCATTGCTCCTACTCACAGAGTTCCATCAGGTAGTACAAACCCCTCCCACGTAGTGTCAGTTTACTGAAACGCTTAAACTTCGGCGTGCCGCACGCTGTGTTGCAATGGCAGAAATGAACGCGAGAATCCCGCTCCGGGCGGAGACGCGGGACGAACTTCGGAACTACAAATGCGACGGGCAGACGTGGGACGACCTGCTCTGTCAGATGGCAGAGGTCTACGAGACGGAGGCGCACCGCGCATGAACCCAGAGAATGGATGCCGAGTGGCGGGGGGCCGGTCCCTCGCGAACGACCGCCCGTTGCGACACCATAAACGACAGACGGGACGACGAAGAACCGCCCGATTGCCGTCACACCGAGCGCCGCGGTGTACTACGACACCCGGTGGTATTCCTTCGTGGTGGTCGCACAAAGCCGTTTCGCCCGGTTCGGCGGCCAACGCGACGCATCACGGGGAGGTGCGACCGTGAGCAGTGCGTGGGGCGACCGGAGCGGGCGGTCGTCACTTCCGTCGCTCGCCGGCGAGTTCGAGCGTGCCGCCGCGGAGGCCGAGGCCGAAGACAACCAGCGGGCGGCCGATTCGCTGGTGGTGCTGGCCGCGGTCGTGCGGGGCGAGGACGTGCCGCGGGGGCCGGCAGCGCGCGTGCTCAAGCGGGTGAGAGAGGATGCAGGAGAGCGGTAGTGGGCGGCGGGACCTACTCGGCGGCCTCGCGCACGGCGGCGGCGAGTTCCCGCATGGCGGTCTCGTCGGTCGCGAGTTCGCGGACGAGTGCCCGGGTGGCTTCGGGGGAGAGGTCCGCGAGTGCGGCGTCCCCGACGACCTGCTCGGCGACGCTCGTGCCGCCCTCGGTCCCGAACGTCTCCGCCCACGCGTCGGCGAAATCCCGCGAGTTGTCCGTGTTCGCCTTGTGGTCGTAGAGGCGTTCGCCGATGTTCGAGTCGCGTGCCCACCCGAACACCGACCGGCGCTTGCTCTCGGGAATCGCGAGGTCCTTCGACCGCGTGTAGGCGTAGTGACGCCAGTTGTGGGGGTTCACGGGCACGTCCACGGTCTTCACGCCGGGCATGGTCTTGGTGTTCTCCTTGCGGCGGACGAGCATGTCGCGGGCAGCGTCAGCGTCCCAGTGACTGGTGGGGTCGGTGTCCTTGTGGTTGAGTGCGCCGATGAGCAGGTAGCAGTCCTCGAACTGCTCGGGCACGCCGTCGTATCTGGCGCGCACGTCGTCGTCCCGGAGCGGGTGGTGCCGCAGCCACTCGCGGATGGGGCCGATGTCGGAGACGATGGGTTTGAATCGCCCCGTATACTCGATGGCGTTCTTGTCGCCGTCGCCGTCTATCTCGGGGTTCAGCAGGATGTGCGGAACCTCATCCTCCAGACGGACGTGTTTGACCTTCAGGGTCACGAGTGCGTAGACGCGCTGGCCGGTACCGGCGGCGAGTTCGAGGAGCGCACGGTCCCGGTGCGTGTTCTGCGAGTACAGGCAGGCTTCCCGGAGCGCGTCGAGGTCGGCTTGCTCGGGCATGTCGTCCTCGTCGTATTTCGGGTCCGACCGGTCGGGAAATATGTGGATGTCGTCGGCGGGCCACTCGACGGCGACGGTCGGGCGGTCGTCGCTGACGCCGGGTTCCGTGCAGTAGCGGTAGAACCCGATGAGGGCGGACTGCCACCGTTGGCCGGACGACTTCTGGATTTTGTCCTCGTAGTCCTCGTCCACGAGGCCGTACCGGCGGTCGTCGGGGTCGTTCACGAGGTCCAGCATGAAGTGGTTGACCGTCTCGGCATCGGCTTCGAGGAGGTTGAGGCCGCGGTCGTGGGCGGAGCGCACTGCCGAGAGGTAGATGGCCGCGGTGCCGTTCGATTTGCTCTCTCGCGTGACTGCGCCGGTAGAGGTGGGCTTGGGGGCGTTCTCGTAGTCGTACTCGCGGTCCATGGCGTCGCCGTACGCGAGCACGGCCTCTCGCACGTCGTCGTCCTCGATGTCCTCGCAACGTCCGCGTTCCCGCTCGAACTTCTCGCGTGGATTTTTCGACATTATTCGGGGTCCTCGATTCTGTCGTTCGCCAGGCAACAATATACGTGCTCCGGGTATTCCGGGCGGATGCACCGGAAAAGTAGTGCGATACGGCCCGCGACTGGACCTACTGCACCGCGCTAGTTCGCCCGTAGCGATACGGTGAAGGGAACGCCACCGCAAGGTGCGTGCGTGTCACGGGTCCCTCGCCTCACTCGTGCGGAAGCCGCGGTGTTCACCGCCGGCGTCGCCAGCATGGGGCTGGAACTGCTCGCGGGTCGGCTCGTCACGCCGACCTTCGGGGGTAGCATCTACGTCTGGGGGAGCGTCATCGGCGTCTTCCTCACCGCGCTCAGCGTCGGGTACGCCGTCGGCGGACGCACCGCGAAGTACGCGTCGCCCGCGTTGCTCGTCTCCGTCCTCGCGGCGTCCGCGGCCTTCGCTGCCGCCGTCGTGGTGGGCGGCGAGACGGTGGTCGAACTCTCCGCGTCGCTGCCGATACCCACTCGCTACGCCGCAGTCCCCTCCATCGTCGTCCTCTTCGGCCCCCTGACGTTCTTCGTGGGGCTGGTGAGTCCGTACGGCGCGGAGCTGTCGGCCGCCGAGAGCAGGGGAGCGGCGTCCGGCCGCGTCTACGCGCTCGGCACCATCGGCAGCATCATCGGCACGTTCGGCACGACGTTCGTCCTCATCCCCGCGCTCGAGGTCACCGTCATCGCGGCACTGTTCGGCGGCCTGCTGCTCGTCGCCGCGCTGCTGGTCGCGGAGCCGACGCCGCGGGCCGTCGGCAAACTCGGCGTGACCGCGCTCCTGTTGCTCTCGGCCACTGTCGTCGGCGTCTACGGCGTGAACGTCGGCGAGGACACCCTCTACGAGGACCAGACCGCCTACTCCGAACTCCGCGTCGGGGAGGCCGACGGCGTGCGCACGCTGTACCTCGACGGCGTCCGCCACTCCGCGATGTACACGGACGACCGCGACGGCTACGTCTTCGAGTACAGCAAGTACGCCCACGTCCCGATGCTGTGGCAGGACGACGTGGACCGGGTGCTGTTCATCGGTGGCGGCGGTTTCTCCGGCCCGAAGCGCTTCGCCGAGGAGTACGACGTCACCGTCGACGTCGTCGAGATCGACCCCGGCGTCGTGCACGCCGCCGAGGAGTACTTCGGCGTCAGCGAGGGCCCGAACTTCGACGTCCACGTCGAGGACGGTCGCCGGTTCCTTGAGCAGACGAACCACACGTACGACCTCGTCGTGCTCGACGCCTACCAGCGCGACGCCGTCCCCTTCCACCTCACCACCGTCGAGTTCATGGAGCTCGCCGCGTCGAAACTCGACGACGACGGCGCGCTGGTCGCCAACGTCATCAGCGCGCGTTCGGGTGCCGGTTCGGCGTTCTTCCGCGCCGAGATGAAGACCATGGAGCGGGCGTTCCCGCACGTCTACGCGTTCCCGACGAGCGACACGGACGCGCTCCAGAACATCGAGATCGTGGCGACGAAGGGGCAGTCGTGGTCGCAGTCCGAACTCGAAGCGCTCGCCGGGACCCGGGACGTCGGCGTCGACCTCACCGGCGCCGTCACGCGGTACACCCACCCCAGCGAGGTCGAGACCGGCGACGTCCCCGTGCTCACCGACGAGCACGCGCCGGTGGACGCGCTCCTGCAGGGCCAGGCCGGCAAGCGCTACGTCGTCCGCCAGAACAACACGACGACCGCCCGCGTGGCCCAGCCCGCGCTGTGACGCCACCGTAACGCCTACCACTCGCGCCGCCGAACCGCCGGCGATGCCCTCCAGACGACGATTTCTGTCTACTGCCGGCGTGGTCGGTTCGGCCGCAGTCGCCGGCTGTACTACCCTCCCGTTCGTCGGCCACAGCCGTTCCGTGGCGCTCGGCGAGGACTTCCCTGAACCGGCCGACGCGCCAGTAACCCACGGCTGGCCGCAGTTCCGCCGGGACCGGGCGAACACGGCCTGCGTGCCGGACGCCGACCCGATTCCGGAACCGAGTGTCGACTGGACGTCGCGGCCGCTGTCGATACCGCCGCGAGCGTCGATGCGAACCGTGACGGTGGACGGCGCAACGGTGTACACGGCCGACGGCGCCGCTCAGGCCTTCGACGTCGTCTCCGGGGACCACGTCTGGAGCCAGAACGCCACCGTCCAGGCGAGAGTCGCGCCGAACGTGGTGGACGGACTCGCGTGGGTTCGGGGCGGCGAGGGGGCGTCGACCGCTCTCGCGCTCGATCAGTCGAGTGGCGACGTCGCGGACCGTGTCGACCTGTCCGGGGTGCCGACGTACGCCCCGTCGGTCACCCCCGAGCAGGGGTACGTCGCCGCGCCGACCGGTGGACAGGTCGCCGCTACGATGCGCAATCCCGACGACGGAGTGGGTGGGCGGCCAGACGAGTGGACCCACGACGTGTACGGGCAGGGGTCGTTCAGAGTGGCCGCGACGAGGGACGTCTACGCGGTGTCGTACACCGGGGAAGCGTACCGCTTCACGCAGTGGGGGTTCGTGGGGTGGCGGACCGACCTGGACCGCGTTCCCGCGACACAACCGGTGGTCGGGGCGGACCGGGTCTACGTCGGCATCGAGGAGGGTGCGGTGGCGCTCGCACAGGACGGCGGCCGGGTCGTCTGGACGTTCGACGGCGCCGACGAACTCTCGCGGTCGGGCATCGCGTTCGACGGCGCTCGTGTGTTCCTCGTCGACGAGCGAGCAGTCCACGCGCTCTCCGCGAAGACGGGCGAACGCGTCTGGGTCGAGGAGTTCGAGCACGACGTGACGACGATGCCCGTGGTGGGCGGCGACCGCGTGTACGTGGGAACCGGGAGCGAGGTTCACGCACTATCGGTGAGCGGCGACCGAGAGTGGACGGTCGACGTGGAACGGGAGGTCGGTGCGGGGCTGGCCGTCGCGGGTGGGCGCCTCTACGCCGTGGCGGACGGCGACGGGGAGGGCGAATCCGTGATACTCTCGCTCGCCTAGCCGTCGTAGCTCTCGACGATGGCGACGCCAGAGGAGGCGCCGATGCGCACCGCGCCCGCGTCGAACATCGCCTGCGCCTGCTCGTAGTTGCCGACGCCGCCGCTGGCCTTTACCGGGAGGTAGTCGCTCATCAGTTCGACGTCCGGCACCTCGGCGCCGCCGTCGGCGAACCCGGTCGACGTCTTCACCATGTCCGCACCGGCTTCCTCGGCGGCCTCGCAGGCCGCGTGCTTCTCGTCGTCGTCGAGCAGCGCCGTCTCGATGATGACCTTCACGGGGAGCGGCGTGGCGTCCACGACCGCTTCGAGGTCCTCGCGGACGGCGTCGTGCTCGCCGGCTTGCAGGCGGCCAACGTTGACGACGACGTCGAGTTCGTCCGCGCCGTCCTCGTGGGCGAGGCTGGCCTCCGCGGCCTTCGCGTCGGGTGCGTTCTGGCCGTGCGGGAAGCCGATCACGGTCGCAATCGTGAGGTCGTCGGGGGCGTCGTCGCGGGCCTCGGCGACGTAGCACGGCGGGATGCAGACGTTCATGCCGTACTCGACGGCCTCGTCGATGACGCGCTCGACGTCCGAGAGTGTCGTCTCCGGCCCGAGGACGGTGTGGTCGATGCTCGCGGCGAGTTCCTCGCGGTTCATGGCCGAACCGTGGACGGCATCAGTCAAAAAGCCGGCCGGTGCGCTCCTGGGCGCCCAACTGCTTTTACTCGCGGGTGCCTACGGGCAGGTATGCCCGTACCGGAAGTCGAGCGAACGGCAGAGGACATCGCCGACATGGAGATTCGAGGCGCGGCCTCCATCGCCGAGGCCGCCGCCGACGCGCTCGAGGCGCAGGCTCGCGCCAGCGAGGCGGCCTCGCCCGACGCGTTCCGTGCAGAGATGCGAGCGGCCGCGCGCCGCCTCCGGGACACCCGCCCCACCGCCGTGAGCCTGCCGAACGCGCTCCGGTACGTCCTCCGGGAACTCGACGGCGACTCCGTCGAGGCACTCCGCGTGTCGACCATCGAGGCCGCGGCGTCGTTCCGCGACCAGCTCGAACGCGCCCAGGACGACCTCGGCGACATCGGCGCGAACCGCCTGCAGGACGGCGACACTGTGATGACCCACTGCCACTCGACGGACGCGCTGGCCTGTGTGCGCGCCGCACTCGACGACGGGAAACACATCGAGGCCGTCGTGAAGGAGACCCGGCCCCGCAAGCAGGGCCACATCACCGCGAAACAGCTCCGCGAGTGGGACGTCCCCGTCACCGTCGTCGTGGACAACGCCGCGCGGCGCTACCTCGACGACTGCGACCACGTGCTCGTCGGCGCGGACTCCATCGCCGCGGACGGCTCGGTCATCAACAAGGTCGGGACGAGCCTGCTTGCCGTCGCCGCTCGCGAGCGCGGCACGCCCATCATGGTCGCGGCGCAGACGCTGAAGCTCCACCCGGACACGCTCACGGGCCACACCGTCGAGATCGAGATGCGCGACGAGTCGGAGGTGATGACGGACGCCGAGCGCGCGGAGGTCGGCGACGTCGCCGTCGAGAACCCCGCCTTCGACGTGACGCCGCCGCGGTACGTCGACGCCATCGTCACCGAGCGCGGGCAGTTCCCGCCCGAGAGCATCGTCACGCTGATGCGGGAGCTGTACGGTGAGGGGACGACGGAGCCGTGGGCCGAGACGTAGTCCGACCGCTCGCGGAATAGGAACGTTCTCAAGGCGCGGGTCCGCTCACCCGGTATGGTGCTCCCCGAAGGGTTCGCACTCCCGCCGCTCCCGTATCTCGCGGCCGTCGCCGCCGCGGTGGTCGTGGTCGCCTGGCTGCTCGCCCGCGAGTCACCGCCAGTCGACGAACTGACGATTCTCGCGTTCGGCCCGTGGATGGCCCTCGGGTCGGCGCTCTACGTCTGCTTCCAGCTCCAGCTCTACCCCGAATCCGTCGCGCCCCTCTTCGGCTCTCCGATTGTCTACGCGACGACGTTCGCCGTCGCTGGCGTGACGTGGCTCGCGGCCCGCCGGACGTCCAGCCCGCTCGCCGTCCTCGCGGGCGTCGGCGCCGTCCTCGCAGTTCTCCCCGCGGCCGCCGCGATCAACTTCGGCCTCGAACACGACTCGTTGGACCTCGCGTGGCCGCTGGCCGCCGTCGGCGCCGCCGCCGTCCTCGGCCACGTCACGTGGCTGGGCGTCCGCTACTGGCGACCCGAGGCGGCCCGCCTCACGGGGGTCGCCGGCGCGCTCGCCGTCTTCGGGCACGTCCTCGACGGCACCTCCACCGCCGTCGGCATCGACGTGCTCGGCTTCGGCGAGCAAACGCCGCTGTCGGCGCTCGTCATGGAGTTCGCGGCCCACCTCCCGACGGAACCCTACCTCGGCGTCGGCTGGCTGTTCGTCCTCGTGAAGGTCGTGCTCGTCTCCGTCGTCGTCGTGCTCGTCGCGGACTACGTCCGGGAGGTGCCCGGCGAGGGCTACCTCGTGCTCGGTATCGTCGCCGCGGTCGGTCTCGGCCCCGGCGTCCACAACATTCTGCTGTTCGTCGCCTCCAACCCCGCAGGGTTTTAGCCGCCGGCCGTTGACGTCGGGGGTATGGTTAGAGTCGTCGCCGCCGGCCACGTCAACTGGGACGTGACGCTCCGCGTGGACTCCCTCCCGGAGCCCGACGGCGAAGCGCAACTCGTCTCCCAGCGGCGCTCCGGCGGCGGCAGCGCCGCCAACGTCGCCTGCGCGCTCGCGGGCTTCGACGTCGACACGGGCCTCGTCGGCAGCGTCGGCGACGACGAGAACGGCCTGCTCGCGCGCCGCGAACTGGAGGGCGCGGACGTCGACCTGCGGGGCCTCCGCGTCGTCGCCGACGCCGAGACGAGCGTGAAGTACCTCGTCGTCGACGCCGACGGCGAGGTGATGGTGCTCGGCAACGACGGCGCGAACGAGGCCGTCGTCCCCGGCGACGTCGACGCGGACTACGTCGAGGCCGCCGACCACCTCCACCTCACCAGCCAGCGCCCCGAGACGGCCGCTCACCTCGCGACGGTCGCCTCCGAGGCCGACGCCACTGTCTCCTTCGACCCGGGGAGGCGCCTCGACGAGCGCGACTTCTCGGACGCCATCGCGCTCGCGGACGTGCTGTTCGTCAACGACCGGGAGGCACTGGAGGTCCTCGACGAGCAGGCCTCGTACGCCGAGTCGGCGCTCAGTGATCGCGTCGTCGTCGTGAAACACGGGGCGGACGGCGCCACCGTCCACACGCCCGACTGCTCGTACGACCACCCGGGCTTCGACGTCGAGACGGTGGACACGACGGGCGCCGGCGACGCGTTCGCCGCGGGCTTCCTCGCCGTCCTCCTCGACCACCCCGACGACCACGAGCGCGCCCTCGAGTTCGCCAACGCCTGCGGTGCGCTCGCCGCGCAGTCCGAGGGCGCGCGGACCGCTCCCACCCGCGAGGCGACCGAGTCGTTCCTCGACGGCCAGTTCTGAGTCGCTCGATTCCGAGCCGGCTTTAGGTTCCCCCGGCGCGTACGGTCCCGTATGAACCTGCTCGCCGCCTACCCCGACCGCGTGCTCGCCCACGACGTGGACGGTTACACGACCGCCTTCGAGGGCGACGTGCAGTGTCTCGACGCCGGTCCCGCGGGCACCTACTGCGGCACCGACGACGGCGTCTACCGGACGACCCAGACGGCGCAGTGGCACACCGAAGACGCCTGGACGCAGGTCGCGGCCCTCGGCGACGTGACCGCCATCGCCGTCGCCGACGACGGCGTCTGGGCCGGCACCGCGCCGAGCGCCGTCTACTACGCCCCCGACGGCGAGGAGTTCCAGGAACGTCCGGGCCTCGACGACCTCCCGTCCAGCGATCAGTGGGCGTTCCCGCCGCGGCCCTCCACGCACCACGTTCGCTGGCTCGAACCCACGAGCGAACACCTCTACGTCGCCATCGAGGCCGGCGCGCTCCTCCGGTCGCCCGACGGCGGCGAGACGTGGCTCGACCGCGTCCCGTCGGGCCCGCGAGACACCCACGGGATGACGACGCACCCCGACCACCCGCACCTCGCGTACTCGGCGGCCGGCGACGGCTTCTACGTCACCGAGGTCGGCGGCGACACCTGGCGCGCCGAGGAGGCCGGCCTCGACAGGACCTACTGCTGGAGCGTGGCCTGCGACCCAGCCGACCCCGAACGCCTGCTCGTCTCGGCCGCCCACGGCCCGCGGAGCGCCCACGACGCCGGCAGCGCCAACAGCGCCGTCTTCCGCCGCGACGGCGGCGACTGGGAGCACTGTGACGACCTGCCCGGTCCCGAGGGACTGCTCGCGCCCGTGCTCGCGAGCACGGGTGAGGCCGACGAGGCCATCGCAGCCACGAACCACGGCTTCTACCGCACCGACGACTGGGGCGCGTCCTGGGAACCCCTGGACGGCGACTTCCCCGCCACCCTGGAGTCCGCGCGCCCCCGCGGCCTCGTGGTTCGCTGAGCCGAACCCCCGCCGCCGACGTCAACGCTTTTCCGGGGACCGCCCCTCGCACTCTCCATGAACGCGTGGAAACTCGTCGCGGTCGTGCTGCTAGCCGTCGGCGTCGGGCAGTTGCTCGCCGCGGCGGTGTCCCGGTCGGTCACCGCCGCAGTCACCGCCGCCGTGACGGGGTTACTGTTCGTCGCCATCGGTCTCCTCGCGCTCTACCGGGTGGACACCGGGGCGTCGTGACGGCCACGCTCGCCGTCGGCCCCAATCCCCGCTCTTTTTCTCGCGGGCGTCGAACGCAGTTGCATGGCAAAACAGCCCCACCTGCTCGTCGAGGAGGGTGACGTCCACGACATCGCGCTGATTCCCGGCGACCCGGGTCGCGTCGACCGCATCGCCAGCCACTGCGACGACAGCGAGGTCGTCGCGGAGAACCGCGAGTACAAGGTCGTCAACGCCACCTACGACGGCGTCGACCTCACCATCAGCTCCACCGGCATCGGCTGCCCGTCGGCCGCCATCGCCGTCGAGGAACTCGCGCGCGTCGGCGTCGAGACGTTCATCCGCGTCGGCACCATCGGCGGCCTCCAGGAGCACGTCGAGATCGGGGACATGATCGTCGCCACCGGCGCCGCCAAGGAGGAGGGGACGAGCAAGCGCTACGAGTCCGAAGTGTATCCGGCCGTCCCGGACTACGACGTCCTCACGAGTCTCGTCGACGCCTCGGAAGCCAACGACGAGGAGGTGCACGTCGGCCCCATCGTCAGCGACGACGCGTTCTACAACGAGAGCGACGAGTACGTCGCGGACTGGAACGACGCCGGCCTGCTCGCCATCGAGATGGAGGCCGCCACCGTCTTCTCGCTGGCGCGCCGACGCGGCCTCAGCGCGGGCGCCATCTGTACCGTCGACGGAAACCTCGTCGCGGGCACCCAGAAGGGCGCCGACTCCGACGACGAACTCCCGGACAAGGCCAAGAACAACGTCGCGCGCGCCATCGACATCGCACTCGACGCGGTCGTCGACCTCGCGTAACTGGGCCGATACACGCCGGACCGCGTTCGAGGACCCCGACGTCACCGGGAAAAACATACCTTGGGTTACAAAAACTCGGTGCCGTGAACACTCAAGTGCACCATCCGTGACTGGCCGCGTATGCTCATCGCAGGAACCGGTGACGGGGCCTACAGTGTCACTGGTCTCGCGGGCGGTGGAGACACGGCGGTAGCGAAGGTCCTCGACGCGCCGAGAGTTGAACGTGTCCGCCAGTTCGACGCCGTAGACGGCGTGTTCGCCGCCACGAAGGCTGGCCTCTACTACTCGCGCGACGGGTCGGACTGGGTCGACCTTCGCGTCCCCGAGGAGACCGTCTACGCAGTCGTCGTCTCACCCGACGGAGAGCGAATCTACGCCGGGACGCGTCCGACCCACGTGTACGTGTCGTCCCTGAGCCAAGACGGGCACGTCCGTCCCGAGGCACTCGACTGGAGAGAACTCGCGGGGTTCCGCGACCTCCCGTCCCGTGACGAGTGGGGTGTTCCCCGGCACGACAACGTCGCGAAACTGCGGAGCCTCTGTGCCCACCCGGACTCGCCGGACCGGATCGTCGCCGGTGTCGAACCTGGCGGCGTCCACGTCAGCGAAGACCGCGGGGAGACGTGGGACGAGCGCAGCGACGGTGTGCACGACGACGTCCACAAGCTCTACACCGAACGCGACCGGGTCTACGTCGCCGCTACTGGTGTAGGCCTGTATCGGAGTACGGACGTCGGCCGTTCGTGGACGCGCCTCGACGAGACCGTCGAACAGCGGTACTTCCGCTCGGTCTACTCGCACGACGGGGTCCTGTACACCTCGGCTGCGTGCGTTCCGCCGAACAGGTGGGACCAGCGGGAGGCCGACCCCGCAGTCTTCCAGTGCCGAGACGGGACGACACTGGCGGCTGTCGCGTTCCCGTGTCCCGACGAGGTGGTCGTCGGCTGGACGACAGTCGGTGACGACCTCGTCGCCGTCACGCACCGGGGTACGGTGCTCAGGAGACGAGACGGCGGCTGGACGACTGTCGCCGACATCCAGCCGCCAGACACGCTGCCCGGTCGCTACTGCAATCTCACGTGGTACGAGCCGTAGGCCACCGTCCCGGAGCCACAACACACAACTGCTCGACCCACCGACCGAGAGGGTAATGCTCCCGGAACTGCGCCGACGGCTCGCGGCCACCCGGCGGCGCGTCTCCCGCTTCGAGCGCCGGGAGGTCCGGCAGTTCCGGCGGTGGATCGAGACGACGAGCAACCTCACGCGGGTCTCCGTGCTCCTGTTCGTGCCGTTGCTCGTCGGCCTCGTGACGCTGCTCGCCAACAGCATCGCGCTGGTGTCGTTCCTGCTGTTCCCGCCGCTGGCGTCCGGGACGTACACGCTGTTCTCGGAACCCGAGGGCCGCTACTCGGACCCCGGGAAGTTCGTCGGCGGGATGACCGTCGGCGCGCTCTGCGGGTGGGGCGCCGTCGAGTTCACGGCGGCCTACGTCTACGGGGTACCGACGAGCGCGCTCGGCGTCGACGCCACCGCCGCCGCACTCGCCGTGCTGCTCACCGGCGTCGTGACGTGGCTGTTGCACCTCGAACTCCCGACGGCGTACTCGACGGCGCTGCTCGTGCTCATCACTGGCGCGGCGCAGTTCGCGTACGTCGTCGGCGTCGCGCTGTCGGCGAGCCTCGTCGCCATCGTCTTCGTGGTGTGGCGCGCCCAGTTCTACGAGCAGCGGGCGCGCTACCTCTACCGGACGACGAACGCCGACGACCACGTCATCGTGCCGATGCGCGGCGAGACGGCCCCGCAGACGGCGATGTTCGGCGCCCGCATCGCGGCGGCCCACGACGCCGGCAAGGTCGTGCTCCTGGACGTCGTCGAGGACGAGGACCTCGCCGAGGCCGAGCGCGCCCTCATCCGGGGCGACGAGACGGACGCCGACTACGTCGAGGACCCGGAGACGGACGTCGAGGCGAAGGCCGCCGACGTGTCCGCGCGGGAACTCGAACAGCAGGCGGCGCAGATCGAGACGCGCGTCGGCGTCCCCTGCGACGTGGTGGTGGCGGTGGCCGACGGCGACCCGTCACAGACCGTCCTCGCCGCCGCCGAGGAGACGAACTCCGACCTCGTCGTGACGCCGTTCGAGACCAGTAACGGGGGTCTCTCACCGCTCGTCCGGGGGCTGTTCCGCAGCGACCAGAACGTCGTGGCGTTCCGCTCGGACTCCGAGCGCACCCGCTGGAAGCGCATCATGGTGCCGGTGCGCAGCGCCTCCGACGGCGCGCACGCGATGCTCGACTACGCCCAGCGACTCGCCGCCCGGACCGGCACGATCAGCGCCTGTACGTGCATCGACGCCGAGCGCGACCGGCGGCGCGCGGAGTCGATGCTGGCCGACCTGGCGGAGACGGTCGAGACGCGCTGCGAGACGCGGGTCTCGCGGTCGGACGTCGCGTCGTTCCTCGAACGCAACGACGCCCACTACGACCTCGTCTTCGTCGGCGCCAGCACCGACCGGTCGGCGGCGTCGAAGTTCCTCTCGCGGCCGACCTACGAGCGCGTCCGGGACGTCGAGACGGACATCGCCGTCGTCCACGTCGGCTGAGGCTACTCGAGTTCCGCGGCTTCCCGCGCGGCTCCCTCGTCGCCGTACGCGGACCGCGCGATGAGGCGGCCGCCGATGACTGCGGGGCTGATGACGACGTCCGCGCCCGCGCGCCGGAGTTTCGCCTCGTTCTCGCGCTCGGTGGCGGCGGCGACGACGTGGACGTCCGGGTAGGACTCCCGGACCGTCAGGATGGCCAGCGCGTCCTCGCCGTCATCGTCCGTCGCCGCGACCACGGCTCGCGCACGGTCGACCCCTGCGCGGTCGAGGGAGTCCTCGTCGGTCGGGTCCGCGACCAGCACGTTCACGTCCCGCTCGCGGAGCCGAGCCACCGGGTCCTCGCGGTCGGTGAGCACGACGAACGTGCGGCCGTCCGCGGCGAACTCGCTCAGAATCGGTTCCGTCAGGTCGCCGTAGCCCGCGACGACGACGTGGCCGTCGAGGGACTCTAGGTCGCTCTGTGTCATGCGTCCGAGTGCGCTCGCGAACCGGGCTTCGAGGGCGGGACCGAGCAGTGCGCCGAGTGCGATGGCGAAACTCGCGGTGCCGAGCACGACGACGGACAGCGAGAACAGCCTCGCCTCCTGGGTCGTCGGCGTGAGGTCGCCGTAGCCGACGGTGCTGGCGGTCACGAGCGTGTAGTAGAACGCGTCGAGCATCGTCGAGACCTCCTCGAAGCCGCGCTCGCCGCGGAGGGCGTACGTGCCGATGGTGCCGTAGGCCAGCACGCCGAACAGCGCGCCACCGGCGGCGAGCTGGCTCGTGGTCAGCGAGATGTGCTCGTCGAAGCGCTTGCGGGCGACCGCGAGCACGGGGAACGCGAGGATGGAGAGCACGACCAGCGGCACGGAGTACGGCGTCGCCTGCACGAGTCCCTGGCCGGCCGTCACCGGCAGCAGGACGAGCGTTGAGTACCAGGCGGCGCGGAGGCCGCGGCGCAGCCCGAACGCGCTCATCACCATCAGGAAGCCGGTGAGTGCGCCCGTGAACCCCGCCGTCTGGCTGATCGCCGGGGGGACGTAGGGGGCGACCGGTCCGAAGTTCGCCGTGGGAGCGACGATGCCGAGGATGCCGACGACGACGGACAGCCCCGCGACTGCGAGCGTCAACGCGACCGCTACGCGCCCGGTCACGCGCTCGACGCCCGGCAGGTCCATACCTCCACGGGCGTGGTCCCCCCTCTTAATGGCGGCGGCCCGACGTCGGCACCGAACGGTAGGGTTTTGGCCGCGGCGCGAGTGGGTCGGCGACATGGCTTCGACTCCCGTGCAGGTGCTGCACGGAATCTACCTCGGACTGCTGGCGGGCGTCATCCCGGCGCTCGTGGCGTTCGGGTTCGGGTTCATCTTCCGGTACGTGACCGGGCTCTCGATCCCCGCGTTCGGTGTCGTCGTGCTCGGCGTCGCGCTCGCGGGTGTCAACGGCGGCCTGCTCGCGTTCGCGGACCCGACCATCACGCAGGCGGCGAACTCCACGACGCTCGTGGTGGCGCTACTCGTGGTGGCGCTGCTGACGTTCTACATGCACGCGGTCGGCGACCGCCTCGGCGCGAACCTCCCTCGACGGCTCAGTCTCCGGTCGCTTCGCGACCGCACACTGAGCGCGGACGTGGTCAAATTCGTGGGCAGCGGCCGCGAGGCCACCGTCACGGTCACGGGGCCGGTCCGTGACGTCGAGGGGTACCCGCCGCTGCCGGACGCGCTCCGCACGGAGATCAAGACCCTCGAGTGGCAGTTCCCGGCGGACCTCCCGCTGTCGGAACTCGAGTCCCGGTTCGCGGACCGCCTCCGCTCGGAGTTCGACCTCCAGGAGGCCTCGGTCTCCCTCGACCGACAGGCGCGCGCCAGCGTCGCCGCCGCGCCGCCTGCCGCCGGCGTCTCGAAACGAACGCCCGTCGGGCAGCGCGCGGTCTCCGTCTCGGCGCTCGTCCCGACCGGCGTCGCGCGCGGCGACGAGGTGTCGGTGCTCACGGGAGACGACAACGTCGACGGCACGGTGCTCGCGGCGAACTCCAGCGGCGAGAGCGACGCTGTCGGCGGGTCGGCCGCCGACTCGGAGGACGACGAAGTGCAGGGGACGACCGCCCCGACGACGACCGGTGGCGACGGCCGCGTCACTGTCGCCGTCCCGCGGGCGGACGCCGAACGCCTGCTCACGGCCGACGACGCCCGGGTCGTGGTTCGGGCTCGCGGCACCCGCCGGGAGTACGAACTGCTGGGGCTGCTCAGGCGCGCCGGCCAGCGCGTCCGCCGACTCACCATCCGCGAGGACAGCGAGGTCGCGGGCACCTCGCTGTCCGAGAGCGACGTACGTCACCGGCACGGCGTCGCGGTGCTCGCGGTCCGCAACGGCGGGTCGTGGATCATCGCCCCCCGCGGCGACGCGAAACTGGGGGTCGGCGACGAACTGTTCGTCACCGGACCGCGGGACGCCCTCGACCGCTTCGAGGGGGTGGTCGCCTGATGGCCCCCGTCACGACTGCCGCGGTCGCGCAGGCGGTCGGCCTCACCGTCGTCGCGGCGCTCGTCGTCGTCGTGCTCGCGGCCGGCTTCCGGTGGTACTTCCGCCAGCGCGTCCCGTTCGGCGTGGCGCTGCTCGTGGACGTCTCCGTGGTCACGCTCTACCTCAACACCCGGGTCGCGCTCGGTGAGGCCGTCGCCGGCCGTACCGACGCCCTGTCGGTGGCCGAGGTCGGCTCGAACCTCGCGGTGTTCGCCGCCGCCATCGTCCTCGTCCCGGCCGCGCTCCGCGCCGGCGACCGCATCGGCATCCAGTTGCTCGCGGCCACGGGCACCCGCGAACTCGAGGGCGAGGTCGGCCAGCTCGTGAAAGCCGTCGGGCGTGCGGTGGCGGTCGAACTCCCCGAGGAGGTGGCGGACATCGAGGGGTACGACCCGGTCACGCCCGAGACGAAGCGAGAACTGGCCGGGAAGACGTTCATCTTCCCGCGCCGGCTCACCGTCGACGAACTCGAGGACCGACTCGTCGCCCGCCTGAAAGACGACTACGAGGTCGGCTACGTGGACGTGGAACTGGACGCCGCCGGCACCGTCTCCTACCTCGCGCTCGGGCGGCGGACCGCCGGTATCGGGCCGACGCTCCCGCCCGGCACGGCCGCCGTCGCGGTGCGCGCCGACCCGCCGTACACCGCCGCTGCTGGCGACCTCGTGCAGGTGTGGCGGGCCGACGGGGAGCAGCCACGGCAGGTGACGACGGCGGAGCTACGCGCGGTCAAAGACGACACGGTCACGCTGTCCCTCGACGAGTTCGACGCCCGGTCGATCGCGGGCGGCGACTACCGGCTGCTCACCCTGCCGTACGAACCCGGCGCCGACCGCCAGTTCGCCAGCCTGCTACGCAACGCCGACGAGACGATGACCGTGGTGTCCGTCGGAGCAGGCAGCGACCTGGAGGGGAGGACCGTCGGGGACGTCGACGGCACCGTCGCGGCTGTCCGCACGGGCGACGGGGTCGAGGCGATTCCGAAGGGGAGCCGCGTGCTGGCGGCCGGCGAGACGCTGTACGTCGTCGCCCGCCCGGACGTCGTGCGCCGACTCGACAGCGCGGCCACCGCCCCGTAGCACCTATGGGGGGCGACGGCCGAGTGGCGGGCATGGAGTGGAAGCTCTTCGCGGACCTCGCGGAGGTCGGCGGCGACCGCCACGTCGAGGTCGACGTTCAGCCGGGCGAGACGGTTGGGGACGCCCTGGACGCACTCGTCGACGACCGACCGGCGCTGGCCGACCGCGTGCTCACCGAGGACGGCGACCTGCGACACCACGTCAACGTCCTGCACAACGGGGAGAACGTCCGCAACCTGGACGGCCTGGACACCGAACTCGCTGCCGGCGACGAACTGGCGATGTTCCCGCCGGTGAGCGGTGGCTGATGTTCACCATCGCACACCGCGGGTTCGCGGGCGTCGCCCCGGAGAACACCGCCGCCGCGGTCCGGGCGGCCGCCGACCGGGCCGACGGTATCGAGGTGGACGTCCAGCCCCGAGCGGACGGGACGCCGGTCGTCTTCCACGACCAGCGACTCGACGACGAGGGCGACTCGCGGGGCGTCACCGACGCGTCCGGGTTCGTCTGGGACGCCGACCGGGAGACGCTCGACGACGCCGACGTCCTCGACTCGGGCGAGGCGGTGCCCGACCTCGAGTCGGTCGCCGCCCTCGTGCCACCGGGCGTCGAGTTCCACGTCGAACTGAAGACCCCGGGGAGTGAGGACGCGCGCCTCGGCCTCCCCGGTCCGGGCGCCGCACAGTGGCGCCCGTTCGTCGAGCGCGTGGCGGACGCGCTGGCGGACTGCGAGGCCCCGGTCGTCCTCTCCTCGTTCTTCGACGGTGCGCTGGAGGCCGCCCAGGAGGTGGCCCCGGACACCCCGAGAGCGGCGCTCTGCATCGACACCGACCGGGGGCTGACGCGCGCCAGCGAGTTCGACTGCCGCGCGCTGTACGCGCCCCTGGACGCCGTCGACGCCGACCTGGTCGACCACGCCCACCGCGACGGCCGCAGCGTCAACGTCTGGACCGTCACCGACTGGCGGGACGCCCAGCGGTGCCGGGATGCGGGCGCGGACGGCGTCATCAGCGACTACCCGGGCGTGCTGGACTACGTGCTCGGCGGCTAGGGCCGCTCGAAGAAGTGGGGCGGTCTACCTGCGGTAGTCGCTCGTGAGGTCGGCGGCCATCACGAAGTCGGGTTCCTCGCCGATCTCCGTGCGCGTCACGGCGACGTCGCTCACCATCGTCACGCTCTCGGGAATCAGCACGCGCGTGCGGTCCGCGCCGACGCTCGCGGCGTCCCGGGCGGTAGCGGCGAGCAGATCCTCGCAGGCGGACTGGCTCTCCCAGCCGGCGACGCCGTACTCCACCCACGTCTGGGTGTCGCCGTCGTCGTCCTCGCGCTCGTAGGTGCGGGTACGGAACGTGAACCCCTGCGTGCCCGTGGTGTCGTCCTGGACGACCAGCAGGCCGTCGCGTTCGTCGCGGGCCGCCACGAGGTGGTCGCGGGCGAGTTCCGCGAGCGCCCACGACTCCTCGGTGTGGAGCGCGAGGCCACGGAGGGCGTCGCGAGCGCGGCTCTGCTGCCAGTAGCGCCACGCCGCGTTCACGTCGTCGGTGATCTCGCGGTCGGTAGTGGCGTCGGCGTCTGGTTCGGGGTGGACCCACCGGAACTCCGCCGCGGGGCCGAACCCCGCCGCTCGCGAGTGACCGAGGCCCATGACGTTCCAGCTGAACACCATGTTGCGAGCGACGGTGGCGCCCTGCTCGCGCGCCCAGTCGAAGGCCGCGTGGGCGAGTTCGAGGCCGACGCCGGAGCCGCGGTAGTCGGGGTTCGCGCGCATCCCCTGCACCCACGCCTCGTGCTCGCTGAGCAGGACGACCTGGACGATGCCCGCGACGTCGTCGCCGGTGTCCGCGACGAGCGTGCGCTGGCTCGGGCCGTCGCTCTCGACCCAGCTCTCGAAGACGCGTGGGATGTAGTCGCCGCTGTCGCGGCGGTCGGCCCACGTTTCGCTCGTGAACGCGACCACGTCCTCGTGGTCGTCGAGTTCCGCCTGCCGGATCGTGAGTTCCAGGCTCATTCCCACGGGACGGAGCGCTCGGTGATCTCGCCCGCGATAGGGGTGTGCATCGTCTCGGCGACGCTCTCGGTGTTCGCCAGCGCCCACATCAGCTTCACCTTCGCGGTGCCCGGGAGCATGTCCTCGCCCTCGACGACGCCGGCGTCGAGGAGGTCCCGGCCCGTGTCGTAGACGCGGTCGCAGACTCGCCCCTCGAGACACTGGCTGGTCATCACGACCGTCGTGCCGTCGTCGACGAGGTCGGCGACGGTGTCGACGAACTTCGAGTGGACGTGGCCGAGGCCAGTCCCCTCGATGACCACGCCGGCCTTCCCCTCGCAGGCCTCGAAGAACGCGGGGTCCATCCCGGGCGTGAACTTCACGAGTTCGACGTCGTTCTCCAGGGCCAGGTCGAGGTCGAGTTCCGTCTCGCCACGGGAGGCGTAGGGCTTCGTGTACTCGACACCGCTCGCCTCGCCGGTCGCGTCCTCGCTGGCGACGTCGTAGTCGACGTAGCCCAGGGGCTCCGCGCCGACCGTCTCGAAGGCGTCCCGGCGGCTCGTGTGGTTCTTCCGGACGCGCGTGCCGCGGTGGAGCGCACACCGGTCGTCGCTCGTCGAGGCGTGCATGCAGACCATCACCTCGGCGGCGTCGCTCTTGGCGGCCTCCACCGAGCAGACGGCGTTCATCACGTTGTCCGAGGACGGCCGGTCCGCCGAGCGCTGGCTGCCCGTGAACACGACCGGGACGGGCGTGTCGAGCATGAAGGAGAGCGCGCTCGCGGAGTACTGCATCGTGTCCGTGCCGTGCATCACGACGACGCCGTCGGCGCCGTCCGCGATCTCCTCGTGGACCGCCTCGGCGAGCTCCTGCCAGATCGGCGGCTCCATGTTCTCCGAGAGGATGTTGGCGACGACGCGCCCGCGGTAGTTCGCGCGGCCCGCGAGGTCCGGCACCGCCCGCAGCACGTCCTCGGCGTCGAACTGCGCGGTCACCGCACCCGTCCGGTAGTCCACCGTCGAGGCGATGGTGCCGCCGGTCGAGATGAGCGCGATCGTCGGCAGGCCGTCGTCGAACGCGACCTCGGAGGCCGCCTCCTCGCCACCCTCGGCATCGACGTCGAAGACGCCCGATTCCAGTACGTCCACCGTCGCCTCGTCGCGGTCGACGCCGACGTTGTAGCCGGAGTCGAGTTTGACGACGAGGTGGTCCGGCGACGCCGACGGCAACAGCACGCCCTCGTGGGCCGTTCCGTCGCGTTCGACGCGCACGCGGTCGCCTGCGTTCATGCAACGAAGTTCCGAGCGCGCGGAGGAAAAGGTTGCTACTCGGTGATGCGCCACTCGCCGTCGGTCTCCGCGACGACGCCGCGCTCGCGGAGCGTCTCGAGGACGCCCTCGACCAGCGCCTCCGGCGCGTCGAGGCGCTCGGCGAGGACGGCCACGGTCCGGTCGCCGTCCGCGAGCGCCGCGAGCACGTCCGCGTAGAGGCGGTCGGTCCCCTCGCCGACGGTGTCCGCGAGCCTGTTCTGGACGTCCGCGAGCTGGCCCTGGACCCAGCGCTGGGTGAGCGACAGCTCCCGTTCGAGGTCCTTCAGTTCCTCCAGTTTCGTGGCGAGCTCCGCGACGTCGTTCTCGCGGCGCTCGGCCACGCGGACGGAGACGTACTGGAACTGCGCGAGGTCGAAGTCCGCGCTCGCGGGGTACGCCGACTTCGCGCCGAAGTCGAATGGCGACAGCCGGACCTCCAGGCGGAGGTTCTCGGCGATGTGGAAGTACTTCCTGCGCTGGTCGTCGACCTGCGACTCCACGAGGCCGGCCTCCTCCATCCGGCGGAGGTGGTCGATGACGGCCTTGGGGCTGACGTCGATGTACTCGGAGATCTCGGTGACGTAGCAGGGTTTGCGAGCCAGCAGGCGCAGGATGCGCCGCCGGTTCTCGTTCCCGAGAAGGTCGAGTAGTGCCCCGGAGTCCATGTTCACGCGAAGTTAGCGGCCGGAGCGGATAAGGGTGTCTGCTCCGGTCGAATAGCGCGACGGCTTAAGGGTTGCCCGGAGCGCTTATCACCGTCCGTGCGAAACGTTCGCACACATGTTCGAGGCCTTCTCCAGCGGCTACTACCTCGGACGGTTGTACGTCGAACCCGCGTCAGGCGGGTACGCGGCGATCAACCGCGACCAGCACGAGCTGGTCAACGAGCAACTGTACACCACGGACGCGGGACTCTCCCGGACGGACCTCCCGCTCGTGATGAAACTCGGTGCGGCGCACCTCACCGTCCACGGCGAGGACGACGTGCCCGAGCGAACGCTCGCGGTTCCGGAGGACGTCCTCGAGGACCTCGACGTATCGAACCCACCGACGCTCAGGGAGGTCCTGCTGGCGAAACGCGAGCACGCGGCCCGCCTGCTGGACATCGGCGCGGTGTAACCTCGACAGCGCGTTCCGTAGCCGGACGAAGCGCCGACCAGCGTCCGCTACCTCCGGTCGGCGGTGCGCTCGAATCGCTGGATAGCGTCGTCGCTGCCCGCGACGAACACGTCGTCCCCGGACCGGATCTCGGTGCGCTCGTCGGTGAGGACGCGGCCGTCGCGGGCGACACCGACGACCGTCCAGCCGCGTTCCGTGTTCCCACGCGCTGCCGACAGCGGCGCATCGACGAACCGGTCCGCCTCGGCCCGAACGAGTCGGATCTGTCCCGCGGGGTCCATCACGCGCTCGCCGTGGACCTCCGCGGCGACCAGTCGCGCGGACACCCGCTGGATGGAGAGCACGTAGTCGGCCCCCGCCCTGAACGCCGCGGACTCCTTCTCGGCGTCCGTGACGCGGGCGAGAATCTCGACGTCGTCCGACAGCGAGCGTGCCATCGCCACCGTCAGCAGCGCAGTGGCGTCGTCGTCGACGGTGACGACCAGCGCCGACGCGCCCTCGACGCCGGCCGCCCGGAGCGTCTCCGGTTCCGTCGCGTCGCCGACGACGTCCGCCCCGCTGTCGGCGGACTGGTCGACGGTCGTGACCGGGACGTCCGCCGGGAGCGTGGAGACGGCCTCCTGGCCGCCCTCGCCGAACCCGGCGACGATCACCTGTGACTGCGTCGCCGCTCGCGGCGTCCGTCCGCTGCCCACCTCGTTCTCGAGTTCGTCGACGGAGTGCTCCGGTCCGGCGACGACCAGTACCGTGTTCGGGGTGAGGCGGTCCTCGGGCGACGGTGGGAGGCGCAACTCCCCGTCGAACCACCCTGCGACGAGCGTCAGGTCCGGGTGGCGGGCGACCGGCGACTCCCGGACACTGACGCCGTGCAGCGGGCTCCCCCGTCGGACGAGCAGTTCGCGGATCACGACCGCGTCGTCGGCCGACGGCGCGTCGAGTGCCACGGGCGTCGTCGCCTTCTCGGCCAGCCGCCGACCGATGAGCGCGTGCGGGGCGACGCTCCGGTCGACGCCGACCTCGGCGAGCGCGGCCTTCCGGCGGGTCGACGCGGTGAAACTGACCACGCGGAGGTCCTCGTTGGCCTCCAGGGCGGTGAGGACCACGCTCGCCGTCCTGTCGCCGGCGTCCGTGATGAGCAGCGACGCCCGTTCGATGGTCGCGCGGTCCAGGTCGTCGCGGTCCTCGGGGTCGCCGTTGATCGCCTGGTAGCCGTCGTCGGAGAGCCGCAGCGCCTCGTCCTCGTCGGACTCGACGAGGACGTAGTCCACGTCGAGGGCCTCGAGTTCGTCGAGTAACACCTCCGTGTCGCGTTCGTACTCCGCGACGACGACGTGGTCGTCCTTGCTGGTGAGGCGGTCGTCGAGGTTCAGCGGCGTCCGCTCGAACAGCGGGATGACGAGGATGCGCAGCGTGACGAACCCGAGGACGATGCCGGTCACCTGCATCAGCGCGACGAACACGTTCATCGCCGGCGTCGACCACGGCGAGTCGGCGCCGTACCCCGTCGTGGTCATCGTCTCGATGACGACGTTGAACGCCTGGAAGATGGACCGCGGCTGGTTCTCCAGGTTGTTTATCCCCCAGTAGTAGACGACGGTGAAGATGCCGACGAGCAGGACGAGACCGACGCCGAACCAGAACAAGAGGCGCTGCCGTCCCGTCAGGTCGCGGTAGTGGAGACCGCGAATGTCCGTGAACTCGCGCATTCGATGGTCCTGTCTCCTCATTCGACCGCTCGCAACAAAGTAATGCCGGGGGTGCGAGCGGGCTGCGCATCGCTCGTGGAGTGGGGAAACGCCTAAGCCCGCGGCCACCCGCGGTTGGCCCATGCTGGACGACCTCCTCGGGCGCACGGAACTCAAGGAGCGCATCGAGGAACTGGAGGCCGAGACCGAGTCCCTGCGGAACCAGCTCGACGCCGAGAGCGAGCGTCGCAGCGAGGCAGTCCGGGACCGACAGGCGGCCGAGCGCCGCGTCAACGAACTCGAGGACCGCGTGACGGAACTCACCGACCGGGTCGACCGCACCGGCGGCGACGACGCCGAACCCGAGTTCCGGCGCCGCGCCGACCTCCGCGGCGAGCGCCGCGACCGCGTGCTCGCGCTGCTGGACAGCTTCGAAGCCGGCGCGGAGAGCGTCCTCACCGCCTACGTCCCCGACGACCCGCCGGAAGCAGTCCGCGAGGCGTTCGGGGACCGCGCACCGCTCGTCGAACGCGCCGCGCCGTGTCTCGTCGTCCGCGACCGCGAGGGAGTCGTCTCCGCAGCGCTCCGCCCGCCGAACCCGCCGGCGGCGTTCTGCGAGTGGGACGAGGGCGCTCGCATCGAGCGGGCGTGGTTCGCACCGACGGGCCGGTACGCGTTCGCCGTCGTGCGCGCGGACCTGTTCGCGCTCGGGGTGTTCGAGGGCGACGAACGCGTCCACTACGAGGGGTTCGAGAGCGACGTGAAGGGAGCCCACTCGAAGGGCGGGTTCTCCCAGGACCGCTTCGAGCGCCGCCGCGAGAGCCAGATACGCGAACACGTCGAGAAGTGCCAGGCCGCGCTCGCAGGTGTCGAGGCCGACCGTACGTTCGTCGTCGGGCAGTCGACGCTGCTCGACGAGTTCGACGCGGACGTCACCGCGGCGGTCGACGCCACCGGGAAACCGGAGGCCGCACTCGACGACGCTCGCGCCACGTTCTGGACGGTACCGCTCTCCCTCCTCTAGGTTGCCACCGGTGCTACGTTTAAGGGCGCGGACGGAGACGGTCGAAGCATGAAGGTCGCGCTCCTCGCGCACGAGAAGTTCCCCGACGACGCGAAGACCGCCGTCGGCGTCCTTCGGTACGCCGACTACGACGTCGTCGCGGTCCTGGACCGGACGAACGCGGGCACGCGGGTCAACGACTCCCTGCCTGACGTCCAGGACGCTCCCGTCGTCGCGTCGATGGACGACGTCGAGGCGGACGTGGACGCGCTCGTCATCGGCGTCGCCCCCATCGGCGGCGGCTTCGAGGAGTCCTGGCGCCCGGACGTCCGCGCGGCGCTCGAACGTGGCTGTGACGTCTACGCCGGCCTCCACTACTTCCTCGCCGAGGACGAGGAGTTCGCCGGACTCGCCGACGAGCACGGCGCGGAACTGTGGGACGTCCGCAAGCCACCCGAGGACCTGGGCGTGTCGGACGGCGTCGCGGCCGACGTCGACGCCACCGTCGTCACGACCGTCGGTACGGACTGCAACGTCGGGAAGATGACCGCCACCCGGGAGCTGTACGAGGCGGCCCAGGAGCGCGGGATGGACGCGGCGTTCGTCGCGACCGGACAGACGGGCATCCTCATCGAGGGGTCGGGCATCCCCGTCGACCGCGTCATTTCGGACTTCACCGCCGGTGCCGTCGAGCGCATGGTGGTCGAGGCCGCCGAGGACCACGACTACGTGCTCGTGGAGGGTCAGGGGAGCATCGTCCACCCCGCGTACTCGGGCGTGACCGTGGGCATCGTCCACGGGTCGATGCCGGACTACCAGGTACTGTGCCACGAGGTCGGCCGCGACTCCGTCCACGGGTACGACCAGGCGCTCCCGCCCGTCGACTCCTTTCCCGAGCGCTACGAGACGTTCGCGGAGCCGGTGAGCGACAGCCCGGTGGCCGCCGGGATGTTGAACACGCGGAGCGTCGACGACGACGCCGACGCCGAGGACGCCGTCGCCGAGTTCTCGGACAGTATCGGCGTGCCGGCCGACGACCCGGTACGCTTCGGGACCGACGACGTTCTGGAGGTGATCATGTGAACACCGAGTTCGAGCGCCGCGAGTTCCCCCTGGAGTACCCGTTCACTATCTCGCGGGGCACGCAGACGACGGCGGAGGTCGTGGTCGTCCGCGTCCACGACGACGAGGGGACCGTCGGCATCGGCGCCGCCGGGCCGTCCGCGCACTACGGCGAGACGGCCGGCACCGTCGAGGCCGTCATGCCGGACCTCCTGGCCGTCGTCGAACGCGTCGACGACCCGGAGAACGTCGCGAAGGTCGAGGCCGGGATGCGAACGGTCGTCGAGGACAACCCCGCGGCCCGCACCGCGGTCAGCATCGCCTGCCACGACCTCGCGGCGAAACGCGCTGGCCTGCCGCTGTACCAGTACTGGGGACTCGACGCCGAGGACAGCCTCGACACCTCCTACACCATCGGTATCGACGACGCGGAGACGATGCACGAGAAGACCGTCGAGGCCCTCGACCGCGGCTACACCACGCTGAAGGTGAAACTCGGGACGGACCGCGACGAGGAACTGCTCGAAACTGTTCGGAACGCCGCGCCAGACGCCACACTCCGCGTGGACGCCAACGAGGCGTGGACGCCGAAGGAGGCCGTCCGCAACATCGAGTGGCTCGACGACTACGGCGTCGAGTTCGTCGAACAGCCCGTTCCCGCCGAGCACACGGAGGGTCTGAAGTATGTCTACGAGCGCTCGAAACTCCCCATCGCGGCCGACGAGTCCTGCATCACCGCCGACGACGTGCCGAACATCGCGGACCGTTGTGACATCGCGAACCTGAAGCTGATGAAGACCGGCGGCCTCCGGGAAGCCAAGCGCCTGATTCACACCGCTCGTGCCCACGGGCTGGAAGTGATGTGTGGCTGCATGGCGGAGTCGAACGCGAGCATCGCGGCCGCCGCCCACCTCGCGCCGCTGCTCGACTACGCGGACCTCGACGGGTCGCTGCTGCTCGACCGCGACGACTTCGCGGGCGTGCCGATGCCCGCCGGCCACGTCGACCTGCAGGCCGTCGACCGCCCGGGAACGGGCGTGCAAGAGAACTGACGCCGCCACCGGGGACGCCGGGGTGTGTGGCGCGTTCACACGCCGTCCGCTCTCAACAGGCTTATGGGTGCTTCCCGGCGAAAGAACCACCTGTATGAGCACGGTCACTGTGACGCTGCCGGACGGTTCCACCCTCGAGATGGAGTCCGGCGCGACGGTCGAGGACGTAGCGTACGAAATTGGGCCCGGCCTCGGCCGTGACACAGTCGCGGGGAAGGTCGACCACGAACTCGTCTCGAAGGAGACCCCCCTGACCGAGGACTGCGGGATCGAGATCGTCACCGAGGACAGCGGGGAGTACCTCGACGTGCTGCGGCACACCGCCGCGCACGTCCTCGCGCAGGCCATCTTGCGCCACCACCCCGACGCCAAACTCACCATCGGCCCGTACACCGACGACGGGTTCTACTACGACGTCGCGAACGTCGAACTCGACGCCGACGACCTCGAGGCCATCCAGGACGAGGCCGAGGAGATCGTCGCCGAGGACCTCGACGTCGAGCGCGTCGAGTACGACCGCGAGACGGCTCTCGAGGAGTACGACGACAACCCGTTCAAACGGGAGATCCTGGAGACCGAGGCCGCGGGCGAGGACCCCGTGAGCTTCTACCGGCAGGGCGAGTTCGAGGACCTCTGCCGTGGCCCGCACGTCGAGTCCACCGGCGAGATCGGTGGCTTCGAGGTTCTGGAGACCTCCGCCGCCTACTGGCGCGGCGACGAGGAGCGCGAAACGCTGACGCGGGTGTACGGCACCGCGTTCCCGACGGAGGACGAACTCGACGACTACCTCGAACGCCGCGCGGAGGCCGCCGAGCGCGACCACCGGAAGATCGGCAGCGAGATGGACCTCTTCTCCATCCCCGACGTCACCGGTCCCGGCCTCCCGCTGTACCACCCGAACGGGAAGACGGTGCTCCGTGAGCTCTCGGAGTACGTCCAGGAGCTCAACCGCGGGATGGGCTACGACGAGGTCGAGACCCCGCACCTGTTCCGCACGGAGCTGTGGAAGCAGTCCGGCCACTACGACAACTACGTCGACGACATGTTCCTCCTCGACGTGAACGACGAGGAGTACGGGTTGAAACCGATGAACTGCCCGGGCCACGCCACCATCTTCAACCAGGGGTCGTGGAGCTACCGCGACCTCCCCGTGCGGTACTTCGAGGACGGCAAGGTGTACCGCAAGGAGCAGCGCGGCGAGCTCTCCGGACTCAGTCGGGTGTGGGCGTTCACCATCGACGACGGCCACGTGTTCGCGCGCGCCGACCAGGTCGAGGAGGAGGTGCGCCGACTCATCGACATCATCCTGGAGGTGCTGGACACCTTCGACCTCGACTACGAGGTGGCGCTGGCGACCCGCCCCGAGAAGTCCGTCGGCAGCGACGAGATCTGGGAGCGCTCGGAGAGCCAGCTCCAGGCGGTCCTCGAGGAGCAGGGGATGGACTACGACGTCGAACCGGGCGACGGCGCGTTCTACGGCCCGAAGATCGACTTCGGGTTCGAGGACGCCCTCGGGCGGTCGTGGGACGGCCCGACGGTCCAGCTCGACTTCAACATGCCCGAGCGCTTCGAACTGGAGTACACGGGCTCGGACAACGACGCCCACCAGCCGGTGATGATCCACCGCGCGCTGTACGGCTCCTACGAGCGGTTCTTCATGGTGCTCGTCGAGCACTACGACGGCCGCTTCCCGACGTGGCTCGCGCCCGAGCAGGTGCGCATCCTCCCGGTGACGGACGACAACCTCGGCTACGCCCACCGCGTGAAGAACGAACTCGACGGCTACCGCGTCGAGGTCGAGGACCGCGATTGGACGGTCGGCCGGAAGATCCAGCAGGCCCACGACGACAACGTCCCGTACATGCTCGTCGTCGGCGACGACGAGGAGGACGCCGGGACCGTCTCCGTGCGCGACCGCCAGGAGCGCGAGCGCAACGACGTCGACCTCGAGACGTTCCGCGACCACCTCGACAGCGAAGTCGGCGAGAAGCGGACGCAGCCGGACTTCGTCGAGTAGTCGGAGAACGCCGCTCGGACCGCCGAGAAACGCCAACCACATCTTCGTCGAGCGAGTCCGTCGCGGTAATGACGTGGCGCGTGGGCCTCGGTGTCGGGACGTACGTGGCATTCCTGCTGGCGGTGCTGGGCGCGCTGGCGTGGACGACCGGCACAGCGATTCTGCTGCCGAGTCTCGGTCCGTCAGCGTACGTGCTCGCGGCGATCAACGACCAGCCGCGGCGCGTCGTCGTCGGTCAGCTCGCCAGCGTGCTCGCTGCGTTCCTCGCCGTACTCCTGTTCGCCAGCGGCGCGGCCCCGCTGCTCGACGCCGCGCCCCAGTCGCTGGCCGGCCTCCAGCGGGTCGCCGCCGCGCTCGCCGCGACCGTCGCTGCCACCGTCGCCATGTACGCGACCGAGAGTCTCCACCCACCCGCGTACGCCACCGTCCTCATCGTCTCGCTGGGCATCGCGGACGGCGTCGGCGACGTGCTGGCGTTCGCGGTCGGCGTGTTCGTCCTCGTCGGCGCCCACGTCGCCGTCGGACGCCACGGCCCGTGGAAGCCGCCCTACTCGCTGTAGTCGATGTCCTCCGAACGGTCCGTCTGCCGGAGGATGAACGGGCCGATGGAGAGCGTGCGCTTCGTGACCGTGACGATGCGCAGGATGTACGCCAGCAGGAGTGCGAACGGGAGCACGGCGACCGTCGCGGCGGCGCTCGTCCCGAGGAACGCGTGGTTCACGCCCAGCGTCGTCCCGGGGTACTCCGCCGGGTCGAACAGCAGGAGTGCGACGACCGCGATGGAGAGCGCTGGCATCGCGGCGTACAGCAGCGTGCGCGAGAGGTCGGAGAGCTCCCACTGGAAGTACAGCGTCTTGAAGTGCTCGCGGGCCGGTCCGAACAGCTCCAGGGTGGTCAGCAGTTCGTCCAGCGCGTCTGACGCCTCCTCGTTCAGTTCGTCGCCGTAGGCGGCTCTGATGCGCTCTGCCTGGTAGATCTTCAGCGAGTAGTTGAAGTTCAGCGCCGCACGCACCACCTCGAAGCTGCCGAACTCCGCGCCCTCGAGCTGGTCGGTGACGTCGTCCGCGTTCTCGGTGAGGTCGTCGACGTACTCGTCGATGGCGTCCCCGACGTCGCCGCTGGGGGCGGCGTCCGCGAACGTTTCGGCCTGCTCGCAGGTCGACGCCACGAGGTCCTGCAGGAACGACGCCGGCTCCGCCGGAGGGACACTCTTGCCTGTCACGTCCGCGGCGTCGTCCCGGAACGTCAGCGCTCCCTCCATTCGCTCGCGCTGGTCGCCGACCGCACCGAGCTCCTGGGAGAGCACGATCTGGCTCAGCGTGAGCACGAGCGTCACGCCCGTGATGACCGAGCCCACGAGCGCCTGGAACAGTGTCTCGTGGGGGTCACCGCGGGTCAACAGCGTGCTCGTCGGCGTCGGTATCAGTAGTTCGGCGACGATCAACGTCCCGAACAGGATGGCGAGGAACGCGGCGGCGACGACCCGGCGGTCGGCGTCCAGTACCAGCCAGACCTGGGCGCGGCTGCCGGGGAGTCGGTCGCGCAACTCGCTGTCGTCCGACTCGTCGCTCATACTGTCCGTACGACGGCGCGCCCCAAAACGTTACTCGCGGTCGGCGGCCGGCTACACCTCCTGCTCGTCGTCCAGGACCTCTGCCCGGACCTCCTCGACCTCGTCGGCGTCACTGCTACTGTCGGGGTCTCGGTCGCTGCGGTTCTCGTCGACTACCTCGGTCCCCGTCTCCCTGGCCGTCCGTTCGACGACGTCGTCGCCCTCACCGCGGACCTCGGCGCGGAGCGCCGCGAGTTCGGATTCCACGTCGTCGCCGCGCTCTGCGGCGAGTTCCTTCTCGATGCGGTCGTCGTCGGACAGCGAGTCCTCGAGGACACCGCGGTCGCCGAGTTCGTCCATCGCGGCCGCGCGAGCCTCCATCTCCTCGGTCTGGTCTTCCGCGCGTTCGATGGCACGCGGCACGTCGTCGTCGCTCAGCCCCGTCACGGCCTCGGATACCTGCGTCTGGGTCTTCGCGGCCTCGTGGCGCGCCTTCATCGTCTCCTTCTTCGTGCGGAACTCCTCGACCTTCGTTTCGAGTCCGTCTCTCCGTTCCTCGAGGTCGCGCTGGGTCCCCTCGAGGTCCGCTATCTGGTCGTCGAGCTCCGCGACCTGATCGCGTTTCGCGCGCTTCTTCTCGAGGGCGCGCCGCGCCAGGTCGTCCCGCCCTTGCTTGACGGCCTCCCACGCCTGGTCGTCGTGCTTCTCGACGTTCTGCGCGAGGCGCTCGCGCTGGACTTCGAGGCGCTTCTTCTGGGCGGTGAGGTCGGCCAGCCCGGTCTCGACCTCCTGGAGTCGGTCCCGGAGTCGTTCGTACGAGTAATCCAGCGTCTCCGACGGGTCCTCGGTGGACCGAACGAGAGCGTTCAGTTTCGACCGGATCGTGTACGATAGTCGTGAGACGATACCCATGTAGAAGCGTTCGGCCCGCGGACGTAAAAACTCCACTCGAAACGGTCCCTCGCATCGGTGCGAGCGGGTCGAGGCGGTCCGTTCCGGGCGCCGGATGTCGGGACCGATAAGCCCCGCCGCCCCGAACGTCCGGTATGCGACAGGAGACCGTGCTCGTGCCCGGCGCGCGAGACGTGGAGGCGACCCTCGACGAACCGGACGACGGGTCGCGCAGTTGCGTCGTCATGTGTCCGCCACACCCCCAGCACAGGGGCCACCGCGGCGACGACCGCCTCGAAGCCGTCTCGACGTACCTCGTCGAGCGGGGGGTCGCGGCGCTGCGCTTTGACTACGGCGACTGGGACGAAGGCGAGGGGGAGCGCGAGGACGCCCGCAACGCCCTCCGGTGGGCGAGCGAGCGCTACGACACCGTGGGGATCTTCGGGTTCAGCTTCGGCGGGAGCATCGCCGCGCTCGCGGCCGCGACGACCGAGGTCGACCTCTGTGCGGTGTCGATGCTCGCGCCCGCGGTCGAACTCCCCGCGGGACTGAACGCCGCGGACGCCCTCGAGGACGTCACCGCCCCGCTGCAGGTGGTCTACGCAACGCGGGACGACACCGCCAACTGGGAAACGGTCGTCGCCGCCGCCCGCGAACTCGACTGCGAGGTCGTCGAACTGTCCGCCGACCACTTCTTCATCGGGCGGTTCGACGCGGTCGCGGAGGCCGTCGGGCCGTTCCTCGTCCGTGCGTGCTAGGGACCGTCGTCGGTCTGTTCTCGCCTGCGGCGGGCGAACACCTATTGTGGCGCACGCGCTGTCTCGAACCGTGACTCCGAGCGACGGACGCCGACACGAACCCGGCGGCGGTCGAGCGGACGGCGAACCCTCGCGGGGCGACGACCCGGACGAGGAGCCAGAGCAGGGTCGCTTCGACAAATACTTCGAGTACGTCCTCGACCTGCTGAGCCTCGTCTGACCCGGAGGGCCGCTGTCGGCGCGCGCGTGGCGCCGTCGTCGCCGTCGGGTGGCACGCCCTGGCGCGCGACGGCCGTCCCGAAACGGTTTTTGCCACGCCTGTCGGACGGTCAGTATGCCGAAGGAGACCGGATACGACCCCTCTCTTGGGAGCAAGTTCGTGTTCGTGACTGGTGGCGTGATGTCGGGGCTGGGGAAGGGCATCACGGCCGCGAGTCTCGGACGACTGCTCTCGAACGCGGGTTTCGACGTTACTGCAGTGAAGATCGACCCGTACCTGAACGTGGACGCGGGCACCATGAACCCCTACCAGCACGGCGAGGTGTACGTGCTGAAAGACGGCGGGGAGGTCGACCTCGACCTGGGGAACTACGAACGGTTCCTCGACGTGGACATGACCTCCGACCACAACGTCACCACGGGGAAGGTGTACCAGCACGTCATCGAGCGCGAGCGCGCCGGCGACTACCTCGGGAAGACCGTCCAGATCATCCCGCACGTCACCGACGACATCAAGCGCCGCGTGCGCGAGGCCGCCGAGGGCTCGGACGTCTGCATCGTCGAGGTGGGTGGCACCGTGGGGGACATCGAGGGGATGCAGTTCCTCGAGGCGCTCCGCCAGTTCAGCCACGAGCAGGACGACGAGGACATCCTCTTCGCGCACGTCACGCTCGTCCCGTACTCGAAGAACGGCGAGCAGAAGACCAAGCCGACCCAGCACTCCGTGAAGGAACTCCGGTCCATCGGTCTCCAGCCGGACATCCTCGTGGGGCGCTGTGAGGACCGCCTCGACCCCGACGTGAAGGAGAAGATCGCGCTGTTCTGTGACGTGCCCACGGACGCGGTGTTCTCGAACCCGGACGTCGAGGACGTCTACCACGTCCCGCTCACCGTCGAGGAGGAGGGCCTCGACCAGTACGTGATGGAGCGATTCGACCTCGTGGACGAGGCACTCCCCTACGAGGAGCGCTCGACCGAGTGGCGCGACCTGGTCACGCAGGACCGCACCGGCGAGGTGGACGTCGCACTCGTCGGCAAGTACGCCCTCGAGGACGCCTACATGAGCATCCACGAGGCGCTCAAGCACGCCGGCCTGGAGAAGAACGTCGACGTCAACGTGCTGTGGGTGGACTCCGAGGAGATGCACGACCACCACGAGCAGCGCCTCGAGGACGCCGACGGCATCGTCGTGCCGGGCGGCTTCGGCTCCCGCGGCACCGAGGGGAAGATCGAGGCCATCCGGTACGCCCGCGAGAACGACGTCCCGTTCCTCGGCCTCTGTCTGGGCTTCCAGATGGCGGTCGTGGAGTACGCGCGCAACGTCCTCGGCATGGAGGGCGCTCACTCCGCGGAGGTCGACGAGGACACCCCCTTCCCGGTCATCGACCTGCTCCCCGAGCAGTACGACCTCGAGGACCTCGGTGGCACGATGCGCCTGGGCGCTCACGAGACGGACATCCAGCCCGGCACGCTCGCCGCCGAACTCTACGGCGACACCTCCTGCACGGAGCGCCACCGCCACCGCTACGAGGTCAACCCCGAGTACATCGACGACCTCACCACGGACGGCCTGACGTTCTCCGGGAAGGCCGGCAACCGCATGGAGATCGTGGAGTACGACGACCACCCGTTCTTCTTCGGGACGCAGTTCCACCCCGAGTTCCGGTCCCGGCCGACCCGCGCGAGTCCGCCGTTCGTCGGCCTGCTGGACGCGGTGCTCGACCGACCGGACGCGAGAACCGAGGTGACCAACTGATGGTGAACACCGACGAATTCATCGACGACGCGAACGCAGAGATCCGCGAACAACTCGGCGACAGCACCGCCGTCATCGCACTCTCGGGGGGCGTCGACTCCTCGACGGCGGCGGCGCTGGCCTACGAGGCGGTCGGTGACCAGCTCGTCCCCGTCTACGTCGACACGGGGCTGATGCGGAAGGGCGAGACGGAGGAGATCCACCGCGAGTTCGATTACATGGAGCGCCTCCGCGTCGTCGACGCCGCGGACCGCTACTTCGAGCGTCTGGAAGGCGTCACGGACCCCGAGGAGAAGCGGAAGGTCATCGGCGACCAGTTCATCCGGGAGTTCGAGACGGTCGCGAAGGAGGTCGACGCGGACTATCTCGTGCAGGGGACCATCTACCCCGACCGCATCGAGAGCGAGGGGAACATCAAGAGCCATCACAACGTCGGCGGTCTCCCGGATGTCGTCGACTTCGAGGGCATCGTCGAACCGATGCGCGACCTCTACAAGGACGAGGTCCGGGAGGTCGCCCGCGAACTCGGCCTCGAGGAGGTCATCAGCGAGCGCATGCCGTTCCCCGGTCCCGGACTCGCCGTCCGCGTGCTCGGCGAGGTCACCCGCGAGAAGGTCCGCATCGCCCGCGAGGCCACCCACGTCGTCGAGGAGGAACTCGAGGCGTACGACCCGTGGCAAGCGTTCGCCGTGGTGCTCGGGAAGGCCACGGGCGTGAAGGGCGACAACCGCGTCCACGGCCACGTCGTCGCCGTGCGCTCCGTGGAGTCCCGCGACGGCATGACCGCCCGCGCCCAGGAACTCGACTGGGACACCCTCCAGCGCCTCCAGTCCCGCATCGCGGGCACCATCGACAACGTCTCTCGCGTCGTCTACGACGTGACGCACAAACCACCCGCGACCATCGAGTACGAATGAAGGCCATCGTCGTCGGACCCGACCGCAGTATCGCCGACGCCCTCGAAGCAGAGGGCGTCGAAGTCACGCGCATCGAGGGCATCGCGTCGGGCGAACGGCTCGTCGAGGCCGGCGTCGAGGACGCCGACCTGCTCGTCATCACGGACGCCGGTGAGGCGACCGCGATTCCGGTCGCGCTGGAACGCAACGAGGACCTGAAGACCGTCGCGTACACGCCGGACTCGATGCCGGAGTTCGTGAAGTCCCGGTTGGACTTCGCCATCGACCCCGAGTTGCTCGGCCCCGAAGCCGTCGCCGAGGAACTGGTCTGAAGAAAGATACTTATACTGACTCGTCGAACTCGGTCGGGCGATGCGAAAACGTGCCCTCCTCGTCGTCGCCCTGGTAGTCCTCGCGGGCTGTAACGGACTAAGCGGTTCTCCGGCCACGCCGGAGAACCCGCAAACGACAGCTACGAGTACGGACGGGACGACGGACGTAACCGAGACGAAACAGACAGAGACCGACACGACGATTCGGGCCACGACGACCGAGTCCGCCGACGGCGTTGACGTCACCGAACGAGACGCGACCCTCGGCGACGTCGACGCGACGGCAGTCTGGCAGCGAGTGGACGATCTCCTGAGCGTCGACGCCCCGGCTCCGCCGCCGGTCGTCGTGCAGTCCGGCAGCGCCGACAGTGAGATTACGCCGCCGCTGTTCTGGCAGTCGTTCGGCGCGGAGGCGTACTGGTTCACCTGGGAGTCCGCCGGGGGCCGGTACAACCCCGCCACCGAACAGGTCGAACTAGTGCGGAACTCCCACACGACCGACGAGAAGCTAGAAGTCGTGCTCGCCCACGAGTTCGCACACGTCTACTACGACGACGAACTCGACGCGCTCCCGTCGAACGCGAGCACGTTCGTCCAGCACGCGGACCACGAGGGAGCCGTGGAGCACGCCACGTGGCAGTACGCAGCGCAGTACACGGACGTCGACCACGAGGAGATTAGTCGGGCGTCGTTCCAGGACGGCCGGCCGTACACGCGGTACTTCCAGGGGGGATAGTACCTGGGAGCGGCGTACGCACGCAACGTCACCGACCCGGACGCGCCACTGGCGTCGCTGTACGGGGACCCGCCCACGACCGCCGAACAGATTCTGCACGGCCTCCAGCCCGGAAGCGAGCCACCGCGGAACCTCAGCGTCGAGGGCGCCCCCAGCGATGACAGCGAACTCACCGTGGTGGACGTCCAGCGCCGCGGCGAAGCGCAACTACGGTTTGTTCTGGAGTACGGGCTCTCGCGGGACCGAGCGGCCGAAACGGCCGCGGGCTGGGGCGAAGACCGGTCGATTCACTTCCAGTCCATCGACGAAGACGCCTTCGCGTGGGTCGTCCGCTGGGACGCCCCCAGCGAGGCCGACGAGTTCGAGACCGCGTTCGCGGAGTTCGAGGCAAACGTCTCCGAACCGCTCGCGCTCCAGCGCGTCGGGGACGAGACGACCGTGGTGTTCTCCGGCTACGAGGGGTTCGTCGAGAACGCGACAGCGTCCGGGGTCGCGGCGAACGTCACGGTCTCGGTCTGATACCGCCCCACCACTGAAGCCCCTCGGCCGCGTGCGGTCCGGTATGTCACTCGACCGCTATCCGGACCTCGACCCCGACCCGGGCGAGGTGCGCACCGAGGAACTGTACTTCTCCGAGGACGCGCTCGTGAAGGCGTTCGCGCTCGGTCCCGGCGCGAGCGTCGACCCCCACGAGCACGCCGACCAGACGAACGCGTTCCACGTCCTCGCGGGCGAAGTCGTCGTCGTGCAGGGCGACGACGAGGAGACGGTCGCGGCGCCGGGCGTGGTCGTCCACGAGCGCGGCGTCCCCCACGGCGCGCGCAACGACACCGACGACGTGGCGGTGTTCACGGCGACGATGGCGCCGATGGGTTAGAGCGACAGCGCGACCGGGCGGCCGGGCCGGGGGTCCTCGCCGTCCACCGCCGCGGAGTGCGGGCTGACGTGCTCCCAGCAGACGAACTTTTCGACGCTGCCGGGGTCGTAGAGGAAGTAGTCCGCGGGCTTCGAGCAGAGCGTGCAGATCGGGTCGCCGTCGGTCCCGTCGATAGCTCCCGACAGCGCGGCCTCCGCGGCTTCCGTATCGGCCGCGTGGCTCGTCGCGTCCGCGTCGACCGCGTCGTCGCCGGCCGGCATACGAGTCGTGTTCGACGCTCTTGGGCTTAAAGGTCGGCCCGCAAACGGGCGAGCACCGGCATCTCCTCGACGCGCTCCTCGTCGAGCGCCGTCCAGTCGACGCCCGTCGGCCTGTCGTACGCGCCGTCGGGGCGAATCACGCGCTCGGAGGTCACCACGAGGTCCATCGGGACGTCGTGGGCGTCAGGCGCTACCTCGTCGTCGGCGACGACCTGGGACTCGTGGACGGTCGTCGCGACCACTGTCTCCTCGTCGACGAGGCCGAGGGCCGAGAGGATGGCGAACTCGAGGTCGCTGTACCCCTCGCCCTTGCCGACGCGGGCGCCCGACGGCGTCACCGCGACGCTCCCGCTGAGCACGAGGTCGACGTGGGGGAGCGCGTCCGGGCCGACCTGCTCGGCGTAGTCGTCGACGTTCGACAGCGCGGGCGCAGCGTCGTAGTTCTCGGGGTCGATGCGGTCGGGGTCGAGTTCGAGGAAGCAGTCCTCGTCGCGGAGGCGTGGCACAGCCATGTAGACTCGCTTGCCGTCACCGAGCGCCCGTCGGCGCGCGGGCAACTGCGGCGCGTCCGGGTTCGCCTTCACGGTCGCTGCGCGCTCCCACTCGGGTTGTTCGGCGAGCAGGGCCGCGGCGTCGTCCGCGCCGGCGAAGTTGGGGATGCGGCCGTGGGGCGGGAACGGGAACCTGGCTTCGCCGCTGTCCTCCAGGCTATTCCACACCCGTTCGCGGAGCTCCTGTTTCGTCACACTCGCCGGTAGACGGCCGACGCCCAAATAGGGACAGTCCACGCGCCGCGTCGAACCACGGGTGGTCGGCTCTGTGGACCTCCACGGTCGGCACAAATCGCGACTAATTCGAGTTAATCGGGGTTCAGACGGTCCGACGCGAGGGAATTCGACCTCAGCGCTTCCCCCGTTGAAGTGGGTCGCCGACCCAGGACCAGACGCGATGAACGCGAAAACAGTACTCACCGTCGCGCTCGCAGTCACCGTCCTCGTGGGCGGTGTGGCTGCGGCCGGCGCCGCGACGCCAGCAGGACAGGCTGCAGAGACGCCGGACGAAGCGGACAACAGTTCCGCCGACCACGGCAGCGCCGCGGCGAACGCCTCGGCGGCCGGCGACGTCGGAGAACGCGGGAACGCCGACGAGGCGGGGAACGCGTCGGCGTCCGAGAACGCGGGCGACGCGGGGCCGCCGACCGACATGCCGACGCCCGTCCCGGACCGCGTGAGCGACGTCCACGAGAAGATCAACGCGTTCCTCGACGGTGACCTCGAGGACCTCGGGGCGGAGCTGAGCGGCCTGCTCTCGGCGGACGGCGAGACTGACGCCGAGTCGGCCGACGCGTAACGCGGCGAGTCGCGGTCGAACCACCCGAACTCCGTGCGCTTTTTCGGCGGTATCGACGCCACCCAGTACTGCCTACTCGGCCTCGTCGTCCCTGTGGGGATGTGCGAGTCCGGCGAGGTGGCCGACCTCCGGGACGACGACCTCTTCGCTACCGAGACGCGCGGCGTTCTCGCTACCGGGGAGGCAGAACACCGGGGTCCCGTCGGCGACGCCGGCGGCCGCGCGCGTCCCGACGACCCTGGTCCCGACCTCGTCGTAGGAGAGGCGGCGGAACAGTTCGCCGAACCCGGGCAGTTCCTTGTCGAACAGCGCGCCCGCCGCCTCGACGGTGACGTCGTCGGGCGTGACGCCGGTGCCGCCGGTGGAGACCACCACGTCGACGTCCTCGCGGCTCACGAGGTGGTCGAGCGTCGACTGCACGCCGTCGTAGCTGTCGCGGACGAGTTCGCGGGTGACGACCTCGTGGCCGTCGTCCTCGAACGCCGCCGCGATGGCGTCGCCCGCGGGGTCGTCGTCGAGCGACCGCGTCGACGAGACGGTGACGACGGCCGCACCCACCTGCTCGACGTCGTGGTGGTGGTGGTGGTGGTCGTGTTCGGCGTGCTCTTCGAGTTCCTCCGTCTCCTCCTCGTCCGGCGGGTCGTCCGTCCGTTCGTCCGTGCCGCGGCGCGTGTCCCTCGATTGGAAGTCGACCATGTGCTGGCCTTCGGAGGCCCGTGGCAAAAGCGTGAACCCCACAGTTTTGGTCGTTCCCCGCGACCACCGCGACATGCAGGCAGTTCGCTTCGACGGGCACGGCGGCACCGACGTCATCGACTACGGGGAGGTACCGGACCCCGAGGTCGGCCGGGACGAGGTGCTGGTGGACGTGAAGGCGGGCGCGCTCAACCACCTTGACGTGTGGACGCGCCGCGGGATGCCGGGCCTCGACCTCGAGATGCCCCACGTCCCGGGGAGCGACGCGGCGGGCGTCGTCCTCGAGACCGGGCCAGACGTCACGCGCTTCGAGGCCGGCGACCGCGTCGCGCTCTCTGCGGGCGTCTACTGCGGAGACTGCGAGTTCTGTCGGGACGGCGACTACCCGCTGTGTGCGTCGTTCCACGTCATCGGCGAGCACGTCCGCGGGGTCCACAGCGAGCGCGCAGCGATTCCAGAGGACAACCTCCTGCCCGTCCCGGACGGCGTCGACTGGGAGACGGCGGCGGCCGCACCGCTGGTCTTCCAGACGGCGTGGCGGATGCTCGTCACGCGTGCGGAGGTGAACCCGGGCGAGTCCGTGCTCGTCCTCGGCGCGAGCGGCGGCGTCGGCCACGCCGCAGTCCAGATCGCGGACCACGCGGGCGCCGACGTCTACGCCACGGCGAGCACCGAGGAGAAACGCCGCTACGCCGAGGAACTCGGCGCGGAGTACGCCATCGACTACGACGACGTGGACTTCGCCGACGAGATCCGGGCCCGGACGGGCAAGCGCGGCGTGGACGTGGTGGTCGACCACGTCGGCGAAGCGACGTGGGGGCAGTCGCTGCGCTCGCTGGCGAAGGGCGGGCGCCTGGTCACCTGCGGCGCGACCACCGGCGGGAAGCCCGAGACCCACGTCCAGCGGCTGTTCTGGAACCAGCTCTCCGTGCTCGGCTCCACGATGGCGACGCCCGGGGAGGCCGACGACGCGCTCTCGCTGGTCTGGGACGGCACGTTCGACGTCCGCATCCGGGACGTGCTCCCGATGAGCGAGACGGCCCGCGCCCACGAACTGCTGGAGAACCGTGAGGGCTTTGGGAAGGTGGTCGTAAGACCAGACAGCGACTACTGATGGCGAACCCCCACGAACCCGAGGCGGCCACGACGGAGCGGGCGATGAGCAAGCGCGCCCAGTGGCTGGTCGTCGCCGTCCTCGTCCTCACGGGGCTGCTGGCGCCCGCCTACGTCTACTTCGTCGGCGCCGGGAGCTTCGGGCTGAGCTTCCGGGACACGTACCTCGCCATCCCGATGATCCCCGCCATCCTGCTCGGCGCGGTCGGCGTCTGGACGGCGATTCGCGGGTAGCGGCTCAGTTCTCTCGAACGACGACGTCGGTGCGCTCGAACGCCTCGCCGGTCCACAGCCACGCGTCCAGCGTCGGCGGACGCGCCGCCAGTGACGCCACCACGTAGACGTAGTCCGGCCAGGACGCGTCCTCGCGGTCCGTCTCGCTGGGGTGGCTCGGGCCGGCGGGGTGGGAGTGGTAGAAGCCGACCACGTCGCGTGCCGTCGCCTCGGCCTCGTCGAAGACACTCATCGTGGCCTCGGGGTCGAGTTCGTAGGTCACGCGGGGCGCCGCGGCGACGTTCGGGACCCGGCGCACCGCCTCGACTCGTCGCTCCTCGTCGCAACGTTCGCCGACGAGGACGCCACACGCCTCGCGTGGCGCGTCTGCTCGCGCGTGGTCGAGAATCGCGTCGTAGGCCGACCGCGAGAGCGCGAGCACGCTCCTGCTTGGGCGGGCGACCGGAAAAAACCGACTCCCTACTCGCGGACGCCGTCGGGGACGGGGTCGGCGTCGCCGTCGAAGTCGCGGCGCATCGCGATCTCGAACCACGGGCAGAGGCGTAGCTGGCGGTAGTACCGCGGGTTCTCGTGGAGGTCCTCGTAGTCCGCCCAGAGGACGCCGCCGACCTCGTCCGGGTCGGGGTCGACGCTGGTGTCCGTGAGCGTCGCTTTGAGCACCGCACACACCTCCCACTCGACGCCCTCGTCGAGGTAGTGGCGCTTGTACTCGAAGCGGTCCGTGACCTCGAGTTCGTCGTACTGGTCGGCCGTGATGCCGAGTTCCTCCTCGAGGCGCTCGCGGGTGGCCTCCTTCTGAGTCTGGCCCTCGACGGGGTGGCTGGCGACAGTGCCGTCCCAGTGAGTGTCCCAGAGGCGCTTGCGGGCGGCGCGCTGGGCGAGCAGTATCCGCCCGTCCTCGTCGAACAGCAGGCAGGTGAACGCGCGGTGGCGGATGCCGCCCTCGGTGTGGGCGTCGAGGCGGTTGGCGAGTCCCTCCGCTTCGTCGTAGGGGTCGACGGTGACGACGTCCTGTTCGGCGTTCTCCGCGGTCTCGTCGTCCCGCGACGACTCGACGGGAACGCTGGGCTCTGTATCGCTCATGGACACACCGAGGTGGACCCGAACTAATAGCGCTTCGACTCTACCCCATCTTCTCGTCGAGGATGAGCCGGGTCTTCGTGCTCACGACCTCCTCCTGCTCGCGGGCCTTCGTCACGAGCTGGTTGACGCCACCCGTGTCCGTCGCGTCGACGACGAGCACGATGTCGTCCTCCCCGGAGACCTGCCAGACGAAGTCCACCTCGCTCCACTCGACCATCCGGTCGCCGATCTCGTGGGTGTTGACGTCCATCGCGACGCCGATCTCGATCATCGCCTTCACGTTGCCGGTGGAGGTGGCGACGGTGAAGCGCTCGATGACGCCCTTCTCGACGAGGCTGTCGACGCGGTTGCGGACGGTGCCCTCGCTGACACCGATGTCGTCGGCGATCTCGGTGTAGGGCGTCCGCGCGTCCCGTCGGAGCGTGTCCAGGATGCGCCGGTCGATGTCGTCCATACCCTCACGTGCGAGCCCCACACAAAAAGGATTACGAATTTCGAAACTCAGTTACGAAAGCAAGATTTATACTCCGCTCCACCATGGGTAACTCGTAATGCCGGACGCCTACCTCGCGCTCGAAACTGGCGACGTAGTCGAGGCCAACGCCCGCGCCCCCGGCACGGCGCGCGGCGAGCTCGTGTTCACCACGGCGTACACGGGCTACGAGGAGAGCCTCACCGACCCGTCCTACGAGGCACAGGTGCTGACCTTCGCGTACCCCCTCATCGGGAACTACGGCGTCCGAGACGAGCGATTCGAGTCCGACCGCGTCCATCCCAGCGCCGTCGTCGCCCGCGAACTCACCGACGACGTCGCCGACTGGCTGCGCGCGGAGGGCGTCCCCGCCGTCGACGGCCTGGACACCCGCGACCTCGTCCTCGACATCCGCGAGGGCGGCGCGATGAAGGTCGGCATCGCCGCCGGCCCCGAGGCGACGCCCGCCGACGCACGCGCACAGCTCGCGGACTGCCCGCACATGAGCGACGTCACCGACGTCGGCGAGCGCGTCAGCGTCGCCGAACCCGAGGTGTACGGAGACGGCGACGTCGACGTCGCGCTGGTCGACTGCGGCGCCAAGCAGTCCATCGTCGACTCCCTCGTCGAGCGTGGCGCCACCGTCCACCGCCTCCCGCACGACACCACGCCGGCCGAGGTCGCCGAGATCGACCCGGAGGTCCTGTTCGTCTCGAACGGGCCGGGCGACCCCGCGAACTTCGAGGCCGCCGAGGCGCTCGTCGACGAGTTCGTCGGCGAGGTGCCGCTCGCGGGCATCTGCCTCGGCCAGCAGGTCGTCGCCCGCGCGCTCGGCGGCACCACCGAGAAGATGGACTTCGGCCACCGCGGCGTCAACCAGCCGGTGCTCGACCACGACAGCGGCCGTGTCGTGATGACCACGCAGAACCACGGCTACACTGTCGCGGACCCCGGCGCGCTCGACGTGACGCAGATCAACGTCAACGACGACACCCCGGAGGGACTGGACTCCGCGGAAATGGACGTGCTCACGCGCCAGTACCACCCCGAGGCCAACCCCGGCCCGAACGACACCCTCGACTTCTTCGACGACGTGCTCGCGATGGCCGAGTCGCGTCGAATGTCGCTGGCCGCGGACTGACCGCGCCGGCTGTCTGCCCCCTCGTTCTCGCGTCGCTGCGCCGGAGAGCCCGCGGCCCGAAGCCTTATCTTCACCGTCGAAATACGAGAAACCAATGTCCGAGTCCGTCTTCTCGGCGAACGAACTGACGTTCCGCGAGTGGCACGCCGCCGTGCTCGGGGCCGCCGTGGGCGCGTTCGCCGCCTACCTCCGCACCGCCGACTACCCGGACCTCGGCGTCGCCCTCGGCGTCGTCTTCGTCGTCGCGGCGCTGGGCGTCGCTCGATACGGTAGCGCAGCGAGTCGAACCGTCAGGAGAGAACCGTGGTACGCGCTCGCCGCGTTCCTCGCCGGCGGTATCGCCGTGTTCGTCGTCGCGTAGGGGGGTGGGAGCAGTACTCCCGGCCTACCCCCAGGACTCGTCGCGGATCGGCCGGTCGCCGACCGGTAGCACGTCGAGGTCGTCTTCGCGGTGGGCGAGGCCCGCCACCATCGCGTCCGCGGACGCGACGGTCGAGAGGTAGGGGATCTCCTCCTCGACGGCCGTCGTGAGTGCCTCGCGGTCGTCGGAGACGAGGAAGTCGACGTCGCCACGGCGGATGGCCTCGGGGACGTCCGCGAACTCGGCGACCTCGAAGTGGTCGTCGTACCCCTCGACGGGGAGGTCGACGACCGCGGTGCCGCCCGCCTCGGGGGCGTTCGAGGCCGCCTGCTGGGCCTTCCAGTACGCCATCTCGGGAGACGACGCGGTGCCCATCACCTCGCCCGTCGACTTCATCTCCGGGCCGAGACGGGGGTCGGAGTTCGGCAGGCGGTCGAACGGCAACACGACCTCCTTGACGCTGTACTGCTCGGGCACGCCCTCGCTGACGTCCAGGTCGGCCAGCGTCTCGCCGGCCATCACCCTCGCCGCGAGTTTCGCGATGGGGACGCCCGTCGCCTTCGAGACGAACGGCACCGTCCGCGAGGACCGCGGGTTCGCCTCGAGGACGTAGACCTCGTCGTCTTGTACTGCTAACTGCACGTTCAGCAGTCCCATCGTGTCCAGTGCCGAGGCGATGGCCTCGGTGACCTCGCGGACGCGACGGAGCGTGTCGTCGTCGAGCGAGCGCGGCGGAATCACGCAGGCGGAGTCGCCCGAGTGGACGCCCGCCGCCTCGATGTGCTCCATCACGCCGCCGACGAGCACGTCCTCGCCGTCACTGACGGCGTCCACGTCCAGCTCGACTGCGTCTTCGAGGAACTCGTCGACGAGGATGGGTTTGTCCGGGCTGACGCGGACGGCCTCCTCGATGTAGTGTTCCAGTTCCGCGTCGTCGTGGACGACCTGCATCGCGCGCCCGCCGAGCACGTAGCTCGGGCGGACGAGCACCGGATAGCCGAGGTCGCGGGCGAGCTCGAGCGCCTCCGTCTCGCTCGTGGCGCTGCCGCCCTCGGGCTGGGCGATCCCGCGCTCGTCCATGAGGCGGTTGAAGCGGTCGCGGTCCTCCGCGAGGTCCATCGCCTCGACGGACGTGCCCATGATCTCGCAGTCGACGCCGCGGCGGTCGAGTTCGGCCGCCAGTGGCTCGCCGATGTCGACGGAGGTCTGCCCGCCGAACTGGATCATCACGCCGTCCGCGCCCGTCGCTTCGACGACGTCGGCGACCTCCTCGGCGGTGATCGGCTCGAAGAACAGCCCGTCGGAGGTGTCGTAGTCCGTCGAGACGGTCTCGGGGTTGTTGTTCACGACGTGCGCCTCGATCCCCTGCTCGCGGAGCGCGCGCACCGCGTGGACGGAACAGTAGTCGAACTCGACGCCCTGTCCGATGCGGATGGGGCCGCCGCCGACGACGACCACGCTCTCGACGTCGCGGTTCACGCGGAGTTCGCCGGCGGCCGCGTCGCCCTCGTAGGGGCCGGAGAACCACTCGGGCTGCCGCGAGGAGTAGTAGTACGGCGTCGACGCCTCGAACTCGCCGGCACAGGTGTCGACCTGCTTGTACGTCCGGCCGGGCACCGCGGCCTCGACCTGGCCGACGCCCGCGCGCTCCGCGGAGACGGGGAGTGCGTCGGCGTCGCCGGCGGGCACCTCCGCGGCCTCCCGCCACGCGCCGCGCGTCTCGGGCAGCCACGTGAGGCTGCTGTCCTCGAAGACGTTGCCCGCGAGCGCGGAGATCTCCGCGTTGGTGAAGCCCGCGGTCGCTGCGGGGGTGAACTCCCCGTCGACGACCACCTTGCTCGCCTCGACGATGCGGTGGAACCGCTCGACGTACCACTCGTAGATGCCAGTGGCCTCGACGACCTCGTCGACCGAGAACCCGCGCTCGAACGCTTCGAACATCGCGTACGGGCGGTCCGGGCTCGGCCGTTCGAGGTACGCCTCGCGGAGTTCGTCGTCCTCCACGACGCCGAAGTCGACGGCCGGGTCGTACTCGGAGGAACGGAGCGCCTTCAGGAGGCTCTCCTCGAACGTGCGGCCGATCGCCATCGCCTCGCCGGTCGACTTCATCGCCGTCGAGAGCGTGAAGTCGGTCTCCTCGAACTTGTCGATGGGCCACCGCGGCACCTTCGTCACCACGTAGTCGATGGCGGGTTCGAAGGCGGCGGTCGTCTCGCCGGTGATCTCGTTGGTGATCTCGTGGAGGCGCTTGCCGAGCGCGACCTTCGCGGTCACGCGGGCGATCGGATAGCCGGTCGCCTTCGACGCGAGCGCCGACGAGCGGGAGACGCGGGGGTTGACCTCGACGACGCGGTACTCGCCGTCCGGCGTGCCGTCGTCGCGCCACGCGAACTGGATGTTGCAGCCGCCCTCGATGCCGAGGTCGCGAATCACTTCGAGGGCCGCGTCGCGCATCTCCTGGTGGCCGTCGTCGGGGATGACCTGCGAGGGAGTCACGACCGTCGACTCGCCCGTGTGGATGCCCATCGGGTCGAGGTTCTCCATGTTGCAGACGATGATACAGGAGTCGTCGGCGTCCCGCATCACCTCGTACTCCAGTTCGACCCAGCCGGCGATGGACTCGGTGATCAGGACTTCGCCGTTCCGGGAGAGGCGCAGGCCCTTGCGCACGCGGGCGAGGAGTTCGTCCATGTCGTCGACGACGCCCGACCCGCTGCCGCCGAGCGTGTACGTCGTGCGCGCGATGACCGGGAGGCCGCCGACGTCGTCGACGGCCGCCTCGACGCGCTCGGCGAGTGCGCCCTCGTCGAACTCCGAGACCGACTCGTCGTCGGCCAGCGAGATGGTCGTCGAGCGCGGCACCGGCTGGTCGAGGTCCTGCATACGCTGGCGGAAGAGGTCGCGGTCCTCGGTGGCGTAGATGGTGTCCAGGGGCGTCCCCATGACGTCGACGTCGTACTCGTCGAGGACGCCCTCCTCGGCCAGTTCGGCGGTGACGTTCAGCCCCGTCTGACCGCCGAGGCCGGCGATGACGCCGTCCGGGTCCTCCGTCGCGATGACCTCCGCGATGGCCTCCGTCGTGATGGGTTCGATGTAGACGGCGTCGGCCATCTCCGGGTCGGTCATGATGGTCGCGGGGTTCGAGTTGACGAGCACGACTCGGACGCCCTCCTCTCGGAGCGCGCGGCAGGCCTGTGCGCCCGAGTAGTCGAACTCGGCGGCCTGGCCGATCTGGATTGGTCCGCTGCCGATGAGCAGTACCGTCCGGTCCTCGTGCTCGCTCATGCTATCCGTGGGGAGTTCGCCCATCGTAATAAGCTCAGCGAATCAGTGTGCTGTTCGAAACCCAATTACGAAAATCGTAACGAGTACTCGCTACACCAGTTCCACAGGGCACCCACGACTCGCCGTCACTGGTCCGCACGCGTCACCGGGCTTCGCCGTGAGAAGCCTGCCGGCAAGTTCGACGGCGTCTCTCAGCCGACGTACCGCGCCGAGAGCCGTTCACACACCTGCCCGCGCCCTTTTCCGTGCTCGTCTCCTCCACTACTGTATGTCCAGTACCGACGACGAAATCGACATGGAGGCCGAATTCGACATCGACGAACTGCCCGACCACGTGGACCGGTCGGCGGTCAAGCGGATGCAGGTCGTCGCGTGGGCGCTCGACGACGCCGTCCCCGTCCCGGGGACGGACCGCAAGGTCGGCATCGACCCTATCGTCGGCGTACTCCCGATCGCGGGCGACGTCGCGACCGCAGCCATCTCGCTGTACATCGTCGCCGAGTCCGCGCGCCAGGGCGTCGAGCGCGACACCCTGGCCGCCATGCTCGTCAACGTCGCTGTCGACGCGGGCATCGGCTCGATCCCCGCGGTCGGGGACCTCTTCGACGCCGGCTGGAAGGCGAACAAGCGCAACTTCGAACTCGCCGTCGAGGCCCTCGCCGACTCCACGCCGGCCGAAGAGTTCGAGCAGTAATCAGCGCGCGTCGCCGCCGCGTGGCCCGCTCTCGTCCTCCCACTCGCGGGCCTCCCGGTAGGCATCGACGAACTCAGCGACGTCGAAGTCGGTCATCTGCTCCTCGAACTCGGTGGCCGTCGCGTCGCTGTCGGCGTGACTGACGGCGTGGTCCATCAGCTCCACCATCAGTTCGACGACGACGCCGTGTAGCTCGCGGGCGTCCATCTCGGTCACCCACAGCATCGCCCAGCCGACGGTCCCGTTCTCGGTTCCGTCGACGGCGACCACGTCGTCGGGGAGCTGTTCCATCACGGCACCCATCAGGTGTGGGGTGCCGAACTCGTCGAACTGGTCGTCCTCTGCGGGTGCGATGGCCTCCCGCAGGACGCTCACGATGGACTCGGGGAAGAACCGCGACGGCGGGTGCATGTCCATCACGACGGCGTGCTGGTCGCCACAGGTGCAGGCGTACTCCCGCATCCCGATGTCGAAGGTCCCCTGGTCGGCGCGCTCGCCACACGGGAGGTCGATGCGGTCGTCGTTTGCCTCCGTGCCCGGTACGCGCGGCTCGGTCATTGCCCGGGTGTTGGCCGCCGTGGCGGTTAAGCCCCGCGGAATGTGCGCTAGTTGGCTGGCGAGGGTTCGTAGAACGTGGCGCTGTGGATAAGTACCGCCAGAAAGCTACCGCCAGAAAGCCCGCCTCGCCCTTTCGATCCGCCAGGCTGTCGGCTGTTCCACTGTCCGGAACGTCCGCCAGTTGCTCCCCCGCTCGCGGCGTGGGGAATCTTCAAGCGGGAGAGCCGAGTTGTCGACCTATGAGCGTCATCGAAATCGAGGACCTGACCAAGCGGTACGGCGACCTCGTCGCCGTCGAGGACCTCTCGTTCGACGTGAAGGAGGGGGAGGTGTTCGGCTTCCTCGGGCCGAACGGCGCCGGGAAGACGACGACCATCCGCACGCTGCTGGGGATGCAGGCGCCGACAGCGGGGCGCCTGTCGGTGCTCGGGGCCGACACGACCGTCGAGAGCGAGCGCCTCGACGCGCTCGCCCGGACCGGCTACCTGCCGGCGCACCCGAGCTTCGACGGGCAGGCGACCGGCCGCGAGGTGCTCGACCTCCACGAGTCGCTGAAGGGCGGCAGCCGTCGCGAGGACGTCCTCGAACTGTTCGACCCGCCACTCGACCGCAAGGTGCGGGCGTACTCCACGGGGAACGTCCAGAAACTCGGCATCGTGCAGGCGTTCATGCACGACCCGGACGTCGTCGTGATGGACGAACCCACCTCGGGGCTCGACCCGCTGCTCCAGGAGCGGTTCAACGAGTTCCTCCGGGACGAACGCGAACGCGGCGTCACGGTGCTGTTCTCCAGTCACGTGCTCAGCGAGGTGCGCCGCGTCTGCGACCGCGTCGCCATCATCCGCGAGGGGCGACTCGTCGCCATCGAGGACGTCGAGACGCTGCTCGACCGCAGCGGGAAACTCGTCCGGGCCACCGTCGCCGGCGGGCTCCCCGCCGACGCCTTCGACCTGCCGGGCGTCGCGGACCTCACCCACCGGGACGTGGACGACGCCACGCAGGTGTCGTTCACGTTCTCGGGCGACGTGGACGCGCTCGTCGACGAACTCGACCGCTACTCGCTGCAGGAACTCGACGTCGAGGAGGCGCCGCTCGAGGACGTCTTCCTCCAGTTCTACGGGGGTGAGGCGAGTGCTTGAACTCGCCGCGTACGGCGCTCGCCGTCGCTTCAAGGGTGCGCTGGCGCTGTCTATCGGGCTGTCGGCGTTCAGCGCGCTGTACGCCGCGTTCTTCCCGTCGTTCCAGGGGACCCTGGACATCGAGGCGTACGTCGAGGCGCTCCCGCCGGTGTTCGTGGAGGCGTTCGGCCTGCGTGCGTTCGACACCATCGAGGGGTTCCTCGCGACGGAGCTCTACCAGTTCGCGTGGGTCATCCTGCTCGGGCTCTACCTCGCGTACAGCGCCGCCTCGCTGATCGCTGGCGACGTCGAGGACGGCCGCATGGACCTCCTGCTGGCGCTGCCGGTGTCGCGGGCGCGCATTGTCGGCGAGCGCTACCTCTCGCTGGTCCCCGGCATCCTCGTCATCAACGTCGTCGTCGCCGCGGTGACGTGGGTCGCCACCCGCGCCATCGGCTACCCCATCGGGACGGCGGACCTCGTGATCGTCCACGCCCTCTCGCTGCCGTACCTGTTCGCGTGCGCCGCAATCGGCCTCGCACTCAGCGTCCTCGCGGACCGCGCGAGCGTCGCCCAGCGCGCCGCGATGGCGGTCGTCTTCGGGCTCTTCCTGCTGGAGTCACTGGTCTCCTCGACGGACTACTCGTGGGCGGGTGCCGTGGCGCCGATGCGATACTTCGACCCCACGGCCATCCTCGTCGACGGCAGCTACGACCTGGCGGGCGCGGCCATCCTGACCGGGGCGACGCTCGCGCTGGTCGCTGGGAGTCAGTGGTACTTCCGCCGGAAGGACGTGAACTGAGCGTCGGTAGAATCGAGATCGGCGTCGGCCGGAGGGGAGAGCAACGTCCGCCTCGTCACCCGTCGTTACGCGTTGCTCATCCGCTGGACGAACTCCTCGCCGCAGATCTGGCATTCGGCGACGCGGTACGGTTCGCGGGAGAACGACGCGTTCTCCCCGCCCGCGCTCTCCGTCCACAGTTCGACCGTGACGGTGTGGGGTGTCTCTCGCCCGCAGTTCGCGCACGGCTCGACCATCTTGTCGGTTTCTGGTGCCTGGCTCGCCATCGGGATTCGTGGGAGAAGAGAACGCCCACCCCCTTCTCTCAGTTGCCTAAACAGTTTGGCTCTGTCGGCAGTCACACTGCAAACAGGGGCTGCGGGGCTGCTACTGTCGAACTACGGCCAGTCGTCCCGGACGGGTTCCTCCGTCGTCTCCTCCTCGTCGGCCTCGGCGGCGAGCTCCCAGTCGGCCTTCTCCGCGGCGTCCTCCAGCGGGAGGTACTCCCAGCCCACCTTCTCGGCGAGTGCCCGGTCCTCGTCGTCGACGCCGACGAAGACGTGGCGTTCGGTGTCGAACTGGCGCTTGACGGACTCGAGGCTCTCCTCGCGGCCCTTCGGCCCGGAGAAGAAGTCCTGGCGGATGCGGCGCTTGCGCGTGAAGTTCGTGACGACGTAGGTGGGTTCGTCGGAGACGACGCCGACGTACTCCGTCCACTGGCGCGCGCCGGCGAACGCGGTGCCGGGCTTGGCGAGTTCCTGGAGCGCGGACAGCTCGAAGGCGAGGGTCATGTCCGTACTCCCACCAGACTGGCTCATGGCGGAACGTGGGGTGCGGACGGGAAAAACGGCTTCGGTTGGGGTCCCGGCCCCTACTGGCCGATGCTGACGCGATAGTAGCCGGTGAACCGTACGACCTCGCCGTCGGTGAGGTCCTCGGCGGCCGCTTCGGGAATCGAGACGGCCTCGCGCTCGACGGCCGCGGGGAGCGCCGCCTTCGCTGGCTCCCGGAGCTCGTCGTAGTCTCGGACCGTCTGTTCGTCGGTCACCAGTCCGGTCTCCGTCGCTTCGAGGATCGGATTCATCGGGTCACCGGCACTCGTGTGCCGTGCTACCGTATAACACAGCAACGCATAAAGCTACCGCCGGGGGAGTGGGGTTCCGGAAAACGACGCTCCGTTCGACGTAGCTACTGCTCCTGCGGGATGGCGAGTTCGTCGAGTTCGAAGTTCTCCTGGAGGAGGACGTCCTTCTGGTCGACGACGTGGGCCTCCTTCTTGATGAGCTGCTTGTACTTCGACTGCGGGGCGAGGTTACCGATGAGCACGCCCCCGATGAGCTTGCCGTCCTTGAACGTGAGGCGGCGCCACTCGCCGTCGTTGTACTTGCGCTCGCACTCGTCGTCGCCCATCGTCGGGAAGCCGAAGGAGAGGAACGGGAAGTCGAAGTGTGTGATGGAGTACGAGGAGACCCAGCGGAACGGATCGGGGTCGACGTCGTGACCGTTGTCCGCGAGCATCACCTTCCCCGCGAGTGCGCCCTGCTGTTTCGCGGAGCCCCACGACCCGTTCTGGGCGCGCTGACCCATGATGGTGTCGAAGAACTGCGTGATGTCGCCCGCCGCGTAGATGTCCTCCACTTCGGTCCGCATGTACTCGTCCACGTGGACGCCGTTGTCGATGGTTGCCTCCGTGTCCTGGAGGATCTCGACGTTGAAGTCGAGGCCAATGGCGACGCCGACGAACTCCGACTCGTGGCGCTCGCCGTTGCCGTCGACGGTCGCGACGACCTCGCCGTCGTCGTTCGTCACGAAGCGGTCGGCGCCGGACTCGAAGACGGGTTCGACGCCCTTCTCGCGGAGCCCCTCGTGGATGATCTCGGCGCCGTCCTCGCTGAGCGCGTACCGCCACCAGCGGTTGCCGCGCATCAGGTACTTCGCGTCGACGTCCTGGCCGCCGCAGATGGCCGCCAGGTCGATGCCGAGCAGGCCCGCGCCGACGACGACGCCGGTGTCGGCTTCCTCGGCGTGCTTTCGGATGCGGCGCGCGTCCTCGAACGTCCAGAAGTGGTGGACGCCCTCCGCCTCCGAGTTCTCGATCGGGAGCTGGTTTGGCGTCCCGCCCGCCGCGACCAGCAGTTTGTCGTAGGAGATCTCCTCGCCCTCGTGGGTCTGGATGGTGTGGGCTTCGGGGTCGACGTCCGTGACCAGGGTGTTGAGCCGGAGGTCGATGTCCCGCTCGTCGTACCAGTCGGGTTCGTGGATGCTGATGGGCGCCTCGGGGAGTTTCCCCTTCGCGAACTCCTTGATGAGGATTCGATTGTACAGGGTCTCACCCTCGTCGGTGACGACGGTGATGTCGACCTCGGGGGCCTCTTCGTGGAGGGCCTCGGCGGCGGAACTGCCCGCGATGCCGTCACCGATTATCACGTACGACTCGCTCATACTCGGAGTGAAGCCTTCAGGGTTAAAGTGGATTGCTATCTGCCCGGCAGTAGCGACCCCTGGGGGCACCTCTGCGTAACGCTGTGCGTTACGTTCGGACGCTCCCGGTAGCCGGCGAAGAACCGCCGGGACGCCGGCGTAAAAACCGCCAGTAGGCCCGACTTTCGTCGGTAACGACGCGTACGACTGCCCGTTGGGTGGCGCCTTCGCGTGTGTGTGTCGATGCCACGAAATCCGGTAAGTGTGTGCTACAGGGCTTCTACCGGCTGAACTCGGTTGAACTATCGGCCGCGTTTATTCGCGTTCCCGTGGATGTTCGAGTCGTCCCGACGAGGGGCTGATTCCAACTATGCACGACGAGAACCGACGCCGACAGTCACGACACACAGAGGAGTATCGACAGGGGCAACAGCAGGGCCAGCAGCATCACCAGGGTCAGCAGCATCAGCAGGGCCAGCACCAGCAGGGCCAGCAACATCAGGGCCACCAGCAGGGCGGCCAGCAGCGCGGGCAGCGACAGATGGGCCAGGGTGGCCAGCACCAGGGGCGACAGCAGAGTGGTCAACAGCAGAGTGGTCAACAGCACAGCCCCTACCAGAGCGGCCAGCAGCAGAACCCGCACCAGAGCAGTCAGCAGCCCCAGCAGGGTGGCCAGAGCCAGATGGGCCAACACCAGGGCAGTCCGCAACAGGGCTCCCAGTTCCAGGGTGGCCAGCAGCAGGGGAGCCAGCAGCACCAGGTGGGCCAGCAACGCCAGGGCACCGAGCACCACGGTCTGATGGGTCAGCAGGGTTCCCAGCACCAGACTACCGAACACCAGAGCCAGCTCGGACAGAGCCAGGGTGGCCACCGCGGTAGCGGGCAGCAGCAGGCCGGCCAGCAGCAGCACGGACAGTCGGGTAGCCAGGAGCACGACCAGTACTCCCAGCAGAACTGGATCGAGGGCCAGCAGGGCCAGCAGCACGGCCAGCAACAGCCGGGTAGTCAGCAACACCAGGGCCACCAGCAGCAGGGCGGCCAGCAGCATCACCAGGGCCACCAGCAGCAGGGCAGCCAGCACGGGACCCAGCAACACCAGGGGGGCCAGTTCCAGTCCGGACAGGGCAGCCAGCAGCACGGCCGCTCCGGACAGCACCAGGGGAGCCAGCAGCGCGGACAGCAGCAGACCGGCCAGCAGGACACCCAGTACGGCCAGCAGCACCGCGGCCAGAGCCAGCTGGGTCAGCAGCAGGGGACTCAACACCAGGGCGCCCACCAGGGCACCCACCAGTACGGCCAGCAACAGGGCCAGCAGCGTGGCCAGCAGCAGGGTGGCCAGAGTTCCCAGCAGTACGGCCAGCACCAGGGCGGCCAGCACGGCCAGCAACAGCAGGGCTCCCAGGACCGGAGGAGCCAGGAACAGCGACGGGGCCGACACTCCCGAGTGACTGGTCAGCGAGACCGATGACCCGAGAGCAGGACCGCTCGCCGGAGGACCCGCCGAGAAACGTCGGCTCGGCAGCCAGGTCCGGCCAGCCACCGATGGAGGCGCCGCCGATGTCCGGCCAGCAACAGCGAAGCTCGCAGCCGTCGATGCCGCCACCGGCTCTGGGGGGTGGCGAGAGCGTCGGCTCACAGACGCCGGCTGCGGTCCCGATGGTCGACATCGTCGAGTCCGCCGAGGACGTCGTCGTCTACATCGACGTCCCCGGCTTCGGCGAGGACCAGATCGACATCCACGCGGACGCGAACAACCTGTTCTTCACTGCCGACCGGTCCGAGGACTCCGTCTTCGACGAGGACGAGGGTGAGAGCCCGCTCCTCACCGAACGCCCGGTGCGCCTGGAACGCCGCATCTCGCTCCCGGCGCACATCGACCCCGAGGAAGCCACCGCCACGCAGGATGACGGCGTCTGCGAGATCACCGTCCCGAAGGACGAGGAGGAACGGCGTCACGAGATCGGCTTCCAGTAACGCGGGACTCCCGCTTTTTTCGCACTCGTCGCGGTAGCCAGCGCTCGCACGACGAGAGTAGGGGCGTGTTTCTCCGGTTGCACGGCGCCGTACGCGCTGGCTTCGGCCCTCGCCAGTGCTGGTTCCACGACTCGTCCTGTCACCGCGCTGTACCGCGGGGCGGCGGGGCGAAACAGTCTTAGTAGCCGAGCGTTAACGCGTGCCGTAGTCGGTAACCGCGGATTACCGCGGCCGACGACGCCCAAGATGCCAGAGAAGGACTACAGGCTCGTCTCCGAACTCGTCCGCCCCGGCGACCACCTCGACCTCCCCGACGACGGGAACGTCGTCGTCGAACCCGCCGAACGGCCGGGCTGGGTCCGGGTCACGTACTTCAAGCGCGTGACTCGAGTGCCCTTCGAGGACGACACCGAAGTCGCCTACGTCAACTGAACGCGGTCTCCACCGGTCGGGACGTTCTTTAGCGTCCGTTCCGTAGGCCGCCCCATGAAGATCCGTCAGAACGTCCGTCACTTCGCGTCCCGGAAGGCGCTCGAACTGCCCGGGCTCCGCGACGTCGTGCGGCCGAAACTCGTCGACCTCCACGTCCGTATCTTCGCCGAGAAGGCGCCCGAGGCCAAGCGCGCGGAGCGCGAGGACCACCTCGAGGGCTTCTTCGACGCGACGATGGACATGTACCTCGCCGCCCTCCAGGAGGGGTACACGGAGGCCTCGGCCCGCGAGATCACCCACGTCGTCGGGAACTTCGACTTCTACAACCACGGCTGGGCGGAGATGATGGAGTTCCCGCCCGAGGAACTCTCCACTCACTACGACCGCTACGCCGGATTCTTCGACGCGCACGGCATCAGCATCGACGACCCGCTCGGCGAGTTCCGGCCGGCCGGCGGCGTTCCGGACGCGCCGACCACCCCCGAGAAACTCGACGACGCGACGTTCGAGAACGCCGCCGCCGGCTACGAGGACGACGTGTACGTCGAGACCGAGGACGGCGAGGTCAGGCGCGGTGACGTCGAGGAACCGGACGACGTCGACCCCGACGACAGCCCCTTCGCCTAGCGAGCGTCCGCGAGCGCCGCCCGGCCACCCGACCGCAGGGGGTCGCCGTGACCGACGCAGGCCGCCTGGAAGTCGGGGGCACGGTCCAGCACCCGCTTGATACTCGCGTCGACGGCGTCAGTGTCGACCGACAGGAGCGCAGGCGACGGTTCGAGGGAGCCGTCGCTCGCACGCACGAGGTCGCCGAGCATCGCCGCCTCGCGGTCCTCGTGGACGTAGACGGTGTGTCCGACCGTGTGGCCGGGTGTGTGGATCGCCTCGAAGCCGCCGATCTGGTCGCCGTCCTCGACGCTGTGGACCGGCGCGTCGACGGCGGGGACGAGGAAGCCGGTGAGTCGGTGGAACAGCCCCTTCCGGTTGCCGAGGGGCGGTTTCCGGAGTCCCGTGAGCACGTCCGCGTCGCGGGCACCGCAGTACACCTCGACGTCGCCCGCCGACTCGACCAGCGACCGTAGCCCCCCGACGTGGTCGAGGTCGTAGTGCGTGACGAGCACGCGGTCGAGGTCGCTGGCCGAGAAGCCGGCGACCTCCAGTCCGTGGCGAATCTTCCCGGCCTGCCACGGCATCCCGGCGTCGACGAGTGTGAGGTCGTCGCCGTCCTCGACGAGGTAGGCGTTCACGCCGCGCAGCGAGAGCCACCAGACGCCCGGGCGGAGTTCCGCGGTCATACGCGGACAGTTCGCTCGTCAGTCGCTTATGCTTTGGCAGCCGTCGTCAGCCCCGGGCGATGGCAGTCGCCTATTTGCCACTTCGGGCCGTAGCGGTCTACATGGCCGACACGACTACGGACACCAGTTCGTCGACCGACCACCGCGCCCACTCGCTGGACGAGGTGCGGGAGACGTACGCCGAGCAAGCAGACCAGATGGACCGGTTCCGCTGGCTGAACCACCTGTTCACCGGCCGGTACCGCCAGCGCCTGTTCGGGCGTGCCGAGGGACGCGTCCTCGACGTCGCCTGCGGGACGGGACTGAACGCCCGCTACCTCCCGGCGTCTACCACTTACGTGGGCATCGACGCCAGCCCCGAGATGCTCGAGAAGGCCAGACACCGGGTGGGCGCCTGGGACCGCGTCGAGGGTCTCCACGAGATGGACGCCCAGGCCCTCGAGTTCCCCGACGACAGCTTCGACACCGTCGTCTCGTCGCTGTCGACGTGCACGTTCCCGGACCCGGTCGCCGCGCTCGACGAGATGGCGCGGGTGTGCGAGCCGGACGGCCGCGTCCTCCTGCTCGAACACGGGCGGAGTTCGGTCGGCCCGCTCGCGCGGTTCCAGGACTGGCGGGCGGACGCCCACTACGAGAACCACAGCTGTCGCTGGAACCAGGAACCACTCGCACTCCTCGAGAACTCCGACCTTGAAGTACAGAGCGCCTCGACGGCGCTGCTCGGCGTCATCACCGCCATCGAGGCCGCGCCGTCGCGGTGACCCGTCCCGGGTCGCTCGGGGGTTCTCGATTACTGCAGCGGGCCAGCAGATTTACGCCGGTGTCGTCGCATCGTGACGTCGTGTCTCACTCGCCCTCCACTCCCGACCCCGAACCCGTCTCGGCGTACGTTGCCGACGGCGCACGCATCGCCGCCATCCTCCTCGTCTGGGGGACCATCGCGGCCGTCTTCACGTACGGCGTCGCCGACGTCGGCCTGCCATTCGAGCGTGCAATCGCCGGCCTCGGCCCACTGTTCGCACTCACCGGTGTCCTGAACGCCGTCCTCTACGTGCTCTACCGGACCGTCGACTACTGGCACGCCCAGACGTAACGGAAAACGACTCGGGAACGTCTCGAAACGGGACGACTACTCCTCGCCGGCGATCTGGTCCGCGCACTCGTACCCGGCGACGATGCCGCCGTTCAGCGACCGCTCGGGGTACTGGGCGCGCGACGCCATCCCGGCGTAGTAGACGCCCTCGTGGCCCTCCGTGGCCAGGTCGTAGGGGATCACCATGTCGAGGTAGCCGCGCTCGTAGACGGGTGCTGTCCGGGGGTTGCGGAACGTCTCCACCCAGTTGACGTGGTCGCGGTCGAACTCCGGGAAGAGGTCCTCGATGCCCGACAGCCAGTGGTCGGCCACCTCGCCGTCGTCCATCTGCCACACCTCGTCCTCGGGGCTCTGGATGTACTTCGGGACGTACAGCAGGTGTTCGCCGCCGTAGCGTGTCGGCGAGACGAAGTTCGTGTGCTCGATGAGCGCGCCGAACGGCGCCTTGTCCGCGATGTTCAGCCAGTACGTGTCGGTCAACTGGCGGTCCATGCTCACCAGCGAGCAGACAGTCCCCTGGAACGTGATGTCGCACTCGTAGCCAGTGAGGGACTCGAGGACGTTCGGCATCGTGGCCACGACGACGGCGTCCACGTCGACCGTCTTCGGGGCTTCGCCCTCGCGCTGGACGGTCACGGACTCGACGCCGTCCTCCCCGTCCCAGATCTCGGTGACCTGCGCCCCCGTCTCGATGTTCTCGTGGCCGACGGCGTCGACGAGCGCGTCGTTCAGGCGGCCGAACCCGCCGTCGAGGTAGCCCAGCGGTTCGCCGCGCAGCAGGTCCCGTTCGCCGCGGAACTTGATGCGGCCGAGCAGCCACGCCGCGCTCACGTCCGACATCCGCTCGCCGAACTTCGCCTCCAGCAGCGGTTCGAAGAACGTCTCGTAGACGTTCCGCGTGGTGTGCTCGATACAGAACTCCTCGACGGGGACGTCCTCGAAGTCCTCCAGGCGCTCGTACGTGTCGAAGCTCGGGATGCCGCCTCGGACGTCCACGTCGAGGGTGAGCATCCCGAGGCGGAACTTGTCGTAGAGGCTCCAGTGGGGGAACGCGAGGATCTCCCAGGGCTTGTCCATCGGGTGGACCGTGCCGTCGACGTAGTAGGCGTTCTTCCCGATGGGCCACTGAAGGTCGTCGCCGAGGCCGAGTTCCGCCAGCAGGTCGACGATGGTCTCCTCGGACGCCGAGAGGTGGTGGTAGAACTTCTCGATGGGGTCCCCGGCGGTCTCCTGGGTCGCCGCGAGCCCGCCCACCTGGTCGGCCGCCTCGAAGACGCGCGCCTCGTGACCGTGGGACTGGAGCCGGTGTGCGGCCGCGAGTCCCGCGATACCGCCACCGACGATGGCAATCATGCCACATCATCGGGCTGGATTCCGTGTTAGCGTTACGGTCCCGGGCCGCCACCACTTTGAGGGGGCCGTGCTTTGCGGGGGTATGGCGTTCCAGGCGACCCCGTACACGCTGCCGCTCGCCGCCTCCGGGCTGGCGTTCGTGGCATTCAGCGTCTACATCGTGACCCAGCCCGGCACCCGCAACCGGGGCGATCGGGTGGCGGTGCCGCTGATGGCCGCGACGGGGGTGTGGATGCTGGGGTACGCCGCGGAACTCTCCGTGACGACGACGAACGCCCAGCTGCTGTTCGCCCGCGTCCAGTACCTCGGGACCGTCTCCGTCCCGCTGCTCTGGTTCGCGTACATCCTCACGTACGTCGGCTACGACGACCTGCTCACGCGGCGTCGGTGGGTGGTCCTCGCCACGCCGCCGGTCGTCGTGTTCGCACTCGCGCTCGCCTACCCCGCCTCGCACCTCGTGTGGGAGGGCGTGGAGACTGTCGACCTCGGCACGTTCGTGGCGCTGGAGACCGACCACGGCCCAGTGTTCTACGGGTTCATGGCGTACGTGTACGCGCTGGTCGCCGCGTCCGTCTGGCTGCTCGTCCGCCACCGCTCGCACGCCGTCGACCTCTACAGCCGTCAGACAACGGCGCTACTCGTCGGTGCGCTCGCCCCTGCAATCACGGGGGTCGTCTACATCTCGGGTGTGAACCCGATTCCATCGCTGAACCTCCCGGTGCTCGCCTTCGTCGTCACCGCGGGCGTCGTCGCGTGGAGCGTCGCCCGCAACGAACTGTTCACACTCACGCCGGTCGCCTGGGAGACGGTCGTCAGGCAGCTCGACCGTCCCGTGTTCGTCGTCGACGACGACGACCGCGTCGTCGCTGCGAACCCCGCTGGCCGCGACGTCGCCGCGGCACCCGTCGGGTCGCTCGCCACCGACGCGCTCACGCCGGTGCTCGGTGACGACTGCTGGCGGAAGCCGGGGGCCTACGAGTGCGAGGCCGTCCACGCCGGCGAACCCCGCACCTACGAGGTGTCCGTCACGTCCGTCGACCAGGCGGGGGCGCGGACCGGCCGGGTCGTCCTCCTCCAGGACGTCACCGAGCGGCAGGTCCGCGAGGAGCGCCTCGAGGAGTTCGCCAGCGTCGTCAGCCACGACCTCCGGAACCCGCTGAACGTCGCGCGCGGCCACCTCGAACTCGGCCGCGAGAGCGGCGACGACGCCCACTTCGAGACGGCCGACGACGCACTCGACCGCATGGAACGCATCATCGACGACCTGCTCACGCTCGCCCGCGAGGGCGACGCCGACGTCGACGGCGAGGTGATGTCGCTGGACGCGGCGGCTCGGACGGCGTGGGACGCTGTCGACACGATCGACGCCGACGCGACCATCGACGTGCAGACCGACGGCTCGGTGGTCGCCGACGAGACCGCGCTGCTCCGCCTGCTGGAGAACCTCTTCCGGAACTCGGTCGAGCACGGAACCACGAGCCCGGACGGAACGTCGGCGGACGGCAGCGTGACCGTCACCGTCGGTGCCACCGACGACGGGTTCTTCGTCGCGGACGACGGCCCGGGAATCCCCGCGGAGGACCGCGAGAACGTCTTCGAACGCGGGTACACGACCAGCGAGAACGGCACGGGCTTCGGCCTCGCCATCGTCCAGGAAGTCGCCGACGCCCACGGCTGGGGCCTCTCGCTGACGACCGCAACGGGCGAAGGCACCCGGTTCGACGTCACGGTCGAGTGACAGACGGCTCGTTCGAACCGTGGCCGACCAGTGGGAGACCACGCGGCTCACGGCTCCCTCCGGTCGCCGTTCGCCTGAACGTGGTCTCACTTCGCTCGCCCACGCACCCGCTACGCTTTTGCGGGCCCCTCCGCTACGTCGTGACATGATTACCGTCCGCGCGCCGGCGACGAGCGCCAACCTCGGCAGCGGATTCGACGTGTTCGGGGTTGCCCTCGACCGGCCCGCGGACCTCGTCAGTGTCGAACGCGCCGCCGAGACGACCATCGAGGTGACGGGCATGGGTGCCCAGTACGTCCCCGAGGACCCCGCGAAGAACACCGCGGGTGTCGTCGCGGACGCCCTCGACGCGCCGGCACACATCCGCATCGACAAGGGCGTCCGGCCGTCATCGGGCCTCGGCTCGTCGGCCTCGAGTGCTGCCGGGGCGGCCGTCGCCCTCGACGCGCTGTACGACCGTCAGCACACCCCCGAAGAACTCGTCCGCATCGCCGCGGAGGGGGAGGCTGCCGCCTCCGGGGACGCCCACGCGGACAACGTCGCGCCCGCCATCCTCGGCGGGTTCACGGTCGTCCGCGAGGACGGCATCGAGCAGGTCGACGCCGACGTCCCGCTCGTCGTCTGTCTCCCGGAGATCGTCGTCTCCACGCGTGACGCGCGTGACGTCGTCCCGCAGTCCGCGTCCATCGAGGACCTCGTGGAGACGGTCGGCGCCGCGGCGACGCTCACGGTCGGGATGTGCCGGGACGACCCGGCGCAGGTCGGGCGCGGCCTCGAAGAACACCTCGTCACGCCCGCTCGCGCCGCGCTCGTCGACGGCTACGACGCTGCCTGTGAGGCCGCCCGGAACGCGGGTGCGACGGGCGTCACCATCAGCGGCGCCGGTCCCGCCGTCCTCGCCGTCTGCCGGGCGGGCGACCGACGGCGCGTCGCGAGTGAGCTGGTCGAGGGGTTCGAGAGTGCCGGCGTCGACGCAACCTCCTACCCCACCGCAATCGGAGACGGCGCGACGATCCTGTAGACCGGCGACCGTCCCGGTAGACGCACTGCCCGCTCCGAGGGTTGAAGTACCATGCCGGGAGCATCCCGGCCCGTGACGTAGCGAACGGCCTGCGGCGACCCGTGGTCGTGCGGCGCACCGTCGCAGGACACCTCTCGACTAGTAGAGCGCCGCCTGGTAGCGTTCATCGATAGCGTCGCCTAGACCAGACCGAAGAGATACTCGCGCCGTTCAGAGTCGGTCGGCGAGTGCGGCGCCCATCTCCTCGGTGGTCGCCTCGCCGCCGACGTCGGGCGTCCGCGGCCCCTCCGCGAGTACGTGCTCGACCGCATCACGGGCGCGCTGAGCCTCCTCGTCGTAGTCGAAGAACTCCAGCAGCATCGCGGCCGACAGCACGGCCGCGGTCGGGTTCGCCACGCCCTCGCCCGCGATGTCCGGCGCGGAGCCGTGGACCGGTTCGAACAGCGCGCGCTCTGGGCCGACGTTCGCCGACGGGAGGAGGCCCAGGCCGCCCACGAGGCCGGCTGCCAGGTCCGAGAGTACGTCGCCCGCGAGGTTCGGACAGACCACGGTGTGGTAGTCCTCGGGAGACTGCACCAGGTGCGTCGCCATCGCGTCCATCAGCTCGGCCTCCGTCGGGACGCCGCGCTCCTCGGCGACCCGCTCGACCGTCTCCAGGAACAGGCCGTCGCTCTCGCGCATCACGTTGGCCTTGTGGGCGATGGTGAACCCCTCCGGCGCGAACTCGCAGGCGTACTCCGCGAGGCGCTCCGTGGCCTCTCTGGTGATGACGCGAGTGGTCGTCGCCACGCCGTCGGCGATCGTCGCCTCGTGGCCGCCGTAGACGCCCTCCGAGTTCTCCCGGAGGAAGACGACGTCCGTCTCCGGCTTGACCGCCTCCACGCCGGGGTAGGCGCGCGCCGGTCGGACGTTCACGAACGAGTCCACGGCCGCGCGGAGCGGCAGTACGACGTCCGCGGCGGTCTCGCCGGCCGCACCGAACAGCGTCGCGTCGGCCGATTCGGCCGCCGCCCGTGTCTCCTCGGGGAGCGGCGTGCCGGTCTCGGCGGCGACCGCGTCGCCCGCGTTCGCGCGCACGAACTCGAAGTCGCCGACGGCCCCCAGCACGTCGACGGCGACCGGCAGGACCTCCGCGCCGATGCCGTCGCCCGGGATGACCACGATCTCCTCAGTCATCGGTGTAGGGGAGGGAGGCGCGAGTCTCGCGCACGGCCTGTTCGTTCGACCCCATCAGCGCGGTCGTGTCCCAGACGCCGTCGACGAGCGCACGTCGCTGTGCGTCGTCCACGGTCGCGTCGACGGTCGTGTCGCCGTAGCGGATCTCCGCCGCCGCGACGTCGACCTCGACGTCGCCGTCGGGGTTCGCGGCGATCCAGTCCTGGAGCGCCTGCACGTCCGCGGCGTCGGCGGTGACGGTCGGGATGCCGAGCGCGAGGCAGTTCCCCGCGAAGATCTCGGCGAACGACTCGCCGACGACGGCGTCGATCCCCCACCGCATCAGCGCCTGTGGCGCGTGCTCGCGGGAGGAGCCACAGCCGAAGTTCGCGTTCACGGCGAGCACGGACGCGCCCTGGTAGCGCTCCTCGTTGAACGGGTGGTCCTTCTGCTCGTCGTCGTCCGTGAACCGCTGGTCGAAGAACGCGAACTGCCCGAGGCCGTCGAAGGTGACGACCTTCAGGAAGCGCGCCGGGATGATCTGGTCCGTGTCGATGTCGTTACCGCGCACGGGAATCCCCGTCCCCGAGACCTGTCGGACGGTGTCGGCCGGACCGCTCATTGTCGCACCTCCCCGCGCGGAGCCAGTTCGCGCACGTCGGTCACCTCGCCGGTCACCGCGGCGGCGGCGACCATCGGCGGACTCATCAGCACGGTCCGCCCCTCCTTCGAGCCCTGTCGCCCGACGAAGTTCCGGTTCGACGACGACGCACACGCCTCGGCGCCCTCCAGCTGGTCCTCGTTCATCCCGAGGCACATCGAACAGCCGGCGTCCCGCCAGTCGAAGCCAGCCTCCGTGAACACCTCGTCGAGGCCCTCGGCCTCTGCGGCGGCCTTCACGCGCTGGCTGCCGGGGACGACCATCGCGCGGACGTCCTCGTGGACCTCGCGGCCGCGGACGACGTCCGCCGCGGCTCTGAGGTCCGGTAGCCGCGCGTTCGTACAGGAGCCGAGGAACGCCACGTCGACCGGGTAGCCGTCCATCGTGTCGCCGGGCGTGACGCCCAAGTGCGCCTGGGAGTTGCGCGCGACGTCCTGTTTCTCGGGCGGGAGGTCCTCCGGGTGGGGAATCGGCTCGGAGATGCCGACGCTCTGGCCGGGGGTCGTCCCCCACGTCACGGTCGGCTCGAGCGTACTGCCGTCGATCTCGACGACGTCGTCGTAGGTCGCGTCGTCGTCAGAGCGGATGGACTCCCAGTACTCCTTCAGTTCCTCGAACGCCTCGCCTTCGGGCACCTTCTCGCGGCCCCGCAGGTAGTCGTAGGTGGTCTCGTCGGGGTTGACGTACCCCGCGCGGGCGCCACCCTCGATGCTCATGTTACAGATACTCATCCGACCGGCCATGTCCATCGCCTCGACGGCGGGGCCGCCGTACTCGTAGACGTAGCCGACGCCGCCGTCGGTGCCGAGTTCGCGGATGACCGCGAGAATCACGTCCTTCGGCGTGACGCCCTCACCGAGTTCACCGGTCACCTCGATGCGGCGGACCTTCTGTTTCTCCATGGCGATACAGCCGGTGGCGAGCACGTCCCGGATCTGGGAGGTGCCGATGCCGAACGCGAGCGCGCCGAACGCGCCGTGGGTCGCGGTGTGGGAGTCGCCACAGACGATGGTCTTCCCCGGCTGGGTGAGTCCCTGCTCCGGGCCGACCACGTGGACGATGCCCTGGCGGCCCGTCGTCGGGTCGTCGAACTGGATGCCCGCCTCGCGAACGTTCGCCTCGAGTTCGCTCATCATCTCTTCGGCGGCGCCCTCGTACGGCCGCGACTGGTCGGCGGTCGGCACAATGTGGTCGACGGTCGCGTGCGTGTGCTCCGGGAACGCCACCTCCAGGCCGCGCTCCTCGAGCATCCCGAACGCCTGTGGGCTCGTCACCTCGTGGACGAGGTGGAGGCCCACGAACAGCTGTGTCTGCCCGGTCGGCAGTTCGGTCACCGCGTGCCGGTCCCACACCTTCTCGTACAGCGTACCCTCGCTCATCAGTTACTCCTCGGCCGTCTCCGGTACGGGTGGCTCGCCGCCGCGTTCCCAGACGCGGTTGACGTCGTCTGCTTCGTTCGGCGGGGTCTGGTCGACGTCCTTCATCTTCTGCTCGGCGGGCGAGCGTTCCTCGTCGGTCTCCTCGTCCGCGTCCTCGGCGCCCTCCCGTTCGCCACCGTCTGTGGCGACCGTCGGCCCGCGTCGGAACACGCGTCCGAACACGTTCGCGGGGTCCGAGGGGTTCCGCTGACTGACGCTCCGCATCGTCTTCTCAGTCATCCGCGGACACCTCCGGCTCTCGCTCGCGCTCCTCTGCAGTCTCCTCGTTGGTCTCCTCGTCGGCCCACGCGAACAGCGCGCGCAGGCGCTCGCCGACGTCCTCGATCTCGTGGTTCTGCTCGGCCTTGCGGCGCTGGCGGTACGAGGGTCGGTTGGCCTGGTTCTCGGCCACCCACTCGGTGGCGAACTGGCCGTTCTGGACCTCCTCGAGGACCTCCTCCATGTTCTCTCGCACGGCGTCGTCGATGACCGCTTCACCGCGCGTGAGGCCACCGTACTCGGCAGTGTCGGAGACGGAGTCCCACATCGCGGCCAGCCCACCCTCGTACATCAGGTCGACGATGAGCTTGATCTCGTTCATGCACTCGAAGTACGCCATCTCGGGGCTGTAGCCCGCGTCGACGAGCGTCTCGTACCCCATCTTCGTGAGTTCGGCGATGCCGCCACAGAGGACGGCCTGCTCGCCGAACAGGTCGGTCTCGGTCTCCTCGCGGAACGTCGTCTCGACGACGCCCGCGCGGGCGCAACCGAGCGCGTGGGCGTAGGCGAGCGCCTCCTGTCGGGCGCTACCGGTGGCGTCCTGGTACACGGCGAGCAGCGCGGGCGTCCCCTCGCCGTTCTCGTAGTTGCGGCGCACGAGGTGGCCGGGCGACTTCGGCGCGATCATCGTCACGTCGACGTCCTCCGGCGGTTCGATCTGACCGTAGTGGATGTTGAAGCCGTGCGCGAACTGGAGCGTGTCACCGGCGTCCAGTTCGGGTTCGATGGCCGCGAACACAGACGGCTGGGCGGTGTCCGGGACGAGCATCGAGACGACGTCGGCCTCGCTGGCCGCCTGCGTCGGCGTCTCGACGCGCAGGCCGTCCGCCTCGGCGGCCGACCGCGACGAGGAGTCCTCGCGGAGGCCCACGACGACGTCGACGCCGCTGTCCGCGAGGTTCTGTGCGTGGGCGTGGCCCTGGCTGCCGTAGCCGAGCACGGCGACGGTCTTGTCGTCGACGTGTCGTCGGTCTACGTCCGATTCGTGGTACACTGGCTGCGTGAAATCTGTCTCTGTCATTTGAGGTACTCTGGAACGACTGCTGTCTTGGTCTCGCCACGCGCCAGCGCCGTCTGTCCGGTCCGCGCGATCTCGCGGATGCCGAACTGACGGAAGGCGTCGATGGCGTCGTCTATCTTCTGCTCGTCGCCGGTCAACTCGACCGTGATCGTCCGGGGACCGGCGTCGAGGGTCTTCCCGCCGTACATCTCCGTGATGGCGTGGACCTCGTTCGGTCGGTCCGCGTCCACCTTCACCACCACGAGCTCCCGCGTCACGGCGTCCGCTGCGAGTTCGCGGACGTGGATGACCGGGACGACCTTCTCGAGTTGCTTCTCGACCTGGTCGATGCCGGGGTCCGGTTCCTCGACGACGACGGTGATGCGCGCCCAGTCGTCGTTCTGGGTGTCCGCGACGGTCAGCGACTCGATGTTGAACTGTCGTCGGCTGAACAGCCCGGAGACGCGCGCCAGCACGCCCGGCTCGTGTTCGACGAGCGCGGAGATGACGGTGCGGCGCGGCGGGTGTTCGGCCTCCGTCTCCGGGTCGATGCGGATGCCCTGGGCGTTCCGGCGGCCCGTGGGTCGCTGCCGGTCCTCCGGGGCCGGCCCCCGCAGGCCCTGCTGGTCCTGTCGCTCGCTCATAGCTGGTCCTCCGAGAGCGCGAACTGGCCGTTGTCGCCGCCCGACGGCACCATCGGGTAGACGTTCTCCGTTGGGTCGATGTAGACGTCCACGACCGAGGGGCCGTCGACGGCGAGCGCTGCTTCGACGGTGTCCGGCACGTCGTCGTACTCCTCGATGCGGAAGCCCGTCGCGCCGAACGCCTCGGCGAGTTCGTCGAACTTCGGCACCCAGGGATACTCCGAGGCCATCCGGCGGCCGTCGAAGAACGCGTCCTGCCACTGCCGGACCATCCCGATGGCCTCGTTGTTCAGCACGAACACCGTGATGTCGAGCTGTTCGCGCACCGCGACGATCAGCTCCTGGCAGGTCATCATGAACGACCCGTCGCCGTCGAAGCAGACGACCGACTGGTCGTCGTCCGCGGCGACGCGCGCGCCGATGGCCGCGGGCAGCCCGTACCCCATCGTCCCGAGGCCGTGGGAGGAGATCCACGTCCGGGGCTGTGTGTACGTCCAGTACTGGCAGGCCCACATCTGGTGTTGCCCGACGCCGGTCGTGACGACGGTGTCGTCGTCGGTGGCCGCGTCGACGGTCTCGACGACGTACTGGGGTTTCACCGGGTCGTCCTCGTGGACCGCGTAGTCCATCGAGTACTCCGTCTTCCACTCGGCGCACTGCGCGACCCACTCCCCGGTGTCGGGGGAGGCCGGCATCGCGTCGGCCAGTTGCTCGACGACGGTGCCCGCGTCCCCGACCAGCGGGTGGTCGGCCTCGATGTTCTTCGAGATCTCCGCGGGGTCGATGTCGACGTGGACGAGTTCCGCGTCCGGCGCGAACGAGTCGACGCCGCCGGTCAGGCGGTCGTCGAAGCGCGTGCCGACCGCCAGCATGCAGTCGGCCATCGTCACCGCCATGTTCGCGTAGCCGGTGCCGTGCATGCCCGCCATCTCCATGGCGAGGTCGTGGTCCTCCGGGAACGCGCCGATACCAGGCATCGTCGTGACGACGGGAATCTCGTGTTCGGTCGCGAACGCCCGAACCGCCTCGGTGGCGTCGCCCTTCACGACGCCGCCGCCCGCCAGAATCACGGGTCGGTCCGCTTCGGCGATGGTCTCGGCGGCGGCCGCGACGTCCTCGTCGCTGGCGTGCTCGCGCACGCTGACGGTGTCCGGCACCGACGGCTCGCTCGGTTCGACGTCCGTCTCGCCCAGCGTCACGTCCTTGGGAAGGTCGACGAGTGTCGGTCCCTGCCGGCCGTGTTCGGCGAGCGCGAACGCCGTGCTGACGTCCTCGCCGACCGTGTCGGAACTCGACGCGAAGTAGTTCGACTTCGTGACCGGGGTCGTGACGCCGACGGTGTCCGTCTCCTGGAACGCGTCGTTCCCGACGAGGTCGGTCGGCACCTGGCCCGTGAGCGCGACGACCGGTTCGGAGTCCATGTCGGCGTCGGCGATGCCGGTGACGAGGTTCGTCGCACCCGGTCCTGAGGTGGCCATGCAGATGCCTGGCTTCCCGGTCACCGAGCCGTACGCGTCCGCAGCGTGGGCCGCACCCTGTTCGTGGGCCATCGTCACGTGCGAGAGGTCGGAGTCGTACAGCGCGTCGTAGACGGGCATGATGGCGCCGCCCTGCACGCCGAAGACGGTGTCGACGCCGGCCGTCTCCAGGGACGCGACGACCGACTCCGCGCCGGTTCGCGTCGTGGGCTCGGCGTCTTCAGTCGACTCTGCGGAGCTGTCGTCCTCCGCCGCTCGTTCGGTCGCTTCCTCCTCGTGTGGACGCTCGCTGTCGCCGAACTCCGGCACTGCGCCCTGATCTGTCATCGATACCCCTCCCGTGGTGTCGTGTCGCGGTTCGTTGCTGTCGGTTTCATTGCGGATGCTGCAGTGGCTGTCGGATTTTCCTGGAACGACTCGGTCGGTGGAGAATGGATAAAGGGGGAGCTTACGCCCCTACAATACCGACAGCCACACCGCTGACCACGGGCGAACCGGGGAGTGCGGTGTGGGACTGCATCGTACGTGTCAGCAGTGGCTCGTCGCATAAAGCCGTTGCTGGTCGCGCAATCGTTGCCGGCCATCACGCACGCACCTCTTCGGCAGCGCGCTCGACGCCGACCTCGCCCGCGAACGCCCGCAGGTCCGCCTCGGTGACGACGTCCTTGTCGCTGGCGTGGGCTTTGACCTTCTTCGTGACCGCACGGACCTCCGTGTCGGTGGGGTCGTAGCCCGCCTCCTCCAGGTGCTGGCGTACCGCGTGCGTGCCGGTGTGTTTCCCGAGCACGACTTCGCGCTCGGCGCCGACCATCTCGGGGGTCATCACGCCTGGCTCGAACGTCTCGCTGTTCTCGATGACGCCAGCGGCGTGGATGCCCGACTCGTGGGCGAACGCGTTCGCGCCCACGACTGGCTTGTTCACCGGAATCGGCACCGAGGAGCGCTCGGCGACCAGTTTCGAGATGTCCGCGATGGCGGTCGTGTCGATGCCGGTGTCGGCACCGTAGACGCTCTCCGCGCTCATCACGACCTCCTCGAAGGCCGCGTTGCCGGCGCGCTCGCCGATGCCGTTGACCGACACCTGCACCTGGTCCGCACCGGCTTCGACGCCCGCCAGCGCGTTCGCGGTGGCGAGGCCGAAGTCGTCGTGCGTGTGCACGTCGATGCGGGCGTCGGTGTGCTCGCCGACGAACTCGACGAGTTCGCCGAACCGCTTCGGCGTGGCCACGCCGCAGGTGTCGGGGATGTTGATCCAGTCGACACCGACCTCGTCGACGGCCGCGACGACCTCCGCGAGGAACGCGGGGTCGGTGCGGGTGGCGTCCATCGGCGAGAACATCACGTCGGCGCCCGACGCGGCGGCCTGCTCGACCGCGGCGACGGAGCGCTCGACGACCTCTTCTCGTGTAGTGTGCATCGAGTCCTCGATCTGGACGTCGCTCGTGGACGCGAACACGTGGACCATGTCCACGCCCGCGTTCACCGCCGCCTCGACGTCCGACTCCACGACGCGGGCGAGCCCGCAGGTTGTGGCGTCGGTCGAGTCGGTGATGTCCGCGGCGGCCTCGGCCTCCGCTTCGCTGTTGGCCGGGAACCCGGCCTCGATGACGTGGACGTTCGCGTCGTCCAGCGCGGCGGCTATCGTGCGCTTGTCGTCGTAGTCGAAGGAAGTCCGTGGCGTCTGCTCGCCGTCGCGGAGCGTCGTGTCGAAAACTCGTACCTGTTCGAACTCGTTACGCTGGGCTAACGTGCCCTCGAAGAACCCGTTCCCCCGGACTTGCACCGGGCGCCTCGTTGTGAGACATCGTACCACCTCCCATCTCCCCCTCGTATTTACGTGTTTCCCCCTGACAGACGCTGTCGCGCGGGAATCGTTCACGGTCGTCAGGGGAGGATTCAGCGAATCGCAAGACGGCGGCACCTCAAAGGAGATATTAGGTCTTGGGGTGACACCGTATGTCTCGTTGTCGGCGATTCGAGAAATCGACGCGGTTCGACCCAGAAGTGGCGGGATTTTCGGGATGGCGAGCGGCGCGCGCGGTCGAGCGCAGCGAGACCGCGGATAGAGTGAACGGTGAGCGAAGCGAACCGTGAACCGCGCGTAGTCGACCGAAGGGAGATCGCGGACCGAGCGAGCGGCGAAGCCGCGAGCCGCGCGCAGTCCCACTCCCCGCTCGCTCGGGTCGCGGCGAAACGATTATGAAACGCGATTGAAACAATCGACTATCTATGGCAGGTCACGAGTCACGACCCGACGTTCCACCGGGCACGACCAGCGGAGGACGGCGGACGACCGTTCGCGGCACGATTCGCGGGATGGCAGCGCGCGCGAACCCGGCGTTCGCCGCGGGTGCAGTGCTCGTTCCGGTGGCCGCGCTCGTCTACGCGACGACCGTCGCGAACCGCATCCACCACACGTACGTCCACGTGATGGCGGGCGTGCTCTGGACGGGCATCGACCTCTTCATGGCGATGGTGCTCGGTCCCGTCCTCGGTGGTCTCGACGTCGACGAGCGCGCGAACGTCTTCCAGCGATTTACCCCGAAGATGACGTTCCTGCTGCCGACGCTCGCGCTCGTCACCATCGCGGGCGGCATCACGCTCGCACTCCGGATGTCGTTGTTCCCCGCCGCTGACGCGTGGCTCGCCATCTTCACGGCCGTCACGCTCGTCCCGGCGCTGCTCCTCATCGGCTGGCAGCTCGACGCGTTCGGCGACTGGCGGTGGCAGGCGTGGTTCGGCGTCGCCGCCCTCGGCAGCGGGGCCTACCTCGCCGTCGCGCTCCCCGGGTTCGCCATGACCAACCACGCCATCGCCGCCGCGCTCGCCATCGTCGCGGCGCTCACCGTCGTCGGGTTCGGGGTGTTGATGCCCGGCGAAGTCCGGATGTACAGGGAGATGGTCTCCGACGACCCGGACGTCCAGCTCATCGGCGACATCGGCATGCGGAACGCGAAACTCGCGGGCGTGCAGGGCGTGCTCCAGCTCGCCGTCGTCGCGGTGATGGTGTACCTCCGCTGGGGCGGCTTCTGAAAAACGGGGGTCGGTACGTTCGGCCCGTCAGTTCCCGCGGTTCTGCATCTTCTCCTCCTCGGGCAGGTCGACGTTCGCCTCGCCCTTCATGCCGGAACCGATGTTCGAGGAGATGTCCGCGAGTCGCTCGGCGTCGTCCCAGTTGTTCACGGCGTCCACGATTGCGCGGCCCATCGCCTCGGGGTCCTCCGCGCCGAAGATACCGGAGCCGACGAAGATGCCGTCGCACTCGTGGTGCATCATCAGCGCCGCGTCCGCGGGCGTCGCGATGCCGCCCGCCGCGAAGTTCACGACCGGCAGGCGTCCCATCTCCGCGGTCTCGTGGACGAGTTCCGCGGGCGCCTCGATGTCGCGGGCGTAGTGCTCGCGCTCCTCGTGGGTCATCCCCTCGAGTTCGCGGATGGCGCCCTTGATGGTGCGCTGGTGGTGGACGGCCTGGTTCACGTCGCCCGTGCCGGCCTCGCCCTTCGTGCGGATCATCGCCGCGCCCTCGTCGATGCGCCGGAGCGCCTCGCCGAGGTTCCGCGCGCCGCAGACGAACGGCGCCGTGAAGTCGCGCTTGTCGATGTGGTACTTGTCGTCCGCGGGCGTCAGCACCTCGGACTCGTCGATCATGTCCACGCCCACCGCCTGGAGAATCTCGGCCTCCTTCGTGTGGCCGATGCGGGACTTCCCCATCACCGGGATGGAGACGGAGTCGACGATCTCGCTCACGTCCGCGGGGTCGGCCATCCGCGCGACGCCGCCGCGCTTCCGGATGTCTGCGGGGACTGCTTCGAGCGCCATCACTGCGACGGCGCCCGCCTCCTCCGCTATCTTCGCCTGCTCGGCGTCGACTACGTCCATGATGACGCCGCCTTTCTGCATCTTCGCGAAGCCGCGCTTCACGAGTTCGCTGCCTCGACGGAGTTCCTCGAGGTCGGTCTCGGTAGCCATACGAGTTGGTTTCGCCGGGAACTGTTAATGCGTACCGGTTGCGGAGGCGTGTCGTCCCTCGAGTTGGTTCCCGACCGATGGCCGACGTGACGCTCCCAGTAGCAAAGATGCCAAGCACTTAGTTTCCGAACGAAATACCGCCACCAATGGCAGACCGTGACCCGCGGGACCCCGAGACGGGCGTTCGCGACGCCGTCGAGCGCTCTCGGAGCGGTGCACCAGCGGTCGGGTCGGTCGTCCGCGACCGGTTCTCCTCCGACGAGATATTCCAGCGCATCGTCGCCGCGGCCGACGAAGAGATCACGTCCGGCAGCCGCGAACTGTTCTTCAGCGCGCTCGCCGGTGGGTTCGCGATAACGGTCACGTTCATGCTGTACGTCTCGCTGACCGCGACGACCGGCAGCGACTCCGTGGTGCGCGCACTGCTGTACCCCCTCGGGTTCATCTACATCATCATCGGCGGCTACCAGCTGTACACCGAGAACACGCTGCCGCCGGTCGCGCTGACGCTCGAACGACTGGCGAGCGTCCCGGCGCTGTTGCGCAACTGGACGGTCGTGCTCGCCGGCAACTTCACGGGCGGGGCGCTCGGCGCGGCCGCGCTGGTCTTCGGCGGCGTCATCTCGCCGGAGGCTGCGGCGGTGGCGTCGTACCTCGGCCACACCGGCGTCGGGACCGCGTGGTGGAGCCTCTTCTCGAAGGCCGCGTTCGCGGGGTTCATCGTCGCGGGCGTGGTCTGGGTCGAGTACGCCGCCCAGGACACGATATCACGGCTCGTGGTCGTCTACATCGCGTTCCTGGCGATTCCGCTCGGCGGTCTCTACCACTCGGTCGTCTCGTTCACCGAGATGGTGTACCTCGTCCTCGAAGGCGACCTCGCGGTGGCCGTCGGCCTCGTGGAGTTCGTCCTCCCCGTACTCCTGGGGAACACCGTCGGCGGAGTCGTCCTCGTCACCGTCGTCAACTACTTCCAGACGACGGAACACCGGATCTCCTCGGCCCGCTTCGAGGGCGTGGACCGACAGCTCTCGCTCCGCGAGTGGCTCTTCGGCGGACTGGTGGGCCGCTCGTACGTTCCCATCGTCGACACCGCCGAGGGTCACGGGAACGGTGAGGACGACTACCGCATCGTCGTCCCCATCTCGAACCCACGGACCGAGTCCAACCTCGTGGAACTGGCGTGCACGCTCGCCACCCGGACGGACGGCGCCACCGTCCACGTCGTCCACGTCGTCCAGATGCCCGACCGGACGCCCCGGGGGTACCGCGTCGACCAGCGCGACCGGATCGTCGCGAACTCCGACGAACTACTCGGCGACATCCGGGAGGTAGCGGCGGGCTTCGACGTCGACTACGAGACGTCGACCGTCGTCTCCCACCGCTCGTTCGAGGAGATCTTCGACATCGCGGAGCGCGAGCACGCGGACCTCGTGGTGATGGGGTGGGCCGAGGACCGCCTCTGGTCGAAGGGCCGCGCGGAACGGCCGCTCGACGAACTCACGAACCGGCTGCCCGCCGACGTCCTCGTGTTCCGGGACCGCGGACTGGACGCCTCCCGCATCCTGCTGCCGGTCGCGGACAACGTCCACGCCGACCTGAACGCCGACGTCGCGCGAGCGCTCCGCGAAACCGCCGGCGCGGCCGTCACGCTCCTGCGGGTCGCCCCCCTTCCCGACGAACGCGAGGCCGGCGAGCAGTTCCTCGCCGACTGGGCCGCCGACCACGACCTGTCGGACGCCGACCTGGTCGTCGACGACTCCGGGGACGTGGAAGGTGCCATCGTCGACGAGGCCGCCGACCACTCCCTCCTGCTCGTGGGTGCGACCGAACAGGGGCTGCTCTCCCGGCTCGTCACCGACTCGCTGCACGTCGACGTCGTCACCCACTTCGACGGGTCGATACTGCTGGCCGAGCGTGCGTCCCCCCGGAGCATCCGCGACCGGCTGTTCGGTCGGTAGGGCCGTCGCGACGGGAGAGACCGCCAGAGCTTTGCGCCGCTCGCGAGACGACCAGCTATGTCGCTGCCGTCGAGAGCGTCGCTCCCCTGGTACGTCGCGCCGCTGCCCGAGTGGCTGGAGGATTTCGCGCTCCGGTTCGCGTGGGTCATCGTCGCCGTCAACCTCGCGGGGACCGCCTTCGGCTTCTGGTACTACCGCGTCCAGTTCGTCGAGACGCCGCTGGTCGCGTGGGCGCTCGTCCCCGACAGCCCCGTCGCCACGCTGTTCATCGCGCTGTCGCTGGCCGCCTACAAACTCGACTACGACGCCGACTGGCTGCACGCGCTGGCGTTCTTCGGCTGTCTCAAACTCGGACTGTGGACGCCGTTCGTCCAGCTGGTCGTCAACGGCCAGGGCAGCCTCTGGTGGGCGATGTACTGGTTCCTCGTCGTGAGCCACGTCGGGATGGCGGTGCAGGCGTTCGTCATCCACCGCTACGCGACGTTCTCCGTCGGCGCCGTCGCCGTCGCCGTCGGCTGGTACGGCTTCAACGACCTCGTCGACTACTTCCTGCAGGTCGCCGGCGGTCCCCACCACACGCTGCTGCGCGCCGAACAGACTAGGATGGGCTTCGACCACTCGCTGGCCGCACACGACCTTGCGGCCGCTGCTGCGGTGACACTCACCATCCTCGCGACGTTCCTCGCGCTCGCGACGCGCGTGAAGACGCTGGAATCTGAGCACGGTCGCCGCGATAGTTGAATCCGGGGCCGAGGAACCGGGGCATTCTCTCTGGACTTCAACAACCGCCGGAAAGCCCCGGCCGTGTCGACTCCCGGGCCTCGCTGTGCGCCTCGCTCACTGCGTTCGCTCCGGTGCTTGGATCGCGAGCGAACAGGCAAGCGCGAGCGTCCCGGGGCTTTCTGGTGGGACGCACCACCAGCCGTTCCAAATACCGCCTGAACCCACGAACGCCTGAGCGCTTATCACTCCGGCACCCGACAACTCGGCCATGTACGACGCGGTCGCAGACCTCTCACTGACCGTCGGAGGCGTCGAACTCGAACGCGTGGAGCGCGAGACGCCGGCGTTCGCGCGGGCTACCACCGTCGTCACGCTCCACGGGGACGCCGAGACGGGCCGCGGCGAGGACGTGACCTACGAGGCGGACCACCACGACGCCCTCGCGGAGTGGTGGGACGAGACGGCAGACGACGCCTTCGACCTCGCGGGCGAGTACACGTTCGCGGAGTTCTCCGCGGCCCTCGACGACACCGACCTCTGGCCGGCGGACGACCCCGAACGCGAGGACTTCCGGGACTACCGCCGCTGGGGGTTCGAGGCCGCCGCGCTCGACCTGTCGCTCCGGCAGGCCGACGCGACGCTCGCCGACCGCCTCGGCCGGACGCTGGACTCCGTGCGGTTCGTCGTCAGTAGCCGCCTCCCCGAGGGCGACACGTCCCGGATGGAGACGCTCCTGGAGCGCTACCCCGGGGCCGAACTGAAACTCGACCCGACCGCCGACTGGCCCGTCGAGACGTTCGACTACCTCGAGGAGACGTCGGCCGTCCGCATCCTCGACCTGAAGGGTCGCTACGAGGGTACGGACGTCGACCAGTCGCCGGACCCCGGCCTCTACGAGCGCGTCTTCGAGACGTTCCCCGACGCCGTCGTCGAGGACCCGGCGCTCGACGACGAGACGACGCCTATCGTCGAGGAACACGCCGACCGCGTCTCCTGGGACGCCCCGATCCACGGCATGGACGACGTACGCGCGCTGCCGTTCGAACCCGAGTGGCTGAATATCAAGCCCTCGCGGTTCGGCACTGTCGAGTCGCTGCTGGAGACCGTTGAGTGGGCACTGGAGAACGACGTGTCGTTGTACGGTGGCGGCCAGTTCGAACTCTCCGTGGGTCGCGGGCAGATACAGGAACTCGCCGGCGTGTTCTACGCCGACGGGCCGAACGACGTCGCGCCGGGCGCGTTCAACGACGTCGACCTCCCCGAGAACCTGCCGGAGAGTCCGATCCGGGTGCCCGAGGACCACGTCGGCTTCGGGTTCTAGTGGGGGTCTCGCGCGGCGAACTGCTCGCCACCGAGCGTCTGGTCTGCAGACCGTTCACCAACGTCTAAGTACGGCGACTCTGTAGCCCGAGGAGATGAACCGGAGGGATGTCGGATGTCGCGGGGAGTAGGGGAACTGGCTGTCGTGACGGAGTTCCCGGAGTGGGTGGTCGCCCTCGCCGGACTCGTCACCCAGTTCGGCGACATGTGGTTCGTCCTCGTCGGCATCGCGGCGTTCTACTGGCTCGGCAGGCGCGGCGTGCTCCGGACAGAACGCCCGCTGGGAGACAGCCTGTTCCTGTTCTCGCTCGCCATCGGCGGGTACGCGCTCACGCTGCTCCTCAAACACACGTTCGGTCTCCCGCGGCCACCTGGGGCCGCGACGGCGACCTTCCCGGCGTGGCTCCCGGCGGTGGCGAACCCGGTGTACGAGTCGCTGGTGACCGGCGACGGGTTCGGCTTCCCGAGCGGCCACGCGGTGAAGTCGGCGGCGGTGTTCGGGGGTGCCGCGCTGGTCCTCGAAACGCGGGAGCGTCAGCGCCGGTTCGTGGTCGCCGGCCTCCTGATCGCGCTGGTCGCCCTGTCGAGGGTGGTCCTCGGCGTCCACTACGTCGTCGACGTCGTCGTCGGCGTCGTCGTCGGCCTGCTGTTCCTCGCGGCGATGACCCGGCTGGCGAGACACCGCCCGAGATGGGCGCTGGCCTGCGCGGGCACTCTCGGGGTGCTCGCCGTCGCGATGGCGGCGACGACCAGCGCGGCGTTGACCGTCGTCGCGGCCGTCGTCGGGGTCGGCATCTGGGAGGCCGTCGACCGGACCACTGCCCCGTCCGCGACGGGGGGAACGTAGCGGCGGGGAACGGCTCCCGACTACTCGCTGTCCTGGTGGGCGCGCACCCACAGTTCGCCGATGCGCGAGAGTCGCGTCCGGTAGGACTTCCCGCGTTCCTCGCGCTCGACGTACCCCTTCCCGCCGGGGCCGAGTTTGTCCACCGTGTACGTCACCTTCGAGCGGAAGCTGTCCGTGTACTCCTCGCTGAGGTCGGCGGCGACCGTCTCCGCGAGTTCGCTGACGGAGTCGAACTCGCCGTGCTCGCCGAGTGTGAACAGGATGAGCTCCTCGAACGGCTTGACGTTGGAGAACGACGCGACCGGGAGTTCGACGATGTGGCTGCCGTCGATCTCCTTCGCGCCGATGGTTGTGCCGCGCTCGTCGAACTCCGCGAGCAGGTCACGGGCGGCGTCCAGTCGCTCGGCGACCTCGTCCTCGTCGACGCCGCCGTCCGAGACGCCCGCGAGCAGGTCCGCGCTCGCCTGGAGTTCCTCGGCGAGTTCCGTCTCCAGGTACTTCTCGGGGGCCGTGTAGTACGTGTGGATGCGGTCGCGGTCCTCCTGGCGCTCGACCATGATGGAGTGGGCGGCCGTCGCGAACGCGAACGACACGGTCCGGGGCATCGACGCGATGTTCACCCACACCTCGCCCTCGGGGTCGGCGTCGAGCACATCCGCGATGAGGTCGAACGCCTGCTCGAAGGCGGTGTCGTAGTCGTAGACGTCGGTCACGGCGACGCGCTCTGTCTCCGCGCCGAGGAGGTTCCGGAAGTCGGCTTCGAGTTTCTGGGCGATGCGCTGGCTGTACTCCACGTTCGCCTCGCTGCCGACCGCGCCCTCGAGGAGGATGACGCGGTCCACGGTCAACTGCTCGCGGACCAGCGGCGCGATGAGCCGGTCGTAGTCGAAGCCGACCGGCACGACGTGCGTCTGCATACGTGGACCCGTGGAGTGGACGGTATAAAAATCAGGAGACTCGATACCGGGGCCGCCGACGCCGCCGACCTGGGGTACTGCCACGGGAGGTGACGCGCCCACCCCGACATCGGACGCCGCTCTCTCGAGTGTGGCGCACGGAGCATCTCGCGCCGACACCAACATGTTGGGGTAACCACTACCGGCGTGGGCGAGCGACGTAACTCAATGGTCCAACAGGTCGCGTCCGAACTGGGACATCGCCTACGTCCGTCCACGTTCGGCACCGAACTCTACCGCCGGAACCGCGTGCTCGCGAGCGTCACCGCGGGCTTCCTCGTACTGCTCGCCGCCTTCCTCGTCGGCTTCGCGATCGACCCGCGGACGGTCGGCGGTGAGTCCGTCTGGCTCAAACCCACGAAGTTCGCCGCCAGCATCGCGCTGTTCGCCGGGTCGCTGGCGTGGCTCACGCCGCAATTCCCCGTCTCGGACCGCCTGCTGGGCGTCGTGAGCGCGGGTGTCGCCACCGGGTCGATCGTCGAGATCGCGCTGATCGGTGGCCAGGCAGCCCGCGGCGTCGAATCCCACTTCAACACTGCCACGGCTCTCGACACGGCCGTCTACAACGTGATGGGAGCCACCATCGTCGGCGTCGTCGTGCTCGTCGCCTGGCTGCTCGTCCGGTCGTGGCGTGCGGACTTCGACGTCGCACCGCCGTTCGCGTGGGGGATCCGCCTGGGAGTCCTCCTGTTCGTTCTCGGCTCCTTCCAGGGCGGGACGATGGCGGCGCTCTCCGGGTCGGTCACGGGCTCTGGAGGGACCGTCCCGGTGCTCGGCTGGAACCTCGGCGGCGACCTCCGGATTGCACACTTCGTCGGCCTCCACGCCCTCGAAACTGTGCCCCTGGCCGGCTACCTCGCGGCCCGCGCTCACCAGCGCGGTCGCGTCGAACGTCCACTGCGCGTCGTCGCAGCCGTCGCCGCAGCGTTCGCAGTCGCGCTGGTGCTGGCACTCGCGCACGGCCTCGCGCCGGTCTTCCGGTAGCGCCGGTCGGTCGTTAGACGAGGTCTGCCGTCGTGGCAACGGCCGCGAACTCCCCGCGGAGGTGGGCGAGCGCGACGCGGTGGTTCGTCTCGGCGTCGACCGTCCCGCCGTCGTGGGTCTCCCGGGCGAACGTCGCGGTGGCGTCCGCGACGACCGTCGGCTCGAAGCCGAGGTTCTCCGCCATCCGCGTGGTCGTGGAGACGCAGTGGTCGGTCGTCAGCCCGCAGACGACGAGTTCGTCGTTCCCGCGCTCGCGGAGCCACGTCTCCAGGTCGGTCCCGACGAACGCGCTGTTGACGGACTTCACGAACACTGGTTCGTCGCCCTCGGGCGCCGTCTCGGGCTTCCACGCGAACCCCGGACTGTCGCCACGGAGCGGGCTGTCGACCTCGGTCGAGTCGTGGCGGACGTGGACGACGGGGTCGCCGCGCTCGCGCCACGTGGACAGCAGGCGCGCGGCGTTGGCCTCCGCGTCGGGGTTGTTGCGCTCGCCGTAGGCGGGGTCGTCGAAGCCCGTCTGGAAGTCGACGAGCAGCAGGACGGGCGCGGTCATGCTCGCCCCGTCGTCACGTCCGCCGTCACCTGCAGCGGGCACATCTCCGGGGCCTCCGACTCGTCCTCGCTGAGGAGGTACTGGGGCCACTCGTGGTCCTCCCCCCAGTCGCCGAGGTCGGCGTGCGGGCAGGCGCCGTCGTAGTCCTCGAGGCGCTCCCGGATGCGGTCGCGGGCCCGTTCACCGGCGTCCGTGTCGCCGGTGACCCCCTCGAAGATCGCCCGGGGCTGGAAGGTCACCTCCAGGCCGACCGGGCAGTACCGGCTCTGGCGCGTCTCGTAGAACGGCGCGCGGGCGGTCGGGAAGATGGGTTCGCCGCCGAAGCAGAACTCCCAGTACGGGTCGTCGGGGTCCGTCGGGATGTCCGCGGGCCACGGTTCGGGGTCCTCGACGTGGAGGAACTGGAGGACGTGCCAGAAGCGCTCGTGCCAGCCAGCCTCGTCGAGCGGGCGCTCGGGCGGCCTGAAGAACACCGCGAAGCTCACGCGGTCGCCGTGGTCGCGGAACGTGTCGAGGTACTCCAGCAGGGCGTCGCGGAGCGAGAACAGCGCGTCCGGGTGGGTCGTCGACTCGACGAACGCGTACAGCGGCCGCCCCTCCTCGACGGACGCCTTCCCGAAGAAACACGGGAACGGCTCGCCGTCGCGCTCGCCGGTCACGGACGCGCGGAAGTTCTCGAAGTGGCGCTGCGCCCACTCCGGGACGGCCCCGGACTCGACGCGATCGACGGCGGTGTCGTGGTCGAGGACCGCTCCCAGTTCGGCCTCGTTCATGCACGGAGTTCCGGAGGCCGTGAATTTCCGTGTTTCCCTCGCTCCCCGCGAGTGGGATTCCGACGGGTGGTCCCTCGGTTCGCCGAGAGACACCGGTCTCTCGTGCTCCCGCGCTCACTTCGCGTACGCGGGACCGTCAGCGGTTTCTTCCGGTCGCGCCAACCGCCGCCCATGAGCAAGTGGCTCGAGTCCGGCCTACGGCGGGACGTCTGCGTCGTCGTCGCGGGGGAAGGGAACCCAACGCAGCAGTCGGTGAAGCGCGCCGTCGAGCGGAAGAACGACGACCGCATCCGGCCCAAGCGGTTCAACGGCGCCGTCCGGAAGCTCGAAACTGCGGGCATCCTCGTCCGGGAAGCCGACGGCATCCACGACCGCCTCTCGCTGACGGACGCGGGCGAGCGCCGCCTGCGCGACCACCACGAGTGGGTCGCGGAGTACCTCGACGTCTAGGCCGTCGGCAGTCCTCCTCGTCCGGGGCGCAGAGCGAAACAGGGATGCTAGCGTGTCCCACTCCACCAGTACGTTCATCCACTCTGACGCCCGGACGAGTTTCATGAGCAACTGGGTCGAGGAGTACACGGAGACGGAGGACCTGAACCGGAAGTACGGACTGCTCCGCGCGGAGATGACTAGGCTCCGCGGCCGGAGAGACGACGCCGAGTTCTTCGACACGGACGCTGTCCGCTGCCACGTCAGACGGTTGAACGAGACGGTCTCCGGCGAACTAGTGGTGTTTGTCGCGAACGATTTCGGGGTGCCGAGGGCGTACCGGGCACGTGAGCTCGGGGCGGACGCACAGGACGAGATCCGGCAGGCGGTTCTGGAGAACAAGTACGACGACACGAACGAGGACCTGGACGAGATCCGCCGGGAGTTACTGGACGACCACCCGGGAATACACAAGGCTATCGTCGCGGCGTACTCCGAGGGCGTTCCTCGATATCACCTCCCCGAGGGCTCGAACGAGTCGACGAACTTCCTCACCGTCCGCGAGATGGTCGGCCTGATCGACTACACGACGAACAGCTTCCAGAGCGACGGGCTGTCCGAGACGTACTGAGTCGCTCCATCGCCGTTCGTGGCCGGTCGTTGCACTCGTACGGGGCCGATTTCGGCGGTTCGGCGGCGAGCGAACGGGAAGCCCCGCGGGGTACCTCGACTAGTCAGCGCGCAGCGGCTCGAAGTACGCGTCCTCGTTCTCGGTAACCGACCGGGCGGTGACGGCGGAGACGCCGACGGTGAGCAGGAGTCCGAGCGCCATCCCGACGATGGACGCGAACCAGCCCCAGTAGGCGTCTGCGAGGATGGGGACGTTCGTGAACGTGGCTCCGAACAGCGTCAGCGACTCGACGTAGACGTCTGGGCCGAAGACGGTCCAGAGGTAGAACGCCTGGCTGCCCGCGACCCCCACGAGCATCCCGGACCTCGTGGTGCCGCGCCAGTACAGCGCGACCGCGACGGGGAGCGCGAGCTGGGCGAAGCCGCCGAACGCCGTCTCGCCGAGTTCGACGAGCGTGCCGGGTTCGTAGAGGCTGACGGCGAACGTCGAGAGCGCGAACACCACGACGCCCGCGCGGCCGAGCAGGTTCTCGCGGGCGCTGCTGGCGTCGGCGTTCACGAACGGCCGGTAGATGTCCCGCGTGAGGTACGACGACCCCGAGAGCAGCATCGAGTCCGAGGAGCTCATCATCGCCGCGAGCGCGCCCGCGACGACCAGCGCCGCGAACCAGCCGGGCGTGTACTCGTTCAACAGGACCGGGAGCACGTTGACGCCCTCGGGAATCGCGAGACCGACCCCCTGCGCCCACGACCCGAGCAGGAACGCGGGGACGAACAGGAGCACGACGAGCACCGGCCAGAGCGCGAACGTCCGCTTCAGCACTTTCTCGGACCGCCCGACGAAGAACCGCTGGTTCACCTGTGGGAACATCGTCACGCCGAACGCGATGCCGATGGCTTGCGAGAGCAGCCACTGCGGCGAGTACGCGCCGCCGCCGAGGGCTTTGAACTCCGCGGGCAGCGCGGCAGCCAGCGGTCCGCTGGACGAGATCTCGGCGGCGACCCAGACGAACGCGAGCCACGTCATCGTAAGCATGAACACGCCCTGGAGGGTGTCCGTCCACGCGACGCCGCGCATCCCCGAGAGGACGACGTAGGCGATCATGAACAGCGTGATGAAACCGGCGCCGGCCCAGTAGGGGACGACGCCGTCGGTGAGCGCTTCGAGGGCGGTGCCGGCGCCGACCTGCTGGAGCATCACGTACGGGAACAGCCAGAGGATGCTGACGCCGGCGACGAGGCCGCGCAGCGTCCGCGAGCCGAACCGGTCGCCGAGCATCTCGCCGAGCGTGAGGTAGCCGTAGGCGCGCCCGAGCAGCCACTGCCGGTAGCCCAGGAGGTACCACAGCAGGCCGAAGAGGACGCCATCCATCAGCCCCATCACGAGGATCCACTCCGGACCGAGGCGGTAGGCGATGTTCGGACCGCCGAAGAACGTGAACGCCGACAGCAGCGTGGCGAACGTCGTGAACAGCAGGACGCCGGTGCCGAGGCCGCGGCCCGCGAGGTAGTAGTCCTCCGCGGAGCGGTCGGTGACGCGGTAGGCGACCACGCCGACGGCCACCGCGGCGAGCATGTAGGCGGTGACGATACCGATCTCGAGGAGCGCGCTCATCGTCTCACCTCGACGAAGGTGCCCCAGTCGCGGCGCGCGAACAGCGCGAACGCGGCGGCCGTGACGCCCATCCACGCGACGTGCCACCAGAGCCACACCGGGAGGCCGGCGACTGTCGTGGCGTCGCGCCAGAGGAACCACGGGATGCTGAGCGCGACGAGCACGACGAAGACGACTCCCCACCCGAGAGCTACACGTGACGCCATCGTTGTCACAACTCTTCGTCCATCCGGGTTAAGTGTTACTGAAAACTACCTATCTTCGGGTTCGAAGAGAAATTCTCTCCTGAACTGCAGAACGCACGCTCGAACTCTCTATCCTGTCTCCGGGCGAGTGGCGGGTGCGAGCAGGCGGTGTCCGGCGCGTGGTGTCGGTCACGACAGCTATTTCCCACCCGGATACGTACTCGTGACTAGAACTACATCGATGGAGGACACCGCGAAGTACCTGATCCACGCGGACCTCGTCGCCGACGGCGTCGTCGAGCGCAGCGACGTCGTCGGGGCGGCGTTCGGGCAGACCGAGGGGTTGCTCGGCGACGGCCTCGACATCCGCGACCTGCAGGACTCCGCGAAACTCGGTCGCATCGACGTCTCCGTCGACAGCGAGGGCGGACAGTCGTTCGGCCACATCACCATCGCCTCCAGCCTCGACCGCGTCGAGACGGCGACGCTCGCGGCCGCACTCGAGGCTATCGAGCGGATCGGCCCGTGCCGCGCGCGGGTCGAGGTCCAGCGCATCGAGGACGTCCGCGCCGCCAAGCGCCGCGAGGTCGTCGACCGCGCGAAGGAACTGCTGTCGACGGCGTTCGACGAGGGCGCCATCGACTCCGACGACATCCTCGAGGAGGTCCGGGAGAGCGTCCGCATCGAGGACATCACCGAGTACGAGGGCTACCCTGCCGGCCCGCACGTGGAGACCAGCGACGCGGTCGTGGTCGTGGAGGGGCGCGCGGACGTCGTGAACCTCCTCCAGTACGGCATCAAGAACGCGGTCGCCGTCGAGGGGACGAACGTCCCCGACGAAATCGCGGCCCTCACCCACGAGCGCACCGTCACCGCGTTCCTCGACGGCGACCGCGGCGGCGACCTCATCCGCCAGGAACTTCAGCAGGTCGGCGACGTCGACTTCGTCGCACGGGCGCCCCGCGGCGAGTCCGTCGAGGACCTCTCCAGAGCCGCCGTCGACGCCGCGCTCCGCGGGAAGAAGCCCGCCTCGGTCGCCGGCGACGACGGGGACGGCGAGGGGCCACTCGACCCGGCGGATCCCGTGACTGACGGGGCGGCAGACGCCGAGCAGCCGGCGAGCGAGACGGAGCAGGCTCCCGGCGACGACGAAGCGACGGCGGCCACCGACGGCAGCGCGACGCCGGCCCCCGCGACGGGCGGCACTGCGAGTCCCGACCCGGCGGCGAAGACGCTCGCCGACCACGTCGCGGAGGTCGTCGGTGCGGGCACCGCCCGCATGCTCGACGAGGAACTCCGCGTGCTCCAGGAGACCGAGGCGGCCGACGCCTTCGACGCGCTCGAGGACGCGAAGACGGTCCCGCGGTTCCTCGTCGTCGACGCGACCGTCACTCAGCGACTCCTCGACCTCGCCGCCCAGCGCGGCGTCGGCACGCTGGTCGGACCCGACAGTGGCGAGTTCGTCAAACAGCCCGCGAGCGTGCGGGTCCACACCGCCGACCAGTACTAGACGACCCTTCTACGCGAGTCCGACGCCGATCGCGAGCAGGCCACCGACGACGCCGCCGACCAGCGTCGCAAGGAAGTTCACCGACTGGTTCCCGACCGTCCCACCCTCGAGCGTCGCGCCCGCGACGCTGTCGGCGGTCATCCCGGCGACGCCCGCACCGACGACGACCGCGGCGCCCGTCGCGCCGAAGTCGAAGACGAGCACCGTGAGACCGGCGATGACCGCGGCGCCCGCGAGTCCGGCGACCTCGCCCTGCCAGGTGACCGCGCCGTCGGTGCCGGGGTCGACGCGCTCGAACGTCGTCACCAGCCGGGGGTCGTCGAAGAGGCCGCCGACCTCCGAGGAGAGCGTGTCCGCGAGCGCGGTGGCCACGCTGCCAGCGTAGGCGAACTGGTAGACCAGGTCCGACAGCGGCACGTGGGCGTGGGCGGCGTACAGCAGGAGCGCGATGAGCGCCGCCGCGGAGTTCCCGAGGACGTTCCCGGTGCCCCGGGCGCCGTCGTTCGGTTCGGCGACGCCGCGTTCGAGTTTCTGGTCGTACCGGAACTTCGTCGTGAGGCTGCCGACCGCGAAGAACGCGATGAGGACGACGAACCAGCCGTAGCCCCCGAGTACGACCGCGAGCAACCCGAGGAACACGCCGGTGAGCATCCCCGCGACTGACGTCGCGCCGAGCGCGCGGGAGACGTAGCCGAAGAGGGCCGTCACGCCGAGCGCGACGAGCACGCGCTCCCAGGCCGCCGTCGCCGGGACGCCCTCGAGGGGCGCGAGCACCGCGAACAGCCACAGCAACAGGGCGACCGTCAACAGCACGACCGGGTCGTCCCGCGAGACGAACACCGTCCGCAGGATGCCCGCGAGCAGCGCGCCGCTCGTCGCCAGGAACACCCAGTGTGGGTAGTCCACGGCCGCGTCGGTCGCGGCGGCGACGACGGCCTGCCCGACGAGCGCCGCGAGCGCGCCCAGGACGACGAACGCGGCCATCGAGAGCGCGCGGTTCTCCCGCACTTCCAGCACCAGCCGGCGGCCCAGGTCGCCGTAGCCGACGACGAGCACGCTCGCGACGAACACGCCGACTGGCACGTCGAACAGCGGCACCAGCAGGCCGACGCTGGCCGCCGCGCCCGCGAAGCCGACGAGCGTCTGCAGGCGCTCCTCGCGGCGGTCGCGCGCGGTCGAGAACACCTCGAACAGCCAGCCGTCGGTGACCGACGCGCCGAGGACGGCGACGACGACGAACGGCACCGCCGCTGCCCAGCCGAGCAGCGGTGCCGCGAGAGCCAGCGTCGCCACGAGCGCGAACGCGAGGGCGCGCCGGAGACTCCAGTTCACGTCTCCCGGCGGTTGAGTGGGACCACACTTAACTTCCCCGAACGGACCCGCAACGTTTTGGGCGCCCCGTTCGTGGTGTCGCCGTGGGACTGTACGACTGGTACCTCGCCGCTCGCGTGCGCCGCCACGACGCCGACGCCCCCGACCACGTCGCGCTCGTCATCACCGAACGCGACCTCCTCGAAGCGGGCGCCTACGACACGCTCGCGGACTTCTTCGACTGGGCGTTCGACTACGGCGCCGACCGCGTCACGGTGTACGTCAGCGTCCTCGACGAGGCCGCGGTGCCGACGCTCGAACGCGAACTCGCGCGCGTCTCGACGCCCCGGGAGATCGCCGTCCGCGGCCCCGACGACGACGAGCGCGCCGATGCCCCCATCCAGGTGAGCGTCGGCCACGGCGGCAAACACGAGTTCGCCACCGCCGTCCGGAACGTCGCGGAGGCCGTCGACGACGGCGAGATGGACCCCGCGGACGTCGACGAGGACGCCATCGAGGCGGAACTCGTCTTCCCCGCGGAACCCGACCTCGTCATCAAGACCGGCGCCGAGCGCCTCTCGGATTTCATGATCTGGCAGTCCGTCTACTCCGAACTCTACTTCACGGACGTCAACTGGCGGGACTTCCGCAAGCGGGACTACCTCCGCGCGGTGCTGGACTACGAGAACAGGCAGCGCAGGTTCGGACGATGAGGGCGAACAGGCCGATCTTCGGAGGTTAGTCCGCCGACCGCCGCTCCGGTTCCTCGACGTCCGGACTCTCGGGGAGCGTTTCCTTCAGGCGGTCGAGGACGCGGCGGGCCTCCTTCACCTCGGTGCCCAGCGAGCGGACGAGCGCGAGTGCACGGCGGGCGCGGGTGCGGCGCCAGGACGCCTCGCGGGACTCGTAGGTGCGGACGGCCCGCAAGAAGTCGACTTTCGAGAACTCCGGCCAGTACGGCGTGCAGAAGAAGACGGCGGCCTCGCTGCCGTTGGCGTGCCACGGCAGGAAGTTCGACGTGCGCTCGTCGCCGCCCGTGCGGATGATGAGGTCGACGTCGCGGACGGGGCTCGCGTGGAGGCGGGACTCGATCTCGGCGACGTCGACGTCGCCCGGTTCGATGTCCTCGGCGTCGACCGCGTCGGCGATGCCGCGGGCGGCGCCCAGGAGCTCCGCGCGACCACCGTAGGCGAGCGCGATGTTCAGCGTGAACGACCCGTAGCCGGCGGTGCGGCGGTCGGCGTACGTGGCGGCCTCTCGGACGCGCTCGGGGAGGCGTTCGGTCTCGCCGATGGTCCGGATGCGGACGCCCTGCTCGTGGACGCGGTCGGCGTCCGCGAACTCCCGGAGCTTCTCCGTGAGGAGGTCGAACAGCTGTTCGTTCTGCTCGGCGGGACGGTCGAAGTTCTCCGTCGAGAAGGCGTACAGCGTCAGCTCCTCGACGCCGAGGTCCGCACACCAGTCCAGCATCTGCTCGGTCGTCTGGGCGCCCGAGCGGTGGCCGTCGGTGGCGTCTCGCCCGCGCTCGCGAGCGTACCGCCGGTTGCCGTCCATGATGACCGCGACGTGCTCGGGGGCGCCGTCGATCTCCCGGCGGAGCACGCGCTCGTAGGCGCCGTGCACCGCTGCTCGAAGCCGGTCTCGCATTGCTCGTACCGACAACGCTCTCACGTATCAGCCTTCCCCCTCGACAGACGGGTTAGGCGCCCGCTTACGAGTGAATCGCCACACGTATGCCCGGCAGGTGCGTCCAATCGTACATGAGCGAGACGGTCGACGAGAACCTCTACCGGGAGACGGTCGAACTGCTGCGACCGGGTGACATCGAACTCGCCGGAGCGGTCGTGCACACGCGCTACGGCTCCGACGAGGAGAGCCTGCTCCACCAGCTCACGCTGGACGCGGGCGACGCGGTCGCTGCGCACGCCGAGACGGGCGACACGTACGTCTACTCGGGCAACGACAGCGACGAGTTCGGCGTGAACCAGCACCAGGGGCTCACCCTCGCGGACGACGAGTTCGTCTGGGAGTGCCAGCAACTGCTCCGAGACGGCCGCTTCGACCTCGTCCTCTACTGGGAAGCCACGGGCGACCACGACGCCGTCCTCTCGGACATCGCGGACGTGGAGGGTGTCGAGGAGGTCGTCGGTATCACCGAGGACGGCTTCGACGCCTGAGACGGCCCCGGCGAATCCAGTTTCCTCTTCTCTGTTCGATCGCGTCTCTCCCGGTCGTCGGGCGCGACCCGGGCCGTTTATCTGGCGTGGCGACCCAACCACCGCCATGGACATCGCGGACCTCGACGACCGGGACCGCGCCGTACTCAACGCCTTCCAGGGTGGATTCCCGGTCGTCCAGCGGCCGTTCGAGCCAGCGGCACACGCGCTGCGCTCGCGCGGCATCGAGATCGAGCCTGCAGCCCTCCTCGACCGCGTGCGACGACTCGACGAGGAGGGCGTGCTGACGCGGTTCGGCGCACTCATCAACGCCGAGGAGATCGGCGGCAGCGCGTCGCTGGTCGCGATGCACGCGCCGGAAGACCGCTACGAGGAGATTGCCGAACAGGTCAACGCCCGCCGCGAGGTCGCGCACAACTACGAGCGCGAACACCCGCACCTGAACATGTGGTTCGTCGTGTCGGTCGCCGACGACGAGCGCGTCGCGGACGTGCTCGAGGAGATCGAGGCGGAGACGGGCCAGCAGACGTACAACCTCCCGAAGCTCCGGGAGTTCCGCGTGGAGGCGAAGTTCCTCGTCGACGGCCCCGTCTCGGACGGTGACGTCGACCTCTCGCACCTCGGCCCGGCCCCGGAGCCGACCGACCGCGGGACGATCACGCCCGCCGAGCGCGACCTCGTACTCGCGGTGCAGGACGGCCTCCCCGTCGTCGAGACGCCGTACGCGGCGGTCGCCGAGGAGATCGGCCAGGAGACCGACTGGGTCGTCGAGACGCTGCGCCGGTTCAACGAGGAGGGGAAGGTACGCCGCGTCGGCGTCATCCCGAACCACTACTCGCTGGGCTACACGGAGAACGGGATGACCGTCTGGGACGTCCCGGACGACCTGGTGAGCGAGGTCGGGCCGGCGGTCGCGAGCCTCGACTTCGTCACGCACTGCTACGAGCGCCCGCGTCACGACGGCGTCTGGCCGTACAACTTCTTCGCGATGACACACGGCCGCACCGAGGAGGAGAGCCAGGAACGCATCGAGCAGGTCAGGGACGTGATGGCGGAGTACTGGGACGTCGGCGACGACGACTGGGACACGCTGTTCTCGACGCGCATCCTGAAGAAGACGGGCATCAGGCTCGCCGAGCGGGCAGACGCCAACACCGCATGAGGGCGCCGCTTCCGACATGATCCCCCTGCTCCACGACTTCGCCGAGGAGACGGTGCTGGTCGTCGGCGGCGGCCCGGTCGGTGCGCGGAAGGCCCGGCGGTTCGCCCGCGAGGCCGACGTCGTCGTGTTGAGCCCCGCGTTCGCGGACGCCGAGTTCGGCGACGCCCGCCTCGTGCGGACGGAGCCATCGCCCGCCGACGCTGGCGACTGGGTCGCGCGGACAGACCCCGCACTCGTCGTCGCGGCGACCGACGACGCAGCCGTCAACGACGCGTTCGCGACGGCGGCCCGGGAGGCGGGCGCGCTGGTGAACCGCGCCGACGAGTCCGGCGGCCGGGACGCCGACAGCGTCGTCGTGCCCGCGACGGTCCGGGACGACCCGGTGACCGTCGCCGTCGCCACCGGCGGCGCGAGTCCGGCCCTCTCGAAGTACCTCCGGGAGCGACTGGAGACGGAGTTCGAGGGCGCGGGGGAGATGGCGGCGCTGACCGCCGACCTCCGCGCCGACCTGAAGGCGGCGGGCGTCGCCCCGAACCGGCGGCGCGAGGCCGTACGCGCTGTCGTGCGGTCGGACGCGGTTTGGAAGGCTTTACGTACCGGAAGTTCCAACCCTCGGGAAACTGCCGAGGGCGTCGTTTCGAGCGCCGTCGGCGAAGTGACGTGGTCTACGTGAACGGGAACACAGGTGTCGTCTCCGGCGTGCGGGTCTCACACGAGACGGCCTCCCTCGACGAACTGGAGGCCGCGAGCGCAGCGTCCGACGCGGCCGCACTCGACGCGCTGCTCGACCAGCCCGCCGTCGAGGAGGCACTCGTCCTCCAGACGTGCCACCGCGTGGAGGCGTACGTGGTCACAGACGACCCCGCGACTGGCCGCCGCGCCCTGGGCGCCGCGGGCTTCGACCCGGCGGGCGCTGGCGCCATCTCGATGGGCCACGAGGAGAGCCTCCGCCACCTTCTCCGCGTCGCCGCCGGCCTGGAGTCGCTGGTCGTCGGCGAGGACCAGATCCTCGGCCAGCTCCGGGACGCGTTCGACGCCGCCCAGGACGCCGGCGGCATCGACCACGTGCTCCGTCAGGCCGTCACGAAGGCGATCCACGTCGGCGAGCGCGCGCGGACGGAGACCGCCATCAACGAGGGCGCGACCTCCCTCGGGACGGCGGCGGTCCGGCTCGCCGAACGGAAGACCGACCTCGACGGCGCCCGCGCGCTGGTCGTCGGCGCCGGCGAGATGGGGACGCTCGCGGCGAAGGCGTTCGCGAGCGCGGGCGTCGAGGCGCTCGTCGTGGCCAACCGCACGCCGGAGCGCGCGGCCCGCGTCGCCGACGTCGTGGACACACCGACGGAGACGACGACGCTCGCCGCCGCTACGGACCAGACGGCCGACGCGGACGTGGTCGTCGCGGCGACCAGCAGTCCGGGCTACGTCCTCGACGGCGAGGCGTTCGCGGGCGCAGGCGAGACGGTCGTCGTCGACCTCGCCCAGCCCCGGGACGTCGCACCCGAGGCCGACGACGAGGCGGCGGTGTCGGTCCACGACCTCGAAGCGCTCGAAGCGGTGACCGAGGCGACCCGCGAACGCCGCGAGGACGCCGCCCGCGAGGTCGAAGCGATGATCGACGCGGAGTTCGAGCGCCTGCTCGCCCAGTACAAGCGCAAGCGCGCCGACGAGGTCATCGCGCAGATGTACGAGAGCGCCGACCGCCTGAAGAACCGGGAGCTGTCGACCGCCATCTCCCAACTGGAGGCGGCCGAGGGTGAGCTCTCGGCGGCGGAACGCGAGGTGCTGGAGTCGATGGCGGACGCGCTCGTCAACCAGCTGCTCGCGGCGCCGACGAAGAGCCTCCGGGACGCCGCGGCCGAGGACGACTGGTCGACCATCGCCACCGCCCTCCAGCTGTTCAACCCCGAGTTCGAGGACGGGATGCCGTTCGACACCACGGCGAGCGACGCGACGCCGGCGGAGTCCGAGGACTGACCGAACGCGAGCCGACGCGGGCCGTGGCGTAGCGTTATGTGGCTGGCGAGTGACCTTTCTCCCATGGCCGACGTACTCTCCGACGACGAGATCGAACGGAAACTCCCGACACACTGGTCGCTCGACGGCGACGAGATCACGCGGACCTACGAGTTCGACGACTACCTGAAGGGCGTGGCGTTCGCCACCGAGGTCGGCGAACTCGCCGAGGAGGAGTTCCACCACCCCGAGATCCGCATCGGCTACGAGGAGGTCGAGGTCCGGTTCACGAGCCACGAGGCCGGCGGGGTCACCGACCAGGACATCGAGATGGCGGAGCTCTGCGACGACCACCGGTAGATGGACGCGGCGTACGTCTTCGCGGTCCGGTTCCGCCTCGAACCGACGGGCGGCGTGCGCGTCGACCCCCAGGTGTTCGAGACGCGACTCCGCCGGCCCGCCGACCCGCCCGGCGACCCCGGCTGGCGCTTCTTCAGAGACAACCTCTGGCGCGGCGACCTCGGGGACCCGGTGCGGTTCCGGTCGGTCGTCGAGGACGCCTTAGACGTGCCCGTCGAGTCCGTGGAGTACCGTTCCCTGGAGACCGACCGCGAGTACTACGAGGCGCTGCAGGCCGAGATCGCCGCGGATCTCGCGCAGTTCAACGCCGACACCACCACCGAGGTGCTGAACAAGTACCTCGGGAGCTCCGTGGAGCTGCGCGAGTAGCCGGTCCCGGGCGTGGAACCGGCCAGCAGACGCTCTCGGCAGGTTCCACGCGAGGCCCGCCGCTCCGCGGCACCTTCATCCCGAGTAGCCCCCTAGAGGTGCCCAGATGCCCACAGTCCAGACAGGCGATATCGAGACCCACTACGAGCAGCGAGGCACCGGCCCGCCCATCGTCTTCGTCCACGGCGCCCTCTCGGACCACACGGCGGCAGCCCAGCAGCTGAGGGCGTTCGGCGACGACTACACCGCCATCGCGTACGACCTCCGGGGCCACGGCAGAACGACGAACCCACACGACACGGCGTACTCGATCGACCAGCTAGCCGAGGACCTCCACGAGTTCGTCGACGCCCTGGGCCTCAACCGGCCCGTTCTCTGTGGCGTCTCGATGGGCGGGATGATCGCCCAGGTGTACGCGAGTCGGTACCCCGACCGGCTCGGCGGTCTCGTGCTCGCCGACACCTTCACGCCGACGTTCGTCAGTCGCCGGGACCGCATCGAGCGGACCGTGCTGACGAACGTCCTGGTCGGCCTCGTTCGCGTCGTCGGCTACGGCCGGGCCAGGGCGCTCGTGCTGTGGTTCGGGCGGAAGCTGGAGGGGGACAACACCTCGAGTCTCCGTGTCGAGGCGTTCCCGGAGATGGACACTGTGGCCGCCGTTAACTCGTTGCAGGCCGTCGCCTCGTTCCACGAGACCGACGTCGACCTCGCCGCCATCACCGTCCCGACGCTGGTACTGTACGGCGAACACGAAGCGTCGGTGGTCAGCCGTCACGCATCGACGCTGGCTGCCGGGATTCCCGACGTGACGGTTCGGGAAGTCCCGGACGCCGGGCACGCCTCTCCCTGGGACAACCCCGCGTTCTTCGAGCGGGCGATCCGGGAGTTCCTCGCCCAGGTCGAACGACCGACGGACTGAGGGAGTGGCCAGCGGAAGGGTGCGCGACAGCGGTGTACTCCGCAAGGTTCGGGTCGCCAATCGGCCAGAACTCGTTTTCCCACCGTCGACGAACCGTACCACGGCATGCGCAGCGACCTCCTCGTCGTCGCCGTCGCGGCCCTCCTCGTGACCACGGGGGTCGGCTTCGCGACTGCCGCGTCCCCGCTCGCCACGGACGGAGCCAGCGCCGGACAGACGGAGCGCCCCGGCCAGCGAGCCGACTGCGACTACGCGACGCTGTACGACCAGACCATCGACTCGGTGGTCGGCGTCGGGACGACGGCCGGCCAGGGGTCGGGCTTCGTCTACCAGACGTTCGAGGGCAACGCCACGAGCTACGTGGTCACGAACGCCCACGTCGTCGGCGACGCCGAGTCCGTCACCGTCCAGTTCACCGACGAGACGTCCAGTAGCGCGGCGGTCGTCGGCAGGGACGAGGTCGCCGACCTCGCGGTGGTCCGCGTGACGGAGACACCGAGCGACGTCGAGGCGCTGGCCGTCGCGGCGTCGAACCCCGACCCCGGCACCAGCGTCACCGCGCTCGGCAGTCCGTTCGGCCTCGACGAGTCCATCACCCACGGCATCGTGAGCGGCGTCAACCGCTCGCTGCCGACCGGCCAGAACGCCGCCATCCCGACGGTCCTCCAGACTGACGCTCCCATCAACCCCGGGAACAGCGGCGGGCCACTCGTCACCTGCGACGGCACCGTCGTCGGCGTCAACACGGCCGGCCTCCAGGCGGCGCGAGCCGACAACATCGGCTTCGCCGTCCCCTCGACGCTCCTCGAGCGGGTCGTGCCGGCCCTCGTCGAGAACGGCAGCTACGAACACGCGTACCTCGGCGTGTCGGTGCGCCCGATTACCCCCCAGCTCGCGTCAGCGAACGACCTCGACGCGACCGAGGGCGTCTACGTCCACCGGGTCGACGAGGGGACGCCAGCCGGCGGCGTCTTGCAGGAGACGACCGAGGTCACCGTCGTCGACGGGACCCCGATCCCGGTCGGTGGTGACGTGATCGTCGGCGTCGACGGTCGGGCGGTGAACACGACGAAGGACCTCTCGACGTACCTCTTCACGGAGACGCGGCCCGGCGAGACGGTCACGCTCACGGTCCTCCGCGACGGCGAGCGCCGGCAGGTCGAGGTGACGCTGGCCGAGCGACCGGACCCGAACACCGCCTGACAGCCTGGTGGTCGGCCTCTCCGGCGCGTCGACGGGAGCGTGTGCCCCGCTCACAGTCTCCCGGAACGCTCATACTTCGGGATTGCGTACACCCGTATCCGATGGGCTCCCCGTCCGACTACGACGTCTGGCTGTTCGACCTCGACGGGACCCTCGTGGACACCGAGTGGTCGTACACCCGGGAGGTGTTCGACCGCGTGGGCGACCGCGTCGGCCGCGAGTTCACGGACCGCGAAGCCGAGATCCTGTGGCACGGCCTCGGTGGGTCCCGCAACGAGCGCCTCCGCTCGTGGGGGTTCGACCCGACGGCGTTCTGGGCGGCGTTCCACGACATCGAGGACCCCCAGCGCCGTGCCGAGGCCACCTACCTCTACGACGACGCCGCCTACGTCGGCGACCTCGACGGCCCGGTCGGCGTCGTCACCCACTGCGCGGAGTTCCTCGCGGGTCCCGTGATGGAGCACCTCGACATCGACGACTGGTTCGACGTCGTCCTCTGCTGTGACGACGACACCGGCTGGAAACCCGACCCGCGCCCGCTCGAACTCGCGCTCGGCGACGTCGGCGTCGAACCCGCGACCCACCGCGGGGTCTACGTCGGAGACGCGGCCAGCGACGTGGGCGCCGCGATGAACGCCGGCCTCGACGCCGTCCACGTGGAACGTCACGCGCCCGAGAACCGCGGGCACTGCGTGCTCGGCGACTACCGCGTCGAGACGTTCCACGAGGTCTTCGACCCGCGGGCGGACTGAAACCGGTCGCTACCCGCGTTCTCCCGGTCCACCGGCTGGATAGCCACGCTGCCGGTAGGACGCCGGTCCCGGGGCCGGATTGCGTCGCCGAAAATCACCGGATAACTCCGGATTAATTCGGCTTAAGCGACGGAAATCGAGTGCGAACGACGCCACCGTTCAATACCCTCGCGGTCCATGTCTTCGATGGCGGCAACAGTACGCCGCCGGTCAGGGCACAGTTCCGGGCGTCCGCCGGTCGCCGCCGGCCATCCCCCCTCCGCCGGTCGGCGACCACGATTTCGCGTTTCCCCCACGCGTTTCCCCCCACCCGAACACGGATGCCCGGGGAATGCGGTGTCAGGGCACACGGTCCGCGCCGGCACTTCCACCGGGTCGGCGCACCGTCGAGACGAGTCAGTGTCTCGACCACCGGCTTTTTCGCCTCGCCGCTCTAAACGTCGCGCATGTCCCGCTTGCGCGAAGCGCTGGGGAACCTGCCAGACTCGGTGTTCGTCGACGTGCTCGAACGGGAGGACGCCTACCTCTTCGTCGTCGACGTGGCCGGCGTCACTGCCGACGACGTCGACGTGCGCGTGGACGGCCGGACGCTGGTCGTCGACGCCCACCGCCAGAAGTCGGTGCCCACCGGGTTCACCTACCGGACCGAGGAGCGCCCGCTGTTCCTCGACCTCGAACTCCCCCTGCCGCCGGACGCCACCGACGACGGGTCGTCGGCGTCCGTCGACCGCGGCGTCCTCGAGGTCCGACTACCGAAGCGAGGGGAGACCGCCCACCGCGTCCCCGTAGAGGGGTAGAGCGGTGGCGGTACTCCGGTCGTACCGCCGGTTCGTCGTCGTCGCGTGGCAGTTCCTCCCGCTGGTGTGGGGCTACCTCCGCGACCGGCGGCGATTCCTGCTGTTCGGGAGCAGTCGACGCGTCACGTCCGAGCGACGCGTCGAGCGCGCGGAGCGGCTGCTCGATTCGCTGCTCACGCTCGGCCCGACGTTCATCAAACTCGGACAGCTGCTCTCGACGCGACCGGACGTCCTCCCCCCGGAGTACGTCGACGTGCTCACGGAGCTCCAGGACCGCGTGCCGCCGGCCGACTGGGAGAACGCCAGGGTTGTACTGGAGGGCGAACTCGGCCCCGTCGACGAGGTGTTCGACGACTTCGACCGCGAGCCAATCAGCGGCGCGAGTCTCGGGCAGGTGTACACCGCCGAGGTCGAGGGCGAACCGGTCGCGGTGAAGGTCCGCCGGCCCGGCATCGAGGAACTCGTCGAGGCCGACCTCCGGGTCGTCCGGTGGACGCTGCCGGTCGTCGCGCGGTTCGTGGGGGAGGGACGCGCGTTCAGCCTCCGGAACCTCGCCGACGAGTTCTCGAAGACCATCCGCGAGGAGATGGACTACGACCGCGAGGCCGAGATGCTCACGGAGATCCGGGCGAACTTCGCGGACGACCCGGCCGTCGCCATCCCGCCGGTGTACGACGACTACTCGAGCAGTCGCGTGCTCACGATGCAGTACATCTCGGGGACGAAGATCTCGAACGTCGAGGAACTCGAACGCAAGGGCATCGACCGTTCGCGGGTCGCCGAGACGCTCGAACGCACCTACCTCCAGATGATCATCGAGGACGGCGTCTTCCACGCCGACCCCCACCCGGGAAACCTCGCCGTACGCGACGACGGCACCGTCGTCTTCTACGACTTCGGGATGAGCGGCCGCGTCGACGAGTTCGTCCAGCAGAAGATCGTGGACTTCTACGTCGCGGTCGCCAACCAGGACATCGACGCCATCCTCGACGCGCTCATCGAGATGGGGACACTCTCCCCGGAGGCCGACCGCGCGACGATGGCGGAGGTGATGGAACTCGCCATCCAGGACGCCCGCGGGGAGTCCATCGAGACCTACCGCGTCCAGCAGATCGTCGGGAAGGTGGAGGACACCATCTACGAGTTCCCGCTGCGCCTGCCGTCGAACCTCGCGCTCGTACTCCGTGTCGCCACCGTCGTCGAGGGGGTCTGTGTCACCCTCGACCCGGAGTTCGACTTCATCTCCGTGGCGACGGAGTACCTCACCGAGCAGGGCTACCGCGAGGAGTCCATCCGGCAGTTCGCCACCCAGACCGCCGAGCAGCTGCGCGACTCCACGCAGTCGGCCGTCCGCATTCCGCCGAAACTGGAGGACGCGCTCAACCGCGTCGAACGCGAGGACCTCCACGTCCGCGCGGACCTCGAGGACAACAACGGCGTCATCGACCGCCTCGCGCGACGCCTCGTCCTGGGGCTCGTCCTCGCGACGAGCGTCCCGACGACGGCGCTGCTGTACGCCTTCGAGGACCTCACCCTGGCGACCGCCCTCGCGGGCGTGTTCACGTTCCTCGTCGCGCTCGCGCTGTACCGCTCGTTCCGGCGGCGCCGGGGCATCCGCGCGACGCCGCAGTTCACCCGGCAGAACCTCCGCAACCGCGACTGACTCCCAGTAGACTCTTTGGGACGACGGCCGTTCGTCCGGTGATGTACCTCGGCAACGAAGCGTGGCCGGACCTCGGCGCCTACTTCGAGTCGGAGTCGCTCGCGCTGGTCCCGCTCGGCTCCACCGAACAGCACGGCCCCCACCTCCCGGAGGGGACCGACCACCTCATCGCGGAGGCGTTCGCCCGGGCGGCCGCCGACGAGACCGGCTTCCTCTGTACGCCCACCGTGAACGTCGGCGTCAGCTCCCACCACCGGCAGTTCCACGGCACGATGTGGGTCAGCCCGCCCGCGTTCCGCGACTACGTCGAGTCGCTCGCGCGCAACCTCACCTACCACGGCGTCGACCGCGTCGTCTTCGTGAACGCCCACGGCGGCAACGTCCCGCACCTGCGCGAAGTGGGGCGTCGCCTCCGCGAGGACGAGGTCGCGTACGCCGTCGACTGGATGTGGGACGAGAGCGTTCCCGAACTCGTCGACGACCTGTTCGCGCAGAACGGCCCCCACGGCGGCCCGAAGGAGACGGCGATGATACAGCACCTCGCGCCCGACCTGGTCCACGACGACCGCCTCGCCGAGGCACGCGACGGCGGCGTCCCGAGCGTCGCCGAGGCCGAGACCATCGTCCACGGTGCGCGGACGTTCTACGACGCCGCGGACAACACCGCCAACGGCGTCCTCGGCGACCAGACCGACGCCACGCCAGCGAAGGGCGAACAGCTGTTCGAGGCCGCGACCGGGGAACTCGTCCGGCTCTGCGAGTGGCTCGACGACCAGGCGTTCGCGGACCTCATGCCCGAGCCGCACGTGTAGTTCCCTGCCGGCGTCGCCCGAGTTTTCACCCCCTGTCGCGTAGCCACCGTATGGACGTAGCGCCGTTCGAACTGGAGCGGTGGTTCGCGGAGTACGAACACGACGCCGACGTGATGCTCGCGGAGAGCGGCGTCCGGAGCCTCCCGGCGAGCGACTTCGACACGGACCCCGGCGAACTGGGGTACGTCATCCCGACGAAGGGTGCGCCGGACGTGCGAGCCGCCATCGCCGACGAACACGACCGGACCGCCGACGAGGTGGTCTGCACGGTGGGCACCCAGGAGGCGAACTTCCTCGTCTTCCAGTCGCTGCTCTCGCCGGGCGACCACGCCGTCGTCGTCACGCCGACGTACCAGAGCCTCCACGCCATCCCGGAGTCCATCTGCGACGTGACCCGCGTGCCGCTGGACCCACCCGAGTGGACGCTGGACGTTGACGCCGTGGCCGAGGCGATCCGCCCCGAGACCGAACTCGTGGTCCTGAACAACCCGAACAACCCGACCGGCCGCCAGCACGACGAGGAGACGGTACGAGCCGTCTACGACCTCGCCGTGGACGCCGACGCCTACCTGCTCGGCGACGAGGTGTACCGCCTGCTCGCCGAGGACCCGCTGCCGCCCGTGACGAGTCTCGGTGATCGCGCCATCAGCACGTCTGGGCTCTCGAAGACGTACGGGCTCGCGGGCCTCCGCTTCGGCTGGCTCGCCGGCCCCAGCGAGGTCGTCGAGGCCACCGAGCGCTGGAAGGACTACACCACCATCTCGCCCACCAAGTTCGGCCAGCACGTCGCCCGCCAGGTGCTGACGGGCCGGGAGGCTGAACTGCGCGAGGACGCACTCGCACACGTCCGGGCGAACCACGAGATCACCGCAGAGTGGGCGCGCGAGCACGGCATCGACTGGCCAGACCCCGTCGGCTGCAACGCGTTCCTCGAGGTGCCCGCGAGCTTCGAGAACTCGGCGACGTTCTGCCGGACCGTCGTCGAGGAGTCCTCCGTCGTGCTCGCGCCCGGGCGGTGCTTCGGCGACGCCTACGACGACTACTTCCGCATCGGGTTCGGGCTGCCGACCGCGGAACTCCGCGAGGGACTCGACCGGGTCTCGACCGTGCTCTGACGACTGCGAGCAGTTCCCCGCGGAGCGCGTTCCAAACGGTTTATACCCGGCAGGTGTGAATCCAGCCGTATGGCGAAAGAGCAGACGGAAGTGCGCGAACTGCAGGAAGGCAACTACGTCATGATCGACGACGCCGCCTGCAAGATCAACGCCTACAGCACCGCGAAGCCGGGCAAGCACGGCAGCGCGAAGGCACGCATCGAAGCCCGGGGCGTCTTCGACGAGAAGAAGCGCAGTCTCAGCCAGCCCGTCGACGCGAAGATCTGGGTCCCCATCGTCGACCGGAAGCAGGGCCAGGTCGTCTCCAAGGAGTCCGAGACGGTCGCGCAGGTGATGGACCTCGACACGTACGAGACCGTCACGATGCAGATCCCCGCTGACCTCGACGTGCAGTCCGACGACAACATCGAGTACCTCGAGTTCGAGGGCCAGCGCAAGATCCTCCAGGACTGAGCATGTTCCCCGGCGCCCACGACGCCGACCCCCAGTCGGCCGGCAGTACCGCCGACTACGTGGTCGTGGGCGCACCGCTCGACGTCTCTACTTCCTTCCGGCCGGGCGCACGCTTCGGGCCGGACCGGATCCGACAGTTCGCCCGCACCTTCGAGGACTACCACCACGCGTCGGGCGCCCACTTCTCCGAACGCGACGTCGCGGACTACGGCGACGTCCACGCGTGGAACGACGCCGCCGACTACCTCGACTACCTCGAGGGCGTCCTCACCGACGCACACTGGAACGACGCCGTCCCCATCCTCCTCGGCGGCGAACACACCGTCAGCGTCGCGGGCGTGCGCGCCGCCGACCCGGACGTCTTCGTCGCCCTCGACGCCCACCTCGACCTCCGGGAGTCCTACGACGGCGACCCCCTGAGCCACTCGACGGTCACCCGCCACGCACTCGAAGTCGCCGACGAGGCGGTCGTGGTCGGCGCGCGCTCGGGCAGCGAGGCCGAGTGGGAGCGCGCCAGCGAGGCCGACGTGACAGTGGTTCCGCCCGAGGACGCGGCGGACTGGACGCCCGACGTCGACGGCTCGGTCTATCTCAGCGTCGACATCGACGCTGCCGACCCTGCATACGCGCCCGGCACCGGCACCCCCGAACCGTTCGGTCTCGACTCCGCGACGATGCGGGACCTCGTGCGTGAGTTGGCTCCGGAGTCCGTGGGGTTCGACGTCGTCGAGGTCAACGACCGCGACGACGGCCAGTCGGCGACGCTAGCTGCGAAACTGGTCCGGGAGTTCGTTCACGCTCACGCGGACGGCTAGTTCTCTACTGTTTCGAAAATTCGGCCATGAGGAGGTACGACGCCTTGGAAGCCCCCGCGTTCTCGACTCCCGCGGCTCTCACGGGTCGCTGCGCTCCCCGTTCGAGCGGTCCGAGGCCTCCCGTCGGTCGGCCTCGCGCTCGCTGCGCTCCTCGTCACTCACTCCGTTCGTCCCTGCGGTGCTTGCGTCCCCGAGGGTCGTCGAGAACGCGGCCCCTTCCAGTCCCACCCTGTGTTGGGTTGGCCGGCTACTGAGGTGGTGGAACGTCGCGATGGCGACGCCTAGAAGTTCCCGGCGCACGCCTCTCCGTACATGGACCTCTCCGACATCGTCTCCGAGTTCGACGAGCGCCTGCGCGTCGACGACTACGCGGACGGCGCGACGAACGGCCTGCAGGTCGGGCCACGGGAGCGCGACGTCGAGCGCGTCGCGTTCGCCGTCGACGCCGTCGTCGAGACCATCGACGAGGCCGTCGAGTGGGGCGCGGACCTGCTGGTCACCCACCACGGCGTCGTCTGGGGCGGCCTGGACGCCGTCACCGGCCGCGAGTACGAGCGCATCCAGCCGCTGATTGACGGCGAGTGCGCGCTGTACGCCGCGCACTTGCCCCTCGACGGTCACCCGGAACTCGGGAACGCGGCGGGGCTCGCGGACCTGCTGGAACTCGAAGACCGTGAACCGTTCGCCGAGGATAGCGGCGAACACACCGGGACGCGGGGTACCGCCGCCGAGGCCTACTCCGCCGACGAACTCCGGGAACTCCTCGAATCGGAACTCGACACGGGCGGCCAGGACGTCCGGGTACTCGACTTCGGGCCGGCGGACCTCGAGGACGTCGCGGTGCTCACGGGCGGCGGTGCAGACTGGATCCGGGAGGCGGAGGCCGCGGGCGTCGACGCCTTCGTCACCGGCGAGGGCAAGCAGATGGTGTACCACGAGGCCCGTGAAGCGGGTGTGACGGTCGTCCTCGCGGGCCACTACGCGACGGAGACGTTCGGTGTGCGGCGTCTCCAGTCCATCGCCGACGAGTGGGGACTGGAGACGACGTTCCTCGATCACCCGACCGGGCTCTGAGCTGGCACGGTCTCGGTACCCCGGGCGACGCGTACCGGTAAACGCTCGGGCAGCCGTGTGGTCTTTTTGCGTCCCGCGCCTACCCCGTGTGTGTCCGACGAGCTAGGCGGCTTCGAGGACGTCCGCGAGGAGGTCGACGGCCACCCGATGGTGGGCCTGCTCAGGTACGCCAGGCGCTACTGGCCCCGCCTCTCCGTCGGCATCGCGTCCTCGCTCGTCACGCGGCTCTCCCGGCTCGTCCCGCCGCTGGTCGTCGCCGCCGCCATCGACCGCGTCATCCTGCAGTCCGGCGAACCCGGGCTGCTCGCCGAGGCCGGTCTCGTCCCCACCGCGGCGGTCACCTCTGAGGCGACGCGTCTCGCGCTCCTCCACCGCCTCGCGCTCGTCGCCGCGCTCGCGTACGTCGTCCGCTCGGTGACGCGATTCGTCTCCAGATACCTGCTGCAGTCGACCGCCCAGAAGATCCAGCGGGACCTCCGCAACGACACGTACGACCACATGCAACACCTCTCGCTGGACTTCTTCGCGAACCACCAGACCGGCGCGATGATGTCCATCCTGAACAACGACATCAACCGCCTCGAGCGGTTCCTCAACGACGAGATCCGCCAGATCATCCGCGTGGTGGCGACCGTCGGCGGTATCGGCGCCGTGCTGTTCTGGGTGTCGCCGCCGCTGGCGGTCATCGCGCTCGCGCCGGTCCCCATCATCGGGCTGTCGAGCGCCTTCTTCCTCACGTGGATCGAACCCCGGTACAAGCGCATCCGGGAGACCGTCGCACGGATGAACGCCCGCCTGGAGAACAACATCGGCGGCGCGAAGGTCATCAAGGCGTTCGACCGCTACGACTTCGAACTCGACCGCGTGGCCGAGCAGTCCGCGACCTACCACGACGAGAAGGTCGCCGCCATCAAACTCCGGCGGCTGTTCTTCGCCAGCATCCGCGTGCTCACCGGCGTGGCGTTCGTCGGTATCCTGCTCGTCGGCGGCGAGATGGTCATCCGCGGGGAGTTCGTCGCCGGCCCGCTCGTCCTCGGCGCGGGCATCACCACGGGGACGTTCACGATGTTCTTCCTGTTCCTCCGGCGGATGTACGCCCCGATGCGCCGCATCGGCGTGACGGTCAACCGCTACCAGCGCGCGAAGTCCAGCGCCGAGCGCGTCTTCGGCGTGCTCGGCCACGAACCGACCGTCACCAGCCCCGAGACCCCCGTCGACCCCGACGACGTCGACGGCCGCGTCACGTTCGACGACGTCCACTTCAGCTACGACTCCACCGAGGAGGTGCTCTCGGGCGTGCACCTCGACGTCGACCCGGGCGAGACGGTCGGTCTCGTCGGCGCGACGGGCGCCGGCAAGAGCACGCTCGTCAAACTCGTCCCGCGGTTCTACGACGTGGACTCGGGCGCGGTCCACGTCGACGGGTCGGACGTCCGCGAGTACAGCCTCCAGGGGCTCCGCGAACACGTCGGCGTCGTCGAACAGGACCCCTACCTGTTCTCCGGCACCGTCGAGGAGAACATCGCGTACGGCGACCTCACCACCCTCGACGACTCGCCAGACCGCCAGCGGGTGCGGGACGAGGCGGCAGACTTCCGCGTGGACGACCGCGTCCTCGACGCCGCGAGGGCCGCCGAGGCCCACGAGTTCGTCCGCGACCTGCCCGAGGGCTACCAGACCCAGATCGGCGAGCGCGGCGTGAAGCTCTCGGGCGGCCAGCGCCAGCGGCTCTCCATCGCTCGCGCGCTCCTCAACGACCCCGCCATCATCGTCCTCGACGAGGCGACCAGCGACGTGGACACCGAGACCGAGGAGCTCATCCAGGAGTCGCTGCGACGGCTCACCGCCGACCGCACCGCGTTCGTCATCGCCCACCGCCTCTCGACGGTCCAGGACGCCGACCGCATCGTCGTGATGGACGACGGCGAGATCGCGGAGGTCGGGACCCACGACGAACTCGTCGACACGGGCGGCATCTACGCCGACCTCTGGGACTCCCAGAGCGGCAGCGACGACTCGGCGGCGCTGACCGACTGACCGCCAGCGTCTTTTCCCGCCCGCCCGTACCGACGCCTGGCCGATGACGACGCCACCGGGCCGACCCGGGGTGGCTCCCGCGGGACGACGAGCCCTATGAGTACCGAGGTCCGCATCTCCTCCGTGGGGATGTTCGCTGCACTGAAGCTACCGCTGGACTCTCCTTGGCCGTCTGCGGCCAGCCCGAACGTATTTTCAACTGGTCGTTGACGTTCCTGTGTGAGGATCCTCTACGTACGAGTCCCCGAGGACCGCCGCGACGAGGTCCTCGAGTCGCTCGCCGACATGGACGTCGAGTACGCAGTGCTCGGGTCCGGGTCGCTCGCGGACGTCCCCGAGAGCGCCGAACCGGTCGCGGGGGTGTCCGAGGAGGATGTCCTCCTCCAGATTCCGATCCCCGGTGACGCCGTCGGGCCGGTGCTGGACGCGCTCGAAGACGCGGGTGTCGACACCGAACAGTACACCGTCGTCTCCAGGGGCGAGACCGCGATGACCTCGACCTGGGAGACACTCGAGCAGCGGTACAGTCGGGACTTTGACCCGCTCACGATGCCCGAACTCCGGTCGAAGGCGAGGGACCTCAGCCAGGACGACGTCTCGTACTACGCGCTGATGGTCCTCAGTGCGCTGATTGCGACCGCGGGCCTGCTCGTGGACTCGCCGGCCATCGTCGTCGGGTCGATGGTCATCGCACCCGTCGTCGGACCGGTGTTGACGACGAACGTCGGGGTGATCACCGGCGACCGGCAGATGGTCGCCGGCAGCCTCCGTATGCAGGCGCTGGGACTGGCGGTCGCGGTGCTCGCTTCGACGGCCCTCGGAGTCGCCCTGCAGGTATTCCGGTTCGCGCCGCCGGTGCTCGATCTGAGCACGATCGAACTGGTCGGGGTGCGACTCGCCCCGAACATGCTCGCCGTGATCGTCGGTCTGGCCGCTGGCGCGGCGGGCGGCATCGGCCTGACGACGAAGGGGCCGATGTCCCTCATCGGCGTGATGATCGCGGCGGCCCTGATCCCGACTGCGGCCGCCTCCGGCCTCGGAATCGTCTGGAACCGGCCGCTCGTCTGGGCGGGGACCCTCGCCCTGCTAATCGTGACCGTCGTCGCGATCAACGTCGCCTGTTTACTGGCGCTGTGGGCGCTCTACCGACCCGACCTCACCGGGCGCGGCAGTGTCCTCGAGTTCCAGACGCTGCGGGAGGCGGCGCTGCTCGTCGCGGTGGTCGCCGTCCTCGCGGCCGTCGTCCTGGGCACTGCCGGGGCCTCGGCCCAGCAGGTCGCGTTCGAACGAGACGCCAACGCCGCCGTCCACGAACTCGTCGACGACCCCGCCCACCAGGACCTGACTGTGGTGGCGGTCCGCAGCGAGTACGTCAGCCCCTCCCTGTTCGCCGAATCGCAGACTGTCACCGTGGTGCTCAGCGACACCGACCCCGACGACGCGCCGCCGCCGGACTTCGCCGACGAGATCGCTGCCGAGATAGAGCGCCGAACCGGCCGCTCCGTCGCCGTCCGGGTCCGAACCGTCGAGTTCCAGGAGGCGACGCCGTAGTTGCTTGCAGCGACGGATCTGGGGCGCCGTGTGCGGCGGCACAGTCGCTCCAGGCGGACGTGAGGTGGCGGCGACGCCCCTATTGAACTGGAAACCGTCCCCTCCGTATGCGGCTCGTACAGTTTCCAGTCCCCAGCGGTGAGCGCGAATCTGTCCTCTCGTTCCTGGAGGACTCGGAGTTCGACTACACGCTCGTCGAGGAGGCGTCGGACCGGGATTACGAGGCGATGCTGTTCGTCCCGGTCTCGACGGCGGACACGACCCAGCTGATGGACGGACTCCGCGACCTCGGCATCCAGGAGCGGGGGTTCGTCGCCGTCGGCGACCTCGAGACGCTCGCCTCCTACCGGTACGAGGGAAGTGACGAGTCCACTGGCGTCGCCGACGAGTCGGCGGACGACACTCGCATCGCCCAGGAGGAGTTGCTCTCCCGGGCCCAGGAGATGACCGACACCGGCCCGAGCTATCTCGTCCTGATCGCTCTCAGCGCCGTCGTCGCCACGGCGGGACTGCTGACCGACAGCGCGGCGGTCATCGTCGGGTCGATGGTCATCGCGCCGCTGCTCGGACCCGCCATCGGCGCGAGCGTCGGGCGGATGATACACGAACCCCAGCTGTTCCGCAGGGGCATCCGCGCGCAGTTCCTCGGGGTCGGCCTCGCGATCGCCAGCGCGCTGGCGTTCGCGCTCGTGGTCCGCTACACCATCGGGAGCGGCATCGAGATACAGACACACGAGCAGATCGCCCAGCGGATGAACCCCGGTGCGCTCTCCATCGTCATCGCGCTCGCCTCGGGGATCGCGGGCGCACTGGCGTTCACCACTGGCACGAGCGCCGTCCTGGTCGGCGTGATGATCGCCGCGGCGCTCATCCCTCCGGCCGCCGCCGTCGGTGTCGGGGCCGCCTTCGCCAACCCCGTGCTCGCGGTGAGCACGACCATCCTCGTCCTCGTCAACGTCCTCTGCATCAACCTCGCGTGCATGGCCGTCCTGTGGATCCGGGGCTATCGACCCAAGCGGTACCGCGAGGAGCGACTCGCCCGGAGCGGGGCGATCATGCAGGTCGGCGTCCTGCTCGTCTGCGTGCTCGTCCTCTCGTCGTTCCTCGTCGCGACCACCATCGACGCGACCCAGAACGCCGCCTTCGAGGAGGACGTCGAGCGCGCGGTGGAGGCCAACAGTGGAACGATCCTCTCCCAGTCGGTGTCCTACGAGACCAACCTCTTCTCGCGGACGCCGACGAGCGTGACCGTCACCGTCACCGAGGACTCGTCGTTGACAGCGACGCGACTCCAGCAAGAGATCCACGAGGAGACGGGCAACGAGGTGTCCGTCACCGTCCTCAGGGAGGAGGCGTCGGTCGCCGAACGCGACTAACCGAACGGCGGGCCGTTCTCAGGACCGCCGGCGGTGGAACGCCACCGCGAGCAGCGAGAGGACGGCGAGCAACCCGAGGAAGACGGTGACCGTCGTCCCCGACGAACCCGAATCGACGCCCGTCTCCTGGTTCGACGGGGTGGTGGTCGGCGCAGTCGTCGTGGTCGTCGAGTCGACGGTCGTCGGCTGCGCCGTCGTGGTCGGCTGGCGCGCGGCGAGCGCGAACACCGACAGTCCGGGCGACGCGACCTCGAGGACGACCGCGTCGGTCGTGCTCTCGACGACTCGCGTCTCCAGGGCGGTCCACGCACCACCGTGGTCGCGGTAGAGCACGAGGTCAGAGGGCGACGTGCCGTCGGCGAGGCGGTCCCGCGAGACGGTGAGGTGGAACGTCGCGTTCGCGATCTGGTCGTCGGAGACGGTCGGGTGGGAGACGTTCAGGAAGACCAGCGGGACTCCTGCCGCCTCGTCGAACGCTCGGCTCCCGGTGGGCCGGTCGCGACTGCCCGTGACCTGGAACGCGAGGTCGCCGTCGACCGCCGCGGTCACGTCGAGCGCGTCGAGCGAGACGCCGTCGGACGCGACGGCTCCGGCTGGCACCGCGAACGTAACGCGCTCGTTCGCCCGGGCGTCCGTGACGGTGGCGTCGAAGCCGCCGTCGAGCCGCGGCGAGACGTCGACGGCCGGCGCCGGCCGCTCCGTCTCCGGTGGGTCGACTGGCGGCGTGGGCGTGGCCGGTGGCGAACTCGTCGGCGGCGACGGGTCGCTGGTCCCCGGGTTCGACGGTGGCTGGCTGACGGCCGGGTCCGCCACGTCGAACGACAGCGTCTCTGTGTGGCTGTTCCCGGCGTAGTCCTCGACGGTCACCGCCAGCGTGTAACTCGACCCGTTCGCGAGCCCCGTCGGGGTGTACGTCACACCCGTACTCGTGACGCTGGTGGCGCTGTCGTCGGTGACGTCGACGCCGTCGTAGGTCAGGCTGACCGCGCTCGTGTCGACGCCACTCAGCGCGTCCGCGTAGTCGATCTCGAGCGTCGTCGAGGTCGTGCCCGCCGGGAACTCGTGGCCGGGAGTCGGGGTCAGGCTCGTGACGGTGGGCGCGGTCGTGTCGACGGCGACGGCGCCGTAGGTCGAGAAGTGCGAGACGTTCGCGACCCAGTACTCGCCGGTGGTGCCGTCCCGGAGCGTCACCGTCTCGACGGTCGTCGGGACGTCCTCCCACTGGTGGGCGGTCTCGTTGAAGTACCGGATGGTCACGTCGTCGACGGTGCTGCCGCCGGGTAACCCGGCTTCGTCGACCGGGATGCCGATGGTGGCGTAGCTGAGGTTCGCCGTGAGTTCCGGACCGAGGATGGCGTCGATGAAGTTCACGCCAGCGTTGCCGCGGACGAGCGGTGCGAGCGGGCGGTTGCTCGCGGTCATCGTCACGAACGTGTCGTTGACCGACTGGTTCGTGGTGAACCGGACGAAGAGGTTCGACGGTTCGACCTTCACCGTGATCGTGTTGTTCTCGTCCGTGCTCGCGGTCTCGAACACCGCCGTGGCGTCCGCGGTGCCGCGGTTCCCGGCCTCGTCGAGCGCGGTCGCCCGGGCCTCGTACTGCCCGGGGGTGCCGACCAGTTCGAACGTGCCGTTCCAGCGCCCGTCGGCCCGGGCGAGCGGGACCGTCACGCTGCTGCCGTCGGGTCGGTCGACGGTGACGTCGAGGGTGTCGTCCTGGAGCGGTTCGTCCGCCGTGACGTTGACGCGGGCGAACGTCGCGTTGACCCGCGAGAGGACCGTCGCGAGCCCCGGCGGCTCCCGGTCGACGACGAGGCTCTCCGTCGCCGTGGTCGCGTTCTCGTTCCCGCTGTCGTCGCGTGCCCGGACGGTGACGCGGTACGTGCCGTCGTCGACGAGCGTCGAGAGGTCGACGTCGGCCGACCACTCGCCCGTCCCCGAGTCGTAGTTCGCGGTCGTCGAGTGGACGTACCGGACGGACGTGGACTCGAGGTCGACGACGACCGAATCGACGGTGCCGTACTGGTCCCCAGCGGTGCCGTCGACGACGACCGTGTCGTTCGCGTAGACGGTCGTCCCGTTCACTGCGGACCCCTCGACGGTGTCGATGGTGACCGCTGGTGCGGTGGTGTCGACGGCGTTACCGGCGAGTCCGACGACGCTGGGCGACGCGTCGGAGTCGTTGTGTGCGAGTTCGACGGTGGCGACGTGTGGTCCGGGCGCGGCTGGCGCGAACGTGACCGTCAGCGTCTGGTTCGCCCCCGGCTGGACGACGAACGGCGTCGTCGCAGCCGGACGATCCGCACCCTGGAGGACGAAGAGCTGGCCGAGCAGCACGAGGGCTCGTTCCGACTCACGCCGCTGGGCGCCACCGTCGCCCGCGAGGTCACGACCTACCGGACGCGCCTCCACGCCGCGGACCACCTGCAGCCCCTCCTCGAGACGCTCGGCGACCGCGCCGACGAACTCCAGACGGAGTTCTTCGCCGACGCACACGTCTGCGAGATGGAGCCGACGAACCCGTACAAACCCGTCGTCAGGTTCCTCGAACGCCTCCGCGAGTCCGACTCCATCGTCGGCTTCGACACGACGTCGATCGCTCCGATCTTCGTCGCCGAGATTCGCGACGAGATCCTCGGGGGGATGGAGGTCGACGTCGTCTACCTGCCGTCGGTCGTCGACGACATCCTCGACACCTACCCCGACGAGGTGCGGCGGACGGTCGCGTCGGGGAACCTCAGGCTCTCGGTCCACGACGACCTCCCGTTCGGCCTCGCCATCTTCGACGACTACGTCGGCGTCGGTGGGTACGACGAGGAGACGGGGATGCTCCGCGCGTTCGTGGGCACCGACGACCCCGCCGCTCGCGAGTGGGCACTCGACCTCTACGAACAGTACCGCGCCGAGGCGCGCGTGGTCACGGACGACCTCCGCTGAGCCACGGACCGCCGCCCGACGCAACCGCGAGCCGGCTGACTACGACTCCCGGCTGCCGTCCTCGACCGTGTACTCCTCGACCCAGGGCGGCTCCGTCCGGTCCTTCGACCACTCGAAGAGGTCGCGTTTCTCGTTCGCGTAGTAGTACCGGTAGGCGTCGACGTAGTCGGGCGCCGTCCAGCGACCCGTCACCTGCGGTGGGTCTCTGGCCGTCTCGCGTGGCCACCCGAGGTCGGCCACCGCGTCGCCGTCGAGCGTCTCCACCACGGCCCAGGAGCCGTGGTACTCGTCTGCCGCGTGGTCCCAGCGGTAGCGCCACTCCTCGTGGGCCGCGGCGGTGTACGCGTGGAGGAACCGCCAGTTTCCGTGGGCGTCCGCCGCCCACTGGGTGAGCGGGTGGTCCGGGTGCGTGTAGTAGAGCGCGTCGTCGTGCGGGTAGCCGTTCAACTGGACGGCCGTCGTGAGCACCATCGAACATTCGAAGACGCTGCTGGTCACGTGGGCGTCCACCAGCCAGGCGGCCGTCTGGTCGACGTCGCGGTCCAGCCAGAACGCGTTGACCATCCGCGGAACGTACGCCCTGCCGCCGGTTAGCCACTTCGCCGATGCTATTTACGTCTCGTTCGCGAACGTACGCGTGTGACCCCTTCGCACGTCCTCGTCCCGCTCGACGGGTCGCCGCTGGCCGCAGCGGCGCTCCGGCACGCACTCGCGACCTTCGACTGTCGCGTGACGGTGTTGAACGTAGTCACGCCACTGGACAGCGGGATGAGCGAGAGCGGCGTCCTCGAACCCGACGAGACGCGGCTAGCGGCCGGGCGCGAGCGCGCCGAGGACCTCGTTCGACAGGCGGAGACCTCGGTCGAGTCGGCCGACCGCCCCGTCGAGACGGCCGTCGAGACCGGCGACCCCGCGGAGACCATCCTCGCGTACGTCGCGGACCACGACGTCGACCACGTCGTGATGGGCGGCCACGGTGGCGAGCGCGGCGACCTCGCGCGCCGACTGCTCGGAACCGTCGCGACCACCGTCGTCGGCGAGGCGCCGGTGACCGTCACCGTCGTCCGGTAGGCCGCTCCGTCGCTACTTGATGCCGAACAGGCCAGAGAGGAGCTGGTAGAGGCCGTAGCCGGTCGCTATCGAGGTCGCGAGCGTGACGACCCAGAAGCCGAGCGTGACGCCGATCTTCCGCCGGGAGACGCCCGCCGTCCCCGCCGCGAGCCCGCCGCCGATGACCCCGGAGATGATGATGTTGTTGAACGAGATGGGGATGCCGAGCGTGATCGCGATCTGGGCGATGACGAACCCGGGGACGAGCGCCGCGATGGAGCGCCGGAGGCCGAGCTGTGCGTACTCCCTGGAGGTCGCCTGCAGGAGCCGGGGCGCGCCCATCCACGCACCGGCGAGGATGCCGGTCGCGCCGATGCCGAGGAGGGCGATCCCCGGGAGGCCGAGTTCGACGCCGTAGAGGTTCTCGAGCGGGCCGGTCGCCAGTCCGACCTGGCTGCCACCGCTGGAGAACGCGACGACGCTGCCGAGCGCGAACAGGAACGTCCGGATACCCGCCTCGACCGAGGCCCGCGTCCGGCGCTGGATGTAGCGGTGCGCCAGGGCTGCGAACAGCAGTGTGACGACGATGGCGACGACGTCGACGCCGACGACGGACGGCCCACCGAGGGAGACGGCCGCGGCGTCGGCGACGGAGGCCTGTGCTCGCTCCGGGTGCGGGATCACGCCGAGTTTGACGTTCGCGAGGATGGCCGCGACCACGGCCGCGAGCAGCGGGATGGACTGCGTCTCGGGGACGTCCTCGCGGCGCAGCAGCGTGGCGGTGAGGTACGCCAGCCCCCCGGACATCGGCGGGACGAGCACCCAGAACGTCCCGATCTCGCGGTACGTGTCGAAGGCCGGACCGCCGCCCAGCGAGAGCCCCACGCCGACCATCGCTCCGGTCGTCGCGAACGCCGCCGGGACGGGGTACCCGCTGTAGACGCCGAACGCCATGAACGACGCCGCCACGAGCAGCCCCGTCGTCGCCGCCAGCGGCGTGATGGTGACGCCCCGAATCAGGTTCGCGCCGACCGTCTCGGAGATGGCACCACCCTGGGTCAGCGCGCCGGCGGCCGCGAGGATGCCGATGAGGAACGCGGCACGCATCGTCGACACCGCGTTGGCGCCGATCGCGGGCGCGAACGGCGGTGAGTTGCTGTTCGCCCCGAGGGACCACGCCATGAACAGACAGCTGACGGTCGCGAACGCGACGAGGGCCCAGAAGACGACGCTCATACAGGCCTTTCTGCGGGCAGCTATAGAAATGATTGGATGGGGGTGGACGTCGGCACGACCAACCCAAGCATTGACAGTGGCGTGACCCCGATTCTCCAACAACGAATGAGTGAACCGGCCTCTCACGCGCAGACGGACCCGCCGCGGTCCTCCCGACCGCAGCGAACCGTTCACCGACTCCAGCGGAGGCACCCATGGTAGACGTCGTGTTCTCGCTCGGTCGGCTGTTCGTCGCGTTCTTCCTGGTCGTCCTGAACGGCTTCTTCGTGGCCTCGGAGTTCGCGCTCGTCCGGGTCCGCTCGACGTCCGTCGAGCGCCTCGTCGAGGAGGGGAAACCAGGGGCGGACACGCTGTCGGACGCGATGGCGAACCTCGACGACTTCCTGGCGGCCACCCAGCTCGGCATCACGCTGGCGTCTCTGGGGCTCGGGTGGATCGGTGAACCGGCTGTGGCGGCGCTCATCGAACCGTTCCTGGGCGCCGTGCTCCCCGAGAGCCTCGTCCACCTCGCCGCGTTCGCGCTCGGCTTCGGCTTCATCACGTTCCTCCACGTCGTCTTCGGGGAACTCGCGCCGAAGACAATCGCCATCGCGGAGGCCGAGCGGATGGCGCTGCTGCTCGCGCCGCCGATGAAGCTGTTCTACTACATCTTCGTCCCCGGCATCGTCGTGTTCAACGGGACGGCCAACTTCTTCACCAGCCTCATCGGCATCGAACCGGCCTCGGAGAGCGAGGAGACCCTCCAGGAGGAGGAGATACTGATGGTGCTCTCGCACTCGGGCAAGCAGGGGCACGTCGACCGCGAGGAGGTCGAGATGATCGAGCGGGTGTTCGAACTCGACGACATCACCGTCAGCGAGGTGATGGTCCCGCGACCCGACGTCGTGAGCGTGCCCGCGGACATGCCGCTCACGGAGATCCGCTCGGTGATCCTCGCCGAGGGCCACACCCGCTACCCGGTCGTCGAGGTCGACGACCAGGACCAGATCGTCGGGTTCATCGACGCGAAGGACGTGCTCCGGGCGAGCGAGTCGGTCGACGAGGCGGGCGAGCCCGTCACGGCCGGCGACATCGCGCGGGAGATGACGGTCGTCCCCGAGACGACCCGCGTCAACGACCTGCTGCTGGAGTTCCAGCGCGACCACAGCCAGATGGCCGCCGTCATCGACGAGTGGGGGTCCCTCGACGGGATCGCCACCGTCGAGGACGTCGTGGAGGTGATCGTCGGCGACATCCAGGACCAGTTCGACGAGGCCGGCGGCGAGCCGTCGATAGACGAGCTCCAGGACGGCGCGTACGCCGTCGACGGCGGCGTCGCGCTGGCGGCGGTCAACGAGACCGTCGGGACGACGTTCGAGAGCGACGAGTTCGGGACGCTGGGCGGCCTGGTGCTCGACAGCCTGGGTCGGGCGCCGGAGGTCGGCGACGAGGTCGAGGCCGACGGCTACCGACTGGCCGTCGAGGGCGTCGACGGCGCCCGCGTCACACACGTGGTCCTCCGGGAACTGGACGAAGCGGAGTCGACCGGCTGAGCCGTCGGAGGGACGCCAGGCGTTCGGCGACGCGGCTCTCGCCGGCCGGCGAGCCCCTGCGGCCGGGTGTACCTTTATTGGGCGGCGTGCCGATGCAGCTACTCGTGAAGCCCCAGTGACGACCGACGTTGCGCCCACTCCCGGGAGCGGGGAGAACGTCGAGGGCGAGTCACCCGAGCAGGAGCCAGACGCCGTCTCCGACGACGTCACGGTCCACGAGGAGGACGTCGAGCTCGAGCGGACCATCGGACTCGTCGGCGGGCTGGCCATCGGCATCGGGACGATGATAGGCGCCGGTATCTTCGTCTTCCCGGGGCTGGCGGCGGGGAGCGCGGGGCCGGCCGCGGCGCTCTCGTTCGCGCTCGGCGGCGTCGTCGCGTTGCTGGTCGCGCTGCCGGCCTCCGAACTGGCGACCGCGATGCCACGGAGCGGTGGGGGCTACTTCTTCGTCTCGCGGAGCATGGGGTCGGCGTTCGGCGCGATCGTGGGCCTCGGGCTGTGGCTCGGACTGGTGTTCGCGTCCGCGTTCTACCTCGTGGGACTGGGCCACTACGCCGCCGCCGTCTTCGGCGAGGTCGGCGTCGAACTGTCGCTCAGCCCGGTGGTCCCGCTCGGGTTGCTGTTCGGCGTCGCCCTGACGGGCCTCAGCGTCACCGGCACGGAGAACACCGCCAAACTCCAGAACGCCGTCGTGGCACTGTTGCTGGTCGTGCTGACGCTGTTCCTCTCGTACGGGTCCCTCGACACGCTCGGCGTCTTCGGCCGCCAGACGGTCCCGGAGGCGTTCTTCTCGCAGGGGTACTTCCCCGTCCTCAGCACCGCGGCGCTCGTGTTCACCTCCTACCTCGGCTTCGCGCAGGTCGCCACGGTCGCCGGCGACATCAAGCAGCCGGGTCGCAACCTCCCGCTGGCGATGGTCGGGTCGGTGCTCGTCGTCACCGTCTTCTACGTGGTGACCATCTTCGTCGCGACGAGCGCGTTCGGCGCGTCCCAGCTGGAGGCGTTCGGCGAGACGGCGATGGTCGAGGTGGCCCGCGAGTTCGTCGGCCTCCCCGGCGCGGTGGCGATCCTGTTCGCCGGCCTGCTGGCGACGTTCTCCAGCGCGAACGCCTCGATCCTCAGCGCCTCCCGCACCGTCTACGCGCTGAGCCGCGACGCCCTCCTCCCCCGGCGAGCCAGCGAGATTAACCTCCGATACGGCACGCCCCACGTCGCGCTGCTCGCGGCAGGGGGTCCGATTCTCCTGCTCGTCGCCACCGGCGAGGTGGCGCTGCTCGCGGAGGTCGCCTCGTTCCTCCACCTGATCATGTACGGCCTCATCTGCGTCGCGGTGCTCGTCCTGCGGCGGCGCGGCCCCGACTGGTACGACCCGAGCTACCAGATGCCGGGGGTCCCCCTGTTGCCGGGCGTCGGGGCACTCGCCAGTTTCGGGCTGGTCGCGTTCATGCAACCGGCCTCCATCACCGTCGGCGTCGCGGTGATGGTCGTCTCCTACCTCTGGTACCGGTACTACGCCGGCACCGTCGAACTCAGAGGTGACTTCTGACCATGCAAGACAGACCGACCGTACTCGTCCCGGTTCGCGTCCTCGAGGGAGAGTCGATCCCGGAGGGCGTCCCCGAACTGCTCTCGAACGCCCACGTGGTCCTGCTGGGCTACCACGTCGTGCCCGACCAGACCGCGACCGACCAGGCTCGCCTCCAGTTCGAGGACCGGGCCACCCACCGACTCGACGAGTTCGAGTCGATACTCGTCGAGGCCGGCGCGACCGTCGAGACGCGGCTCGTGTTCACGCACGGTGCCCAGAAGACCATCGACCGGACGATCACCGAACACGACTGTCTGGCCGTCCTCGTTCCGAACGCCACCGCGCCACCCGAGGACGTCCTCGTCGCAGTGCGGGGAACCGTCGGCGTCGACCGGCTCGCTCGCCTGGTCGGGGGCCTGTTCGCGGACACCGACGTCGCGGTGACGCTGTTCCACGTCGTCGGGGACGGAGAGACCGACGAGGACGTCGAGACGCTGCTCGACGGGGTGGTGTCCCGACTCGTCGATCGGGGTGTCGAGGAGGACGCCATCACCGTCCGTCTCGAAGGGAAGCGGCGCCCGATGGACGCCATCGTTGACGCTGCCGACGAGTTCGACGCGGTCGTCATGGGCGAGTCGGACCCGTCGCTGACGACGTTCGTCTTCGGGATGCGCGCCGAGCAGGTCGCCGAGCAGTTCCTCGGGCCGGTGCTCGTCGTCCAGCGGGAGCCGACGAGGACGGACGACGGCTCGGACTCCGACTGAGTCCGGGTGCCCGGTGCGGTGGTCGAGGGGCTACGGTCGGTCGGGGAACAGCGCGAGGTGGCTGACGACGAGACGGTTCTCCAGGCCGCCCGCCAGCGCACCGGAGAGCACGCCGATGGTGCTGATGAACGCGGCGGTGCGGACGAGGTCGACGAACCCCACCGCGGGGTCCTCGAGGCTCGGCCAGTTCGACATCAGGTTCGTCGGGAAGACGGCCACCTCGATGACGAGGATGATGGCCCAGACGAGCGCGAACAGGCCGACCATCGCCAGCAGGAGGACGAGGAAGACGGTGACGTTGACGAGGGCGGTGTGCTCGGTGACGACGCGGTGTCGCTTCCGCGGGAACGAGAGGTTCTGGACGAACAGGAGGTAGAGCGCGGCGGCGAGCACGCTCACGACGGCGAACAGCGCCGCCGTCAGGTCGCTCAGGTGGAAGCCGACGTCCCACGACTCCGCGCTGAAAACGATGACGAGCGTCGGCGTCAGCGCCGCCGTCGACAGCTTCGGCAGCGACAGCGGCAACAGCGGCGCGCGACTGTTCGCGAGCGCCTGGAGGATCTGCCCGGGGTTCCGCGCGGCGCTGCGCACGTGGAAGGCGAGTCGCCCAAGGGGGCCTCTCGGGCGCGCTTCCGTCGCGGGAATCTCGTTCGCGACGCTGCGGAGGTGACGCTCGACGTCGGCGTCGAAGGAGGGGACCGCTCGCCGCTCCGGGTCAAACCGGAACGGCTCCATCACCCCGCCGTCCGCCTCGCCGTGGCGAGCACCGAGCAGGTGGCCGACGAGGTGCACGAGCAGCGTGGCAGTGTTCCAGCGCACGGCGTCGTCGTCGAGCGGGCGTCGCGGTTCGCCGCGAGGGGCGCTCCGAAGTTCTGCAGTCGAGACGACGGCGACGCGGGAGAGCGGCGACGCCAGCCCCGGGACGAAGCGCTCCTTGCTCGACACGAGTGGGACGTCGGTCACGACGACGACCAGGTCGTAGGGGCCCTCGACCATCCGGTGGGTGGCGCGGTCGAGGAACTCCGAGGGGCGCCGGGGGTCGTGGTCGGCGAGCCGCGCCGTCTCCTCGAGGTAGAAGCGCCAGGCGACGTCCGTCGCCGACGCCAGTTCGTCGACGGCGTCCTCGGCCGCCCGCGTCGCGAACGACTGGAGGCGACCCGGGTCGGACGTCGGCGCGTGGGCGACGAGCACGCCGACGTCGACGCGCAGGTCTGTCGCGCCCTCGCACTCGGCCGCCACCAGCGCCCGCTCGTCGCGCTCCCCGGAACCGGACCCGCTCATTACGGACACGGTTCGCCGCGAACGAACTTAACGCTCGGTGTGGCGCAGACACCGAACTCGGGAGTCCCCGAACCGTCCGACTACTGCGAGGACGGCCAACTGGAGCAGGTTCGGAACCTCCCTCGGGTCGGTCTCCCCGCACGTGCGAGGCCGAGGGGCGTCTCGACTCGTCGTGCGGGACTCACTCTCCGTGCGGGTGGGCCTTCAGGTACTCGCGGAGGTGGTCGACCGCGCTCTCGACGGCCGCCCGCGTCTCGGCGTTCTCCAACTCCTCGCTCAGGGCGTCGAGTTTCTCCGCTACCTCCGCGATGCGGTCGACGGTCGAGTCGGGGCCGTCCGCGGCCGTCTCCCGTTCGTCCTCCGCGCCGATGCCGTTCTGGAGAGAGTCCAGTTGCGTCTGCACGGGGCCCGAGGCCTGCTCGCTGGCGCGCCGGAGGTCCGCTCTCGCGCGTTCGAGGTGGTCCATGCTAGCCGTGTGGCGTCTCACCCGGATAGATGTGTTGTCGAACGAGCGACAGAACCTGCGCCGCCGAGCAGACGCTCCGGTTCCAGACTCAGAGGTAGGAGTCGTCATACGACTCGCCCGACCGGGGGGCGTGCGTGTTCCCACACTCGTCGCACTCGATCCGGTCCATGTCGTCCATCGAGACGTCGAGGGACCCACAGTTACTGCAGTAGTAGCCGAACCGCTCCTCGTGGGCCTCGTCGGTGTACGTGACGTAGAACGACGCCTCGGTCCCCGACTCCTCCTCGTCGCGCGCGACGTACACCCGCTCGCCGTCCCCGGTCGTCGCCGTCGTCGTCCCGTCCTGCGTCTCCGTCTCGGGCATCGCCTCGGCCGGGGACTCCTCGGCCTGCGCTCCGCCACCCTCCCGGTCTCCCATCTCGAGGTCGGCGTCGGGGTCCGCGTACACGTACTCCACGAGCGACTCGTCACCGACGTCGACGCGTCGCTCGTCGGCGCGTTCGAGGCCGAAGCGCTCGAAGAACTGGTGGCCCTCCGTGTTCGCCTCCAGCGTGGTCGCCCGCACGTCGTCAGCGCCGGCCTCGTGCAGCGCGTCGGTCATCGATTCGTAAAGTTCGGTTCCGATCCCCCTGCCGCGGTGCTCGGGGTCGACGAACAGCCAGCGCAGTTCGCCCCACTCCCCGTCGAGGGTCCCCTCGACGTACCCGACGACGGTCTCCTCGTCTACGTCCTCGGTCGTCTCCGCGACGCGAACGACGGTCCCCTGGTCGTCCATCTTCGACGCCATCGCGTCCTCGCCGAACACTTCTTCGACGATCTGGTCGATCTGTTGGGGGCTGAGGCTGTGCGACGACGTCATCGAACTCTCCACGAGTTCGCTGACGCGCTCGGTGTCGGCGGCCGCCGGTTCGCGCAGTCCCATGCACCATCGTTCGTCGCTAAGACGGAAAAACCGTAGGCCGGCACCCGCAGGGCTGACGTCCGGAGCGCCCCGACGGCCGGGTCGTCAGCGGTCGGGCGGGGGCTCCCGGAGGCCGGCGTGTCGCTCGTGGTTGCGCACGAGTCGCATCCGTGCGCGGAGGTCCGCCGCGGCTGCCGGCACGTTCGACGGCTCCACGTCGTCGAGTTCGTCCGGCGGGAGCGGGTAGCGCCGGAGGTCCTTGTGGAGGGCCATCCCGGCCTTCGCGCCGTCGCCCATCGCCACCACCGTCTGGTTCTGCCCGTGCGTGATGTCGCCGGCGGCGTACGCGCCCTCGACGCTGGTCTCGTAGGTCTCGTCCACGACGAGCGCGCCGTCGTCGGCGAGCGCACAGCCCAGCGACTCGGCCAGGTCGGTGTTGTACTCCTTGCCGTACATCGCGAACCCGCCGAGGTACTCGCGGTCGGTGGTCTCGTCAGCGTCCCCCTCGCCCGCGAACGTAAGCCCGCCGAGCCACGGGTTGGTCGCGCGGTCGCGGGTCGCTTCGCTCTCCGCTCTCCATTCCGCGGCCTCCCCCTGGTCGGCCGCGCGCTCGTCACGCGGGAACGCACCTGCGACCGGTGTCTCGACCACGTCGACCGGGTGGGCTCGCACCTGGCGGTCGGTGTCCTCGCTCCACTCTGGGTCGTGGCCGTCGAGCAGCAGGTCGACGTCCGCGGTGAAGTTGAGCATGAGCATCGCCACCGACGCGGCGTGGTCGTCGTGCCCGAGGACGAACACGCGCCCGTCGCCGAGCGTGTAGGCGTCGCAGTGCAGGCAGTAGTGGAGGCCCCTGCCGGTGAACTCCACTAACTCCGGGACCGGGGGGTCGACGTCCGAGAACCCGGTCGCGAACACGACCCGGTCGGCGTCGACCGTCGCGTGACCCGCCTCGACGACGAACCCGTCGTCGGTCCGGCGGATGTCCTCGACTGCGTCGAGGAAGTACGCGCCGCCGTACTCCTCGAACTGGTCGACGGCGTGTCTCGACAGCTCCCGGCCCGAGACGTCCTCGGAGACCCCGAAGACGTTGTGGACGTGACTGACGCTGGCGTGTCGACCGCCCGGCGCCTCGAAGACGGCCGTCCGGTGTCCGAGTCGCGTCGTGTAGAGCGCGGTCGTCGTGCCTGCCGGCCCGCCGCCCACGACGACCACCTCGTAGGAGAGTCGGTCGCTCATCACAGACGCGTTCGGGCCGGAGTCTGTTAGGGGTTGGCACGGTCCGCCACGACGCCGGACCGACCACGGGAGTGACCGTCCACCGTGACGATTCGAGACGGGTCGGGGAACGCCACCAATCACTCCCTCACGTCCCAGCCAGCCCTTATCCTGCTGTAGACCGAACACGGAGACGATGCCCGACGACCAAGACCCAGACCCGAGTCGGGTCCAGGACAGCGCCAGGCGTCGCCAGCACGAGCGGACCGAGCACGTCGAGGACATCCTGAACCGCGTCCCCGACCTGTTCGACCCGGACAAGTACCCGGTCACGAGTGAGGAACTCGCCACGGAGTACGCCGACCAGCCGATGGACCTCCCGAACGAGACGGAGAGCCTCGGGAGCGTCTTCGACCGACTCGTCGACGAGCGCTTCGAGACGCCAGAGGAGGCTCGGGAAGCCCTCTACGGCGAGATAACTGGTCCTGCTGGCCCGAGCGACGAGTACAACGACCAGCGCGACCTCGACGAGCTAGACGACGCGGCACAGGACGACGTCACGGACAGCGGCGCCTCGGACCTGTAGCTGCCTGGCGGGTCTGGTTCGCGGTGTCGCCGTTCTCACTGATTGCTCTGTCCGGCGGAGCGGCGCGAAAAATGGAGGTGCGGAACGGTGGAGCGCCAGGAGTCGGTCCTGGGATGCTCGCGACGTTACGCTTCGGCAGTCGTGGTGGTCGTAGTGTTCTCTTCGGTGGTCGTCGTCGTGTCGTTCTCTTCGGTCGTGTCGTCGTCCTCGAGAGTGACGAGCGCGTCGTCGGTCACTGCGGCACCGTCGGAGATGAACGGACCGTCGTCCTCACCGTTCGTCTCGACGAAGTCGTAGGTCTCGTCATCGGTGGTCTCGAGGTGCGGCATCGCGATCAGTTCCTGGTCTTCCTCGAGCATCGTCTCGTTGAACTCTGCACCAGAGACGTTGTACAGCGTCACTTCGAGGTCCTCGTAGGAACCGGCCTCGAGGTAGTCGGAGACGCCGATGACGCTCCCGACGACGTTACCCTCGAGCAGGGAGTCGTCGTGGATGGCGACGTAGCCGTCCTCGGACAGTTCGACGTCAGAGACACTGACGACTGTCCCGTTGGACGTCTGGTCCTCGAAGTTCACCGTGGCTTCGGCGGTGTCGCCGGCACCGTCACCGTCGGTAGCGGTCGTCTCGTTCTCTTCGGTCGTCGTGTCGTTCTCTTCGGTCGTGGTGGTCGTCTCGTTGTCCTCGGTCTCGTCCTCCTCGACGCTGATGACCGCGTCGTCGGTCACCGGTTCACCGTCGGAGACGAACGGACCGTCCTGGTTGCTGTTCGTCTCGACGAAGTCGTAGGTCTCGTCGTTGTCGGTCTCGAGGTGCGGCATCGCGATCAGCGTCTCGTTGTCCTCGAGCATCGTCTCGTTGAACTCTGCACCAGAGACGTTGTACAGCGTCACTTCGACGTCCTGGTAGGAGCCAGCCTCGAGGTAGTCGGAGACGCCGATGACACTCCCGACGACGTTACCCTCGAGCAGGGAGTCGTCGTGGATGGCGACGTAGCCGTCCTCGGACAGCGCGACGGCGGAGATCGTCACGGTGGTCCCGTCGGACGTCTGGTCCTCGAAGTTCACCGTGGCTTCGGCGGTGTCGCCGTCACCGTCGGTAGTAGTCGTGGTGGTCGTCTCGTTCTCGTCTTCCTCTTCGGTCGTGGTGGTCGTGTCGTCGTCCTCTTCTTCAGTCGTGGTCGTTGTGTCGTCCTCTTCTTCAGTCGTGGTGGTCGTGTCGTCGTCCTCCTCGGTCGTCGTCGTCTCGTCTTCCTCTTCGGTCGTGGTGGTCGTCTCGTTGTCCGGGACCGTCACCTCACCCGACTCGACGGAGAGCGACCCCACACTGAGTTCCTCGACCGTCATCGACTGGAAGGTGAGGCTACCGCCCAGGAACATCCCCTCTGCGACGTTGCCGTTCGAGCGGTCCCACGTGACGTTGTCGGCCTGGACACCCTCGACGGTGATAGATTCGATCTCAGCGTCGACGGTGACCGTGTCGTCCTCGACGGTGACCGTCGCGGACTGGATGTTGCCGACGTCCACGGAGTCCGCTTCGAACCCTTCGACGTTCTCGCCGAGGGCTGTCGCGAAGGAGTCAGAGAGTGCGTCTTCCGTGTCCTCGACGTCGCCGAGTTCGAACGTCAGGTTTTCGACCTCGACGTCCTCCATCTGGACGCTCTCGGCCTCGACGTCCTGGGCGGTGACAGTCGACGCGGACTGGTCACCTTCTTGCGCTACCGACCCCGCTGACATCACCGCGACTGCCGTCCCCGAGGCGAGGACGACTGTCAGCGCCATCAGCAGGGCACCGAGCTTGAGTCTTGTTGTGTTCTCGTCTGTCATATCGCATTAGTTCAATCGGCTGCCACCGCCATTGTTATATTCTGGCCCGAATCGCCAAACGGCGCGCTACTCGGAACGCCACTCGACCTACTGGTTGGGCGGACTGAACGTCAGTTCGAGCGACGGTATCGGCGAGAACCGGTAGACGGTGTCGGGGTCTGGTGGCTGGTATCTCACCTTCCTCGTCCCTACTGGCGAGTAGGGTCGGTCGGTCCGAACGCCGCAAACGTACGCTCACCTTATTTAGCGGGGCGACCGTCGGGAACGTGGACAGGTCCACCGGATGTGCAATTCCACCCCACGGAACGGTGACGGACTGGTCGCCGTCCTCGCAGTTGCCCAAACGAACTTCCCTCCACGGGCCGAACTGTCTGTATGGTCCGATCACTAGCGTCTATTCGCAAGGGGGCAGTGGGTTCGGCAGACGGTGGGTCGTCGGCCGGAGACGACTCGTCGAGCAGTCTCCTCCGCACGGTCCTGCTCGGCGTGGGTCTCGCCGGCGTCGTGTACGTCGTCGTCCGGAAGCTACGCGCGGGCGGCCGGTCGGCCGACGACTCGGACGACTGGTATCAACTCTCCATCCAGGAGTCCGTCGGCGAAGCCAGCGACGCGGAGTCCGGCGGAGCGGACGACGCCGACGTCACGACTGCGGGTGCAGGGGCCGACGACGAACTCCCTGGCGAGGAACGCACGGACGAGGAGATCGAGGAACGAGCCACGGCGGACGTCCAGGAGGAACCCGCCGAACCGGGCGAGATGAACGTCGACGAAGATGTCGTCGACGAGCTCGTCGACGACGAAGAGAACGGAGAAGAGTAGCGCGGCGACCCTCGAGTCGACGGTCGGGGTGGCGTCCCGACTCAGCGCCGGTCGTCCTCGTCCTCGATGTCGGTCTCGGCGTCGTGGGAGACGACGAACCGTCCCCTGCTGTCGACGCGCTGGACCTGCCCGGAGTCGAGCCGGTACTCGTCCCTGTCGTCACCCCAGCCGAGTGCCGACTCGATGCTGCCGACGAGCCCGGTCTTCGGTTCGACGTACGCGGCGCCCGCCTCGATGTGGTCGATCGTACCGATCTTCTCGCCCCGTTCGTCGACGACCGTCGCTCCCTCGTCCTCCTCGGTGAACGTGTACCCGGCCATCGATTCGGTGTCGGCTCCCGTGGTGGTCGTTCCCGAGGTCGCCGTCTCCGCTGGCATCTCCGTCTCCCCGGACTCGACGATGTCGGTTTCGACCGTCCGGGTCTCGACGGTCTCCGTGTCGAGGACCTCGCTGCCGACGCTCTCGAAGCGGAAGCGCTTCCGTCGCCGGATCTCGTCCTCGAGCACCCGTCGCTCGATGAGCACGCTCTCGAAGCGCTCGTCGCCCAGCCGCTCGGTCTGTATCAGGTCGTGCTGGTCGGGGGCCGCCTCCGAGTCGACGCTCACCGCGTCGCTCTCGAAGATGGTCCGCTGGACGTCCGCGGTATCGATCCGCGTCTCGACCGTGTCCGACTCGACGGTGCCGTGCTCCTCGATGTCCGTGTCGACGACTCGGGTCTCGACGTTCGCCTGCTCCTCGACGACCCGACGTACTCGCCACACCTCCTCGATGTCGGCGGTGAGGTGGCCGTCGAGGTGGGTCGCGAGGTCGACGTCGCTGTAGTCGAAGTGCTCGGGGGTCCCGGCCATCATCAGCTCGCGACCCGCGATGCTCTCGGACGCCCGGAGGTCGAACTCCGAGCCCGTGTCGAGGACCTCCCAGTCGAGCAGCTCGGCCTCCATGATGCGACTGCCAACCAGTTCCCGGTCGACGATCTCGCTCTCTAGCTGGTCGGTCTCGACGACCTCCGTCTCGACGACCGTCCGTTCGGTGACCTCCGTGGTCACCGTCTCGCCCTCGAGGAGCCGCTTCTCGGCATCCTCGTCAGCGATCGTGGCGCGGGCGGCGGCCTCGTCCCGGTCGAGGATCTCGTAGTGGCCCACCCCCTCCTCGTCCTCCGTGTAGACGAACGCGCGGCTCTCGGACTCGAACCAGTCGAAGAAGTCGTCCCACGCGTGCTCCTGGTGGTCCTCCCCGGCGTCGGACCTCGGTACGAACTGGTAGCTGGGTTCGGCTGTCCCGGACTCCGCCTGGGAGACGAGTGCGGCGTCGCGCTCGTCGGCCCAGCGGCGGATGTCCTCTCGGTCTGTCGTGATCCGTCGCTCTCCCCTGTACTCCTCCGTGTCGTCCCTGTCGTTGCTGTTCATCTGCAATCCCGTCCGGACGGAGAGCCACGAGCGACTTTGTTATATCCGGGGTTCTGCGCGTAACTCGTCGAAAACCAGCGGCTAGTCGGCGCCCTCTCGGCGGCGCCGCCGTAGGCCCGTAGTACCTGGGAGACAGGGAGTGGTTACTCGCCGCGGGAGCGCCATCCGGGGACTGTCGCTCGTCCGCCACCGGACTGTCGCTGTCGGCACCCTACTGCGGGGTACACGACGGCGAGAGGCCGGTTCGGTCCGGCCGCCTCCGGAATCGGCCCCGTAACTTTCCGGCTGGTCCCAGACTGTGACCCCACGATGGAGGTGTCCACGCCGGACGGGTCGGGGTCCGGGGACGCGGTCGCCGTCGCGATCGCCGTCCTCCTCTCGCTCGCGTTCGTCGCTCCCGGAGTCGTGTTCCCCTGGTACGCTTGCGTCGGCGCGTCGGTCGTGCTCGTGGTTGGCGTCGCCCTCTCGACCCGCGCCGCCATCTCGACGCTGCTGGCGTTCGTCCGCCGAGAGCCACCGGCGACACTCCCCGGTTCGGAGCTGCCAGCGGTGAGTGTCGTCCTGACCGCGTACAACGAGGCCGACGTGCTCCCGGCGACCGTCGAAGCGTGTCTCGCCCTCGAGTACCCCGCGGAGGACCTGACGGTCGTCGTCGGCTACGAGGCGGCCTCGACCGACGGCACCGGCGCAGTCGCGCGCCGTCTCGCTGACGAGCACCCACGAGTACGCGCCGTCGAGCGCCCCGGCCCCCCGGGCGGGAAAGCCGCTGCGACCAACCACGCAGTCGACCGCGTGACGGGCGACGTCGTCGCCGTGCTCGACGCCGACCAGCGCCCCGAACCCGGCGCGCTCCGCCGTGCAGTCCGGTGGTTCGCGGACGACGACGTCTGGTGTGTGAAGGGTCGCTGCTTCGGGACGAACCCCGGTGACTCCCTGCTGGCACTCTGTGCCACCGTCGAGCGCGGCCTCGTCGAGCGCACCGAGTTCTACGCCCGGGACCTCGTCGGCGGGTTCGCGCTGTTCACCGGCGGGCAGGCGTTCTTCCGCGCGGCCGCGCTCGACGAACTCGGGCCGTTCGACGAGACCATCCTCCTCGAGGACGTGGAAATGGCCTACCGCATCCGGCGGGCCGGCAGGGAGATACGGGTCGACCCGGGAGTCGTGACCCGCGAGACGAACCCCGCGACGCTGGCGGCCTGGTGGAACCAGCGCAAGCGCTGGGCACGGGGCGGCATGCAGGTCGCGCGCCGACACCTCGACCGGTCGCTCCTCTCGGGGCCGCCCCCGCTGGGCGCCCGCGTGGACTTCGCAGCGACGCTGGCGGCCGTCGTCGCACTCCCGATCGTGGCGCTGGCAGCGCCGCTGACGCTGATCGCGTGGGTGTCCGGCGTCGGCCAGTTCCCAGGTGTCGCGACGGCGCTGCTGTGGGGGTGGGTGGTGGTCGCGCCCGTGGCGGCGACCTACCTGCTGTTCGTCCTCGACGCCAGGGACGGGCGACGCCACGCGCCGGTCGAGTACGTCGGTCCGCTCCTCCTGTGGCCGTACGTCGCGCTGCAGGCAGTGGCGGTCGTCGTCGCCTTCCTCGAGGAGTTCGTCCTCCGGCGGCCGTCGGTCTACGTCACCAGCACGGCGCCGACCGACGACTAGGGATTCAGTCGTCTTTGGGAGAACAGTTTTCCACCTCGCGGGCGTATCCCTGTCTGGATTACTATGGCCAGCCACTCGATGACAGACGACTACGAGCGCACAGGGTCGTCACTGGAGGAGGAGCTCCGGGCGGTCGTGAAGGACGCTGTCTGGGAGGCACACGAGGAGGGGGTCCACGACACCGCCTCGAAGCGCAGTTCGGGACGGAGCCTCGTCCCGCTGTTGTTCGTCGTCGGTTCGCTCGCGGTCGCAGCCTACCTGCTGTGGGGTCGCTCGGGTTCGATGAGTGGGAGCGTCGACCAGGTCACGAAACGTGTCCAGCGGGCCGCCGAGCGGACCGCCGAGCAGACCGAGGAAACGAGCCAGCAGGCCGCCGACACCGTCGAGAAGCGCGGCGAGACGCTGTCCCACCGGACCGAACGGATGTCCCAGGAGGCCGCCGACACCGTCCAGGAGGGCGGCACCGGGGTCGCCTCCCGCATCGAGCAGGGAGCCGAGGAGGCGGCCCGGAAGATGGACGAAGCCGCCGACACGGACGAGGACAGCACTACGTCCGGACGCCAGTAACTCCGCGCTGCCACCGTCCGCTCGCGGCGCTCGCCGGTGCCGGACACTCGTTCTCGGCGGTCATTAAGGGCGTTCGTCCCGTACGTGGCGTATGGCCCTGACGCTCTCGTTCGGGTGGCGTCACGTGCTGTTCGCGAACTGGCCGGTCGACGGCGACCGGCTCGCAGCTCGCCTCCCGGACGCGCTCGCCGTCGACGAGTACGACGGCAGTGGCTGGCTGTCCGTCGTCCCGCTGCTCAACGTGGACACGCGCCTCCGCGGCCTCCCCACGATGGCGGGCTTCCCGGTCCCCGAGGTCAACGTGCGGACGTACGTCACCTACGACGGCGACCCGGGCGTCTACTTCTTCAGTCTCGACACGGCGAGCCTGCTGACCGTCCTCGGTGCACGAGTCACCCACTACCTCCCGTACTACTACGCCCGCGTCCGCTTCCGGCGGCCCGGCGACCGCGTGCACGTCACGAGTCGCCGGCGCCAGCCCGGTGACCGACCGGCACGCTTCGCGGCCACCTACGGGCCGACGGGCGACGCGGACACCGCACCCCCCGGCTCGCTCGCCGAGTTCCTCGTCGAGCGCCGCCGGCTCTACACCCGGTCGCCCGACGGGACGCTGCGACACACCAACGTCTCCCACGACCGCTGGCCGCTGTCCGACGCCGACGTCTCGATCACGGAGAACTCGCTGTTCGAGGCGAACGGCTTTGACCACCCGGACACCGAGCCCGTCCACTACTACAGTCACGGTGTCGACGTCGTCACGTCGCGGAGCGAGCGCTCGTCGTAGCCCGCGGTCGTCCCGGTGGTCGCGGCTGTGAACCTTTGGCCCTCGCGGGCGAACGTACTGGTATGTCCAGGGACGACCACGCCGACAGCCCGCTCCACGAGGACGACCAGGAGGTCGCCGCCGACGTCGCCACCGAGTCGGACGCCCTGCTCTCGCTCATCTCGGACTTCTACCGTGGAGCGGTCAACCAGGCGGAAAACAGCCAGAACCGCATCGACCAGACGACGAACTGGGCGATCACGCTCATCGCCGCGCTGCTGTCGGTCGTCTTCTCCAGCCCCGACATGCCCGCGTTCCTGCTCCTGGTGGGCGTCGGCATCCTCTGTGTCTTCCTCTCCTACGAGGTCCGCCGCTACCGCTTCTTCGACCTCTACCGCTCGCGGGTGCGCTTCGTCGAGGAGAACGTCTACGCGAACGCCCTGGAGCCGTCCGGCGTCGAACACCTGCGGTGGCGCGAGGAGTTGAGCGACGACCTCCGCAACCCCACGTTCAAGGTGACCACCGGCGAGGCGCTCGGCCGTCGAGTCCGCCGCATCTACGGGCTGCTGTTCGTCGTGCTCGGCGTCGCGTGGACGGCGAAAGTGACGCTGTTCACGCCCGAGACGCAGTGGACTGAAGCGGCGGAGTTACCGGGCGTCCCTGGCACCGTCGTCGCTGGGGCTCTCGTCGCCTTCTACGTCGCCGTCGCCGCCGTCGCGATGTGGCCGGGCAGTCGTCAGGCCAAAGGCGAGGTCAGCGACGTGGAGCCCGGCAAGTGGAAGGGCGAGTGACCGCGCCTGCGGGTGTTTACTCGCCCTGCATCTGCAGGCTGGCCCCTTATCGAACTGCCGGCAGTAGCTACGCCCGAGTTACCATGACCGTATCCAACCTCCGAGAGCTGTTCGTGCACGACCTCGAAGACATCTACTACGCCGAGACGGAGCTCCTCGACGCGCTCGACGAACTGGCCGAGCAGACCGACGACGACCAGATCGCCGACGCGTTCCGCGAACACCGCGAGGAGACCGAGGGCCACATCGACCGCCTCGAACAGGTGTTCGAGATGGTCGGCGTGGAACCGGAGACCGAGGAGTGCGAGGGCATCGAGGGGCTCCTCGAGGAGCACGAGGACTTCGTCGAGGAGGACCCGGCACAGGAGGTACTGGACCTCCACAACCTCGTGGCGGCCCAGAAGACCGAGCACTACGAGATCGCCGCCTACGGCAACATGGCGCTGCTCGCCGACCGTCTGGGCATGGACGAGGCGGGCGACCTGCTCCACGAGAACCTCGAGGAGGAACAGGCGGCCCTCGAGAAGCTGTCCTCGCACGTCGACGACTTCGACTACGGGCGCGTCATGGAGTCGGCCGCCGACTGAACGCCGAGACGGCGCCCGACGACCACTCGTTTTTCTTCAGCCGAGCGACCCGGAGAGCACGGGCCGTCGAGTCGGTGCGCCCGCGAGACCGTCAGTCGTCGCCCTCGGCGGACTGCTCTCCGGTGACTCCCACGCCGATTGACGCCAGTTCCTGCTCGCCGTACGTGCGCAGGTCCTCGATCGCCGGCGTGTGGACGACGCGTCCGTCGTAGTCGAAGCGGGAGCCGTGGCAGGGACAGTCCCAGGACTCCTCGCCGTCGTTCCACTCCACGTGACAGCCCATGTGTGGGCAGACGGCCGAGACGGTGTGCAACTCGCCGCGCTCGTCGCGGTAGACGCCGACGGGGCCGTCCTCGGAGTCGACGATCCGCGCCTCGCCGCGGTCGACGTCGACCCGGACGCCGCTGGTGCGGTGTTTCAGGCGGTCACCGAAGAAGTGCTTCATCGCGCCCGTGTTGTGCTTGAGGAGCTCCCTGGTCGAGGCGGTGGCGTTGAACCGCGTCGGCTTGTAGACGTCCGTCCACGGGTTCTCCCGGCCGAGAATCTGGTCGGAGAGCACGACCCCCGCGGCGGTCCCGTTCGTGAGCCCCCACCCGCCGAACCCAGTCGCGACGTGGACGTGCTTCGTGTGCGGCGCGAGTTTCCCGACGAACGGCACCCTGTCGACCGACTTGTAGTCCTGGGTCGACCACCGGTACTCGACGGACTCGACGTCGAAGCGGTTGCGCGCCTCCCGTTCGACCTTCCGGTAGCGGTCGACGCCGCTGTCCTCGTGGCCGGTCTTGTGGTTCTGCCCGCCGAACAGCACGAGCGACTCGTCGCCAGCGGGGTGCGGGCGGACGGAGAAGTAGGGGTCGCTCTGGCGGTAGTAGATGGCCTCCGGGGGGTCGTCGGCGAGGCGCGCGGCGAGCACGTACGAGCGCTTGGGCTCCAGGCGAGCGAAGTACAGCCCCTCGTCGAAGAACGGGAAGTTGGTGGCGACCACCACGTCGTCGGCGACGACCTCCCCGCGGTCGGTGGGGACGCGACACGGACTCCCGGGTTCGACGTCGAGAGCTCGCGTCTCCTCGAAGACGTAGCTCCCCGACTCGACGAGGTCGCGGGCGAGTTCGAGCAGGTAGTTCCGCGGGTGGAAGTGGGCCTGCTCATCGAACTCGACGGCGGCCGCCACGTCGTACGGTAGCTCCGTGGACTCGGTGTACGACACCGGGAGCCCGAGCCGTCTGGCAGCCTCCACCTCGTCGCGGACCGCCTGGCGGCGGTCGCGGGACTCGACGTAGGTGCAGGCGGGGACGCGCTCGAAGTCACAGTCGATGCCGCGGCCCTCGACGGTCGACTCGATCTCGTCGATGGCGTGCTGGTTGGCCTGGGCGTACTGGCGGGCGCGTTCCTCGCCGAACGTCTCGAGGAGGTAGTCGTAGACGAGGCCGTGCTGTGACGTGAGCTTCGCCGTCGTGTGGCCGGTGACGCCGGCGAGAATCCGGTCGCGCTCGACGACGGCGACCGTCTGGCCGGCGGCGGCGAGTTTCGTCGCCGTCGTGATGCCCACGATGCCACCCCCGACGACGACCGTGTCGACCCGCGTTCCGCCGTCCAGCGCCTCGTAGGCGGTCTCCGGGCTCGTCTCCAGCCAGATGGACCTGTGCTGTCCGCCGACCGTCGAGTCAGAGTGCTCCGAGTTCATGGTTGCTCGCCGGGGGGCCTCGGCCCGGTCGGGTGCGAAAAACGGCGGCTCGGCCAATAAGGTTAGTTCCGTGGTGGGCCACGATTTATTATCGACCGTCGGCAACTTTCGGTGATGGTTGCCGGCTCCGGCTCGAGGTTGAACGCGGGAGAGCGAGCCCGCCTCGCGGCGATACGGTCCGCGGAGAGCCTCGCCGCCCTCGCCGCGGAGACGGACGCGGCGTCGGTCCACGACGCCTACTTCGCGGCCAAACGCGAGTGGTTCGACCTCCAGGGTCGTGCGCTCGCCGACGCGAGTTCGGACCAGCTACCGGGCAACCGCGTCGGTGTCGACGGACAGACGTTCTGCGTACACGGCATCACGCACGCAGACACGCGGGCCGAGGGCCGGTTCCTCCGCCAGCACGTCGACCGGTTCCTCGACGCGGGTGCGGCCGTCTACGTCGAGCAAGGTGTCCGCTCGATGTACTTCTCGTCGTTCGACGACGTCTACGAGATGGACGACTACGCCTGGGCGATGGAGCGCTGCGCGTCCCTCGACAGCGACCCACCCGTGTACGACGCGCTGGACGTCCCGTTCGCCGGGCTGTCGACGAACCTCGACTCGCTGACCACGGAGCTCCGTGACGCCGTCTTCTCGCTCATCGACTCCGGACGCCACCTCTACGGCGAGTCCTTCGAGGCGACGCTCGGTGACGTGGCGTCGACGTTCCTCATGAGCCACGAGGACGTCTCGACGGGGATGGACTTCGCGTCGTTCTCGAAGTCCCGGGCGGCCGCCGACGACCCGACGAAGCTCGGCGACCTCCAGGACTACTACCGGCGGGCGTTCCTCCCCCAGCCACTCGAACGCGAGTGGCTCCGCCGCCACGACCCGGCCCTGGAACTGCTAACTCACGCGAGAAACGAGCGCATGGCCGACTACGCGGTCTACCACAGCACCGCCGACACGGTCCACCTCGTCGTCGGCGCCGCACACCAGCCCGGCGTGACGTACTACCTCGAACAGCACCGCGACGGCCAGCGACGCGGCGCGGAGTTCGAACCAGTCGGCTGACCGCCAGCCGTCTGTGGTCGGTGCCGACTCGCCCTCGAGCTAGTCGTCTTCGGTCGCCGCTTTCCACTCCCGCTTCAGCTCCTTCAACTCCGCTCTTGCCTCTTCCTTCTCCTCTTTCCACTCTGCTTTGGCCTCCTTCCAGTCCTCGTCCCCCTCCCGCTTCTCTGCCTTCCACTCCGCTTTGGCCTCCTCCAACTCCTCTTCTACCTCCCGTTTTTCCTCTTTCCACTCCTCCTTGGCTTCCTCCCACTCCTCGTCGTCGTGGTCGCCGTGTTTGTCGTGGCCCTCACCGTTCCCCTTCTCGTGGCCCTTGCCGTTCCCCTTCTCGTGGCCCTTGCCCTCCCCCGGGTGGTCGTCATCGTCTTCTTCGTCTTCTTCGTCGTCATCGTCGTCATCGTCGTCATCGTCTTCGTCGTCGTCATCGTCTTCGTCGTCGTCATCGTCTTCGTCGTCCTCTTCGTCCTCCTCTTCCTCGTGGTCCTCCTCTGCTTCTTCCTCCTCGCTGTCGCTCCCGTCGTCACTGTCGCTTCCGTCACTACCGTCGTCGCTATCGCTCCCGTCGTCACCGTCGCTGCTATCACCACCGTCGTCGCCGTCGCTACCGTCACTTCCATCGCCGCCGTCACTGCCGTCTGCTTCGTCACCGCCGTCACCGCCGTCGCTGCCGTCCCCGCCCGTGCCGTCGGTCGAGCAGGACCCCCGCCGGATGACAACGGGTTCGTCGAGTGCGAGCGAGGTCCGGTCCGGCGCGTCGAGTGAGCCGGAGAGCACCTGCCAGTCCGTGATCTCGCCGTCGTAGTACTCGCCGTCGAGCGCCGCCGCTGCGTTGAACGACGGCGTGATCCGGAGTTCGAGGTCTGGCTGTCCGCCGAGGCCGCGGAAGACGCCACCGTCGGTGCGACTGTCGCCCCACGTCCAGTCGACGGTCGCGGTGTCGCCGTCGCGGGCCCAGCGGTCGTAGTTCGAATCGCCGTCGTAGAAGTCGTCCTGGACGACCCACCGGCCGTCGAGGGGCAGCCCCGCGAACTCGAAGGTGACGGAGCCGCCGTTGGTCTCGTCCCCGTACTTGTCGTGCACGAGCACGAGGCTGAGGCCGTTCGGGCCGTCGTAGAGGAAGCAGATGCTCGTCTCCGGGCGCTCCAGTTCCACGAGTCCAGTGGCGCTGTAGTCGTACTGGTCGAGGCCCCACTGGTAGAGCTCCTCGACGGGCGTGGCGCCGGAGAGCGGCGTCAGCGGGACGCATCGGTCGCCCTGTTCGAGGACGAACTGGTCGTCGGCTGCCGCGGTGGACCGCGACGTGAATCCGAGGCTGGCCGCGGTCAGTCCCACGGCTCCGAGGAACGAGCGTCGCGTCGTTCGCGTGCTTGGACGCCGGTTTCCAGGCATGCCCGCGTAGACGGCAGGCTACTGGTTTGTAATGGCAAGCTTACCACCCGTACCTGGGGTTAGACGGGCTGATAACGCCGTTCGATGGCGAACCCTCCGTGTAAGCGTTGTGGCCGTCGGTGCGGGCTCGCCGCGACAGCGCCGTCGCTCGTCGAGAAAAAGAACGCAGAGAATCTGCCGGTGGCCCGGCGGACTAGTTGATGTGGCCTTCGTCGCGGAGCTGGTCGGCGTCCTGCTCGGAGTAGCGCCACTCGATGTTGGCCTTCTCGTCCTGCCAGTCCCACGGCTCCACGAGCACGACGTCGCCCTCGCTGATCCAGGTTCGGTACTTCATTCGACCGGGGATCCGCCCCATTCGGTTCTCTCCGTCCTCGCACTGCACGCGTACGTGATTCCCGCCGTTGTGTTCCGTCACGACGGCGAAAAGCTCGTCTCCGTTGGGCATCCGGAGGTTCCGGCGCCCTGATTCTTCGCTCACACCCGTTCTAGGAACGGCCCACGGTTAAGTTATCGGATGTACGTGATAGCAAGTGACTAGGTGGCAGAATCGCCCGACGAGGCGTCCTTCGGCTAGTACTCCTCGCGGGGCCGGACGTCGCCGACGGTCGCGTCTGCGGCGTCGAGGTCGTCGGTGTACACGACGTCCACTTCGGCGTCCGGTCCGAGCGTGACGACGTCGCCGACCACGGTCCCCGCGCGCGTCGCGTCGAGTTCGACGGACTCCGCTTCGACGGTGTCGACCTCGAAGACGCGCTCGCCGTCCCCGCCGAGTAGTTTGCTCGCGAGCGAGCGCGAGCCGTCCCCTGGGCGCACGCTGACCTCCGTGGCGCGGACCGACCCGACCGTCGAGCGGCCCTCGACCGTGACGTCGACCGTTCGGGCCGAGACGCTGTCGGCGCGGACGCTCCCCGCGACCGAGCACTCGTCGGCGTTCACGTCGCCGAACGTCCCCGTGCCGTCTATCGCGAGCGTGGTGGCGTCGGTGACGCCGCCGACCTTCACGGTCCCGTCGATCTGTGCGTCGGCGGCGACGAGGCTCCCGCTCACCTTCAGCGTGCCGTCGGCCTCGACCTCGTGCCCGTCGAGGTTGCCCCCAACCTTCGCCGTGCCGTCGACGGCCAGGTGGTCGGCGCTGAGGTTGGTCGCGAACTTCGCCGTCCCGTCCACCTCGACGGTCTCCCCGCGAACGTCGCCGTCGACCTTCGCGGTGCCGTCGACGTCGAGGTCTACCGCGTCGACGCGACCGCCGACTTTCGCCGTGCCGTCGACGTCGACCGTGGTCGCGTAGAGGTCGCCGGACACCTTGCCCGTCCCGTTGACGTTGAACGTCTCACAGTCCACCTCGTCGTACGAGCCGGCGCCGTCGATGCTGATGCGTTCGCCGCGAATCGTGTCTCCCATGTGACTGTCTGCAACGGCCACCCCCATCAATCTTGCCATCGTTGTGAGTCGAGTGTGAGTCGACACGCACATTTATGGTGCTGTGGCGGCTGGGTGGGAGTGTGAGCAGACAGATCCGGATCTCCATCGACGACGACGAGGTGTTCGAGCGCCTGAAGCGGCGGAAGGACGCCCTCGACCTCTCCTGGGAGGACGCGCTCCGTCGCGGCCTCCGGGACAGCCCCGAACCGCCCCGCACCCCCGAGACACCCGAACCCCGGGCACACGGCCGGGACCGACGGTCACAGCGGGACCGTGGCGCGCCCCACGACCACCGTGGCGAGAGTCGTGGCCGGCGCGACCCCGAGGACGTCTCGCCGTTCGACCCCGAGTTCGGCGAGCGCATCGCCGAACGGGTGCTCTCCTCGGTCAGCGAGTCGGTGCCCGGCTTCGTCGGTGAGACGCTCGACGACGAGATCGACCGCCTGGAGGACGCCGAGGACGCGGTGCTCGTGCTCGGCGACGGCGAGAGCCAGCGCGTCCCGCTCCGCGTCGCGCTCCACACCGGCCCCGAGGGCCTCGACGTGGAGGTCGTCGCTGTCCGCAGCGGGAAGGGGACGGAGGGGATGAACCGCTTCGGCGACGGTGCGCGAGCGGACGTCGCACGTCGGTTCGCCGAGGGCGAGACCGCGACGCTGGAACTCGAGGGCGGTGGCGAATTGTACGACGTGCGCCCGGACCTCACGTGGGCACGCGGGCAGGACGGCACCCCCACGGTCACCGACGTGGCCGTCCGCGAGGTCGTCTTCGAAAACTGAGATGATCCGAATCTCCCCCGCCGCCCGACCCGACGACCGCCCCGTCGGACTGCCGGTGCTGGACCACGAGAACCGTGTCGTCGGCACCGTCAGCGGTGTCGAAGCCGACGCCCTCCGCGTGGACGTCTCGGCGGACGCGCCCGAGGACACCCTCCGGTCCCTCGAGTGGAGCGCCAGCGACGCGGAGCGACTCCCGTCCCGGTTGGTCGCCGAGCGCACTCGCGACGCCGTCCGCCTGGACGCGTAGTCAGGCGTGCCCGCTCGCGGTCACCTGTAACCCCGCGATACCGACGACGACCAGCAGGATGCAGCCGACTCTGAGCGCGGACGTCGACTCGTCGAAGAGGTAGATACCGAGGATAGCCGTCGAGACGGCACCGATGCCCGTCCACACCGCGTACGCCGTGCCGACCGGGAGTTCCTGGACGGCCTGCGCGAGCAGGTAGACGGAGACGGCCATCGCAGCGAGCGTGAGCACCGACGGGACGGGTTCGGTGAACCCGTCGGTGTACGCGAGGCCGATGGCCCACATCGCCTCGAACAGTCCCGCCACGAACAGCACCAGCCACGCGGACATGCCCGACGCCACGCGGGGAACACCCCTCAACCCGTCGATTCTCCCAGTACCTCTTCCCCCGACAGCCTCAGGTGGCGCGCACGCGCTGGACGTCGAGGGAGAGGTAGTGGGCGGCGGCGCCAGCCAACCCCTGTTCGACGAATCGCCGGCCGGACGTCTCCACGAGCACGTCCGGGCAGTACTCGGTGTCGAACTCCCGACCGAGCGCCCGACTGAACGCCGTGTCCTCGTTGCCGACCGTCGGGTACCCCCCGACCGTCTCGAAGGCCGACCGCCGGACGAACGTGTTGAACCCCGGGAGGACGGGTCGCTCGAACAGCGGGAACAGGTGGTTCACGAACGCCTGCATCGCCTTCCCGCGGTAGCAGTCCGTCACCCGACACCGCGAGGACGCCCCCGCGACGCCGGACCGGCGGACGAACGCGAGCATCCGGTCGAGGTAGTCGGCGCGCACGGCCGTGTCGGCGTCGACGAACGCCAGCCACTCCCCGTCGGCAGCGCGAGCGCCGGCGTTCCGCCCGACCGCGATGCCCCTCGACTGGGTGACGACGACACACGCACCGTGCTCGCGGGCGAGCGGACGGGTGCCGTCGGTACTGCCGCCGTCGGCCACCACCACCTCGTAGTCGACGTCCGTCTCCAGCGCCCGGATGCTCCGCAGCGTCGCCGGGAGGTAGTCGACCTCGTTCAACGTCGGGACTACGAAACTCGCCGTCGGCGGCGTCATCCTCTGTAGAGTCGAGTGCCGCGGGCGTAACGCTTGTGGCGTCAGTTCGTGGACACGATCTCGACGACGTCCCGCGGGGCGAGTTCGTGGTCGGCCGCTATCTGCCGGTTGGCGCGGCAGTCCTTGGCGTGCAGGAAGCCGTCGCCGATGTCCGAGTGGACCGCGTACGCGAACTCCTCGGCGGTCGCGCCCTCGGGGAGCAAGAAGACGTCCGGGAGCACGCGGCCGTCCGCGGTACCGAGGCCGTTCGCGGACCCCGGGAAGACGGGGTTGACTCCGAGCGCGTCGAACAGCGCCGCCTCGACGGCCCGCTGGACGCCGGCGCCGCCGTACTCGGCGACGAACTCGCGGATGGCTTCGAGCCCCGCGGCCTGCTCGTCGCTCACGTCGCCGGTTATCTCGAAGTCGTCGTCGCCGGGACGGTAGTCGACGACGCCGTCCTCGGCGGCCTGCTTGAGCGCCTTCTCGGCGTGTGCGCTCACGGGGACGAACTCCAGGTGGTCGTAGTCGTCGTCCGCGGTGATTTCGTCCCAGTTGGCCTGCGCCTCCGGGGTGTCCATCTTGTTCGCCGCGACGACCATCGGCTTCGTGCGCTTGCGTATCTCGCGGGCGAGTTCGGTCCGGTCGGCGGCGTCCCACTCGTCGGCGTCGAGTTCGAGGCCCAGCGAGAGGATGACCTGCTTGATCTCGTCGGCGTTCGTGCGGAACGCGCTCAGCTGTTCGGCGAGCTCCGTCTCCAGTTCCGTCTCCGCCATGTGCTGGCTCTCGTAGCGCTCGATGCCCTTCTCAAGGATGCCGAGGTACCACTGGTCGAGTTCGTCCTCGAGGAAGTCGATGTCCTCGCGGGGGTCGTGGCCCTCCGTGCGCTCGCCCTCGATGTCCGTCGTCCCGGAGAAGTCGACGACGTGGACGAGCACGTCCGCCTCGTTCAGGTCGGTGAGGAACTGGTTGCCGAGGCCGTTGCCCTCGTGGGCGCCGGGAATCAGCCCCGCCACGTCGACGAGTTTCGTCGGCACGAAGCGGACACCGTCCTCGCAGAACCCCGTCGAGGGCGTGCACGTCTCCCCGAAGTCGGGGGCCGCACAGTCGACGCGGACGTACGCCTCGCCGACCGCCGGATCGATGGTCGTGAACGGGTACGCTCCCTCTGGAACGTCGTTCATCGTCGCCGCGTTGAAGAACGTGGACTTCCCCACCGAGGGCTTGCCCACGAGACCGACCTTGTAGCTCATTGCCGGAGACAGTGGACCGGCGTACAAACGGATTGCTACCTGTCTCCCGTCTGCGAACGGGTCGCACGGGGGCCGACGCGGCCCCCGAACGCGGATGCGGACCGGCCGTTCAGTCGAAGAACAGGTCGGTGCCGGGCGCTCTCTCGCCGTCCTCGGGGAACTCGTCGAACCAGCCGGCTTCCGCGGGTGCGTCCGTCCCGGGGGAGTCGTCGGTCGGGAGCGAGACACCGGCCGTGTCGACCGCCGGCGTCGCGCCGAAGACGACGAACCGCCGCGTCGCGCTGCGGTCGCCGTCCGCCTCGCGTGCCTCGAACGTCCAGACGCCTTCGACGGCGTCGAGTTCGACGGGGAGGCCGACGACGTCCTCGACCGCCACCCGGGCGGCCGCGACGAAGTCCTCGTCGTCGCCGACGCTCTCAACGGGGAGTTTCAGTTCACAGTCCGGGGTCAGGCGGCGGAGGAGGACGCTGCCGTCGTCGTCCGTGACGCCGACGACCGCGAGGTCGTCGAGGCCGGCGACGGCGTCCACCGTCTCCGCGGGGACGTCGTCCGCGTCGTCGTGGAACGGGACGTCGCTGCGGTCTCGGAGCGACTCCGCGTCGGTGATCGGTGCGAGGGAACTGTCGGCCGAATCGGTGGGCGGTGTCATTGGCGTGGGTCGTGTCCGTGGGGTGTGGCTGTGTCGCGGTGCCGTCGTCGGTGGGTGGGCGTGTGCGTCGCGTGTAGGGACTCCAATCTCGGCGGTGCGAGCGCCGTACCTACTGCTGCGGGGACCTCGTAGAAGAAACCAGCGATTTAATTACGCGGGCTGTTTCCAGTTAATAATTCGTTCGCCGGGGTCTTAAAGGCTTCGCCGGTCCTCCGGGGTCGGAGGCAGTTCGTGGAGGTCGTGGAGGGAGTCGAGTTCGTAATCCGGGTCGACGTCGAGCGAGTAGTCGGCGCGGTGGTCCCGCCAGACGAACGCGGCGTCCGTGCCCGCGTTCCTGGCTGCTTCCACGTCGCTGGTGCTGTCGCCGACGAACAGCGTGCGCTCCGGGGCGACCGCCAGGTCCTCCAGGGCGCGTTCGAGGTAGTGGGCGTTCGGCTTCTTCCGGTGGAGGCTCTCGGCCTCCATCTCGCGGCCGTAGTGGGTGTCGAAGTGCGCGCGGACGTCGTGGAAGTCCAGGATCTCCTCGATGGTGCGGTGCTGGTTCGTGGAGACGATGCCACACGGGACCTCGAGGTCGCCGACGGCGGCGTAGTCCTCGTACAGCGGTTTCCGGCCGGCCTCCATCTCCGCGACCTGCCGCCGGGAGAACGCCGCGTCGCGCTCGTACCAGAGCCGCTCTGGGTCGACGTCGTAGATCTCGCTGACGGTCTGGAGGCCCTCTGGGGTGACGTGGAGGGTCATCCGGTCGACGTGGTCGGGGGACGGGTCGTCGACGCCCACCGCGGCGAACCCCTCGGCCGTCGCCTCGCGGAGCACCTCGACCGGCGTCGGGTGGGTGAGTACGCCGTCGTTGTCGAAGACGACTGCGTCGTAGTGCACGGACGGGGATTCGTAGAACCCCACTAAAGACGTTTCGTGGTCGGGCCCTGGGCGAACTGCTTTTTCGCCTCCGGCGCCAGCCTCGTGCATGGACGCACGTTCGCTCGCGGACGCCTTCGACTCGGTCGAGGAGACGTGGGAACCGCGCCTGCTCGCGGAACTGAACGGCCAGCACGTGAAGGTCGCGCGCCTCGACGGCGAGTTCGTCTGGCACGCCCACGAGGACGCCGACGAACTGTTCTACGTGCTCGACGGCGACCTCACCATCGAGTACCGAGAGGACGGCCGGGAGGACGCCGTCCACCTCGGTCCGGGCGACCTCACCGTCGCGCCGGCGGGGGTCGAACACCGCCCGGTCGCCCACGAGGAGACGGAGGTGGTCCTCTTCGAACCGGCGGGCACGACGAACACTGGGACCGCCGAGGAGAGCGACCGGACCGTCGAGGACGTCGAACGAGTGTAGGCCCGCCGCTCTCTCGGGTCTCCTCAGATGCCGCGCCGGATACCGCCGAGCGCCGACGACCGCTTCTCGCCGCCCTCGCTACCGACGTCGAAGTCGACGTTCTCGAAGTAGCGCGGCGGGTCGCCGCCGGTCGCATACTCGTACAGCGCGACCTTCGCGATGCCGTTGAGCGTCGACGCGACGACGAACGCGACCACGCCCAGCGGCAGGCCGACGAACACGACCCCGACGAACGGGCTGGTGAGAACCGCGACGGTGACCGCGAGGACGGCGACGCTGCCGAACAGGAGCAGGTGGACGAAGCCGAGGCCGAACTCCGCGCCGAGGGACTCGCCCCACGTGTCCCGGACGATGTCCACGCTCCGTCCGAAGAGCCCCGTGATTGGTTCGTCCTCGAAGACCGCGACGGGGACGACGAAGTACGTGACGACGGCCCAGGAGACGCTGAACAGCACGCCGACGACGGCGGCGCCGACGTTGTTCGACTCCTGGAGGGCGCGCACGACGACGCCGACGACGGCGCTGACGACGGCCCACGCGAGCAGGGTCCACTTGCGCTCCCACGCCGCGCGCAGGCCGCCGCGCACGGACGGCCGTCGGCCGTGCATCGCCTCCCGGGCGGCGAACATCAGGCCCGCCGTGAACAGCGTCGCGACGAAGGTGCTCCCGAGGATGGCCACCGCGACGGCGGCGAACGCCACGGCGTCCGAGACGTTCGCGGCGGCCGCGAACGGGAGCAGGCCGAACGTGCTCCCGAGCACGACCACGAGGAAGAGCAGTCCCGCGAGCCCCGCGAAGACCGGGAACCACAGCAGGTTCGGGTGGTCCCGGAGCACGTCGAGGCTGTCTCTCGCGAGCCGCAGTCCGGTCCCGAGTCGTCGACGAACAGACATACGCTGGGATAGGAGAGGAGGGGCCAAGTCAGTTTGTGGACGTTCGCAGGCGGTGCGAACGGAGTCGCGACCGATTACGCCGGCTACCGATAATCCTTCAAGGAGTCGCCCCAATACGGGGATATGAACCGCCGCACGTTCCTCGCCGCGAGCACGGGGTCGCTCGCAGCTCTCGCCGGCTGTACGGGTCTCTTCGGCTCTTCGTCGTCCGGGACCGTCAACCACCCGGGCAACCTCGACACGTCGTTCACCGCGAACCAGCAGCTCCCGACCGACGAGACGCCCGGCGACGGTTACCCGCCCGAGTACGCGGAGGACACGTCCGAGCGGACCGTCGACGAGTCCCAGTTCTCGACGCTGTCGACCAACGGCGAGACGGTCACGCTCGTCCCCATCGACGTCGCCCGCTACTGGCACCGCAGGCGGGAGGCCCGGTTCGTCGACGCCCGCGGGCTCGAACAGTACGAGCGCGCCCACATCTTCGGCGCGGTGAACAGTCCCGCAGTCCGTGGGTCCCAGGGTGGCGCCATCAACGGCTGGCCGAACGACGACCGCGTCGTCTGTTACTGCCGCTGTCCCCACCACCTCTCCTCGGTGCGGGCCGCGGGCCTCAAGAAGGCCGGCTTCTCGAACGTCTACGCCATCGACGAGGGGTTCGGGCCGTGGTACGACAACGACGACCCGATGCGGGGGACGGACTTCTCGGACCCACAGGCGGCCGTCGTGGAGGGCGAAGTCGCCGCGCGTTACGCCGGCGAGAACGTCTGGGCGACCCACGAGGCGTCCGGCCAGCGCGAAGCGGGCCCCGTCGCCGACGACGGGACGTTCTCGCTCACGCTCCGGTTCTACGACGTCGACGAGGAGACCCCGATCCACGTCGCCACGCCGGAGTTCGACGTGACGCGGCCGCTCGGGGAACTGACGACCGGCGTGCTCACCGGGTAGGGACGAGGCTCGTCCCGGGAGGTTTAGGCAGCTCGCGGTTCTTCTCCCTGCATGGCAACCACGGTAGCGGTGACTGGGGCGTCCGGCGGCCTCGGCGAGGCGATCGCGCGAGCGTTCGCCGACGACGGCGCGACGGTCGCACTCGGGAGCCGGGACAGCGACGCGATCGCGGCGCTCGCCGACGAACTCGGCGGCGTCTCCCTCCGCACGGACGTGCGCGACGAGTTCGACGTCGAGCGGTTCATGGAACACGCGTCGAAGGCCGGCGAGGAGTCCGGCATCGACGTCGTCGTCCCCTGCGCCGCCGTCTACCACGGCGACGCCGGTGCGACGCCGCTGGGCGAGACGGCGTACAGCGCGTTCGACGACACGATGCGTACGAACGCCCGCGGCGTGTTCGCGGCCGTCCGCGAGGCGCTCCCACACATGGACGCCGACGGCCGCGTGCTCGTTCCGACCGGCAGCGTCGCCCGCGAGGCCCAGCCCGGGTACGGCGTCTACGCGGCGTCGAAGGCGGCCGCGGAGGGCGTGGTGCGGCAGTTCGCCGCGGACTGCGAGCAGGCCGTCGGCCTCGTCGACCCGGGAGCGGTCGACACCGACCTCCACGGGATGGGTGGACGAGCCCCCGACGAAGTCGCTCCGCTGTTCACGTGGGCGGCGTCCGTCCCCGAGGAACTCGACGGCGGCGTGCTGGGACTCGCGGAGTGGAAGCGTTCGACGGCCTGAACGGGCGGAGCGGTCCGGAACGCTGCCGACCGACAGGCTATTAACGAAGGCTAGTAGATTAATAACTGAATGTCGGTCACTCAGTCAGTCGGTGCCGTCCGCGCGAACACCTCGCGCCTCGGCGTCCTCGGCACACTCGGGTTCGTCTTGCTGTCCGCGTACGTCCTCGTCGGCGACGCGCCCGTCAAACTGCTCGGCATCTCGTGGGTCGCGTTCGCCGCGATGGCCGGTGCAGCAGCGCTCGGCGCCCGCGCGAGCAGCGAACACCCCACCGGTCTGGTCTGGGGGTACGGCCTCGCCAGCGGCGCGATGATCACCAGCGCCAGCGTGTTCCTCGTGCCACAGGCTATCGGCTACGCCCCCAAACCCGGCGGCTTCGGCGTCGCCGCCGGCATCCTCGTCGGCTTCGCCGCGCACACCGTCGGCCACCTTCTCACGCACTTCGACCTCCCCCTGGACCGCACTAGCGCCGAACTCACCGCCCACTCGCTGGCCGCCGGTTCCATCATCGGCGTCGTCTACACCGCGATGCCGGAACTCGGCCCGCTGCTCGGCCTCGCCATCGTCTCCCACAAGGGCCCCGCGGGCTACGCCGCGGCACGCCGCCTCGTCCGGGGCGACCGCTCGCCCGCGATGCTTCTCCTCCCGGCCTCCGGCGTCGGCCTCGCCGCGCTCACGGTCACGCTGTTCTCCTTCCCCACGGACCCGACGTTCCGCGCCGTCGTCTTCGGCTTCGCCGCCGGCATCTTCCTCCACGTCGCGATGGACTTCCTCCCGCACTGCGAGACCGGCAGCGAGGTCCACGACGCCGCCACGCGCGCCGGCCACGAACACGACCACACGCTCCTCGACGACCTCCGCGAGCAGGCCGTCCTCTCGACGGCGACCGGTGGCCTCGTCGTCGCCGCCGCCTGGCTCCTCCTTCAGTAACTGCGGCGCTCCTCGACCCGCTCGGCGAACGCCGCGATGTACTCCGGCACGTCCTCGCGCTCGCCGAACGCCTCGTACGGCAGCCAGAACGCGTCGGCCACCTCCTCGGGTTCGCGGGCCTCGGGTTCTCCGCTCTCGTACTCACACCACGTCACCACGTTCAGGCACTGCGTCCCCTCGTCGGCGACGAACGCGTTGCTGGAGACGTACTCGACGGCGCCGACCTCCACGCCCGTCTCCTCGCGGACCTCACGACGCGCGGTGTTCTCGACGGCGTCGAACCCCTCGGTCTGCTCGACCTTCCCACCGGGGAACGCCAGCGTGCCCGCCGCGTGGTCCTCCTCGGCGCTCCGCTCGACCACGAGGTACTCGTCGTCTCTGACGACTGCCGCATCGACGTTCACGACGTACGCGTACTCGTCCATGGATGGGCCTCGGCGCCATCCGGCCTGAAGATTTCGAGTCGGGGAGCGACCGGGCCTCCGTCAGCACTCCGGCCGGTGGTCGAGCGCCGCACAGGTCTCCCCCGCCAGCGACTCGACGATTTCGCCCGCAGGCCGGCGTTCGATCGTGAGGCCCGCGCTCTGGCCCGCGTACAGCGGCAGTTCGGTCACGTCGCCCTCGGTTCCGGGGACCGCCAGCGAGTCCTCGTAGCGACGGATCGGCTCGCCGTCGGGGGACTCGGCGACGGCGTCGCCAGCGCCGGGTTTCGCCTCGTCGGGGCGACCCGCTGCTCCCCAGCACTCGGTCGTCTCGTTGTCGAGCACGCGGTGAGGGACCTCGGGCCACCCCTCGTCGAACACCGTGCCGTAGGTCGTCCCCGTCTCGTCGGCGGTCAGCACTCGCTCGCGGTAGTCGGGGTGGACGTCTGCCTCCGCCGCGGCGAGGAACCGCGTCCCGAGCCACGCCCCCGCCGCGCCGAGCGTCAGCACTGCGGCCACGCCACGGCCGTCCGCGATACCGCCCGCGGCGATAACCGGGGTGTCGGGCACCGCGTCCACGACACGCGGCACCAGCGGGAGCGTCGCCACCTCGCTCTGGACGTGGCCGCCGGCTTCCCACCCCTGCGCGACCACGACGTCAACGGCTGCAGCCTCCGCCTCGCGGGCCTCCGCGGCGCTCCCGACGGTCTGGAGGACGATTCCGCCGGCGTCGTGGACGCGCTCGACGTACGGCGCCGCGTCGCCGAACGAGAAGGAGATCACCTCCGCGCCCGCGTCCAGGCACGCCTCGACGTGCTCCTCGGTGGGCACGTCCTTCGCGGCGTCGTCCACGACGATGTTCACACCGACGGTGCCGTCCGTCCGGCCGAGCGCGTCGGCCACGTCCGCGCGGGCCTCCTCGGGGTCCAGCCACGTCACCGCGAGCATCCCCAGCGCACAGGCGTCGGCGACGGCGGCCGCGAGTTCGGGGTTCGTCGCGCTCCCGATAGGTGCCTGGACCAGGGGGACGTCGATTCCGAGTCTCTCAGTCAGGGCGGTCGAGAGTGCCACGGTGGTACTGACGGCGCGTCGTGGTTTGAACGTTCGGCGTCCAAACCTTACAATCTACGTGGCTGTGTTCCCTCTCAGAAGGGGAGTAGCATCATTACCGATTCGAGACGGGTGAAGATACTGGGGTTCACGAGACCACCATTCCAGAAGAAGAAGTCGAAGATGAAGTACAGCGAGAGCGCAGTACCGATTGCTCCAACTATCTTCTCCATGATTATATTAGCGAGCCAGCGCCGCTGTTGTCGTTCCGGTAGGACTCGTTCTCATAGAACCGAGTCCCGCAGTTGGTACAGATAATGACGGTAGTTTCCTCAGCGAACTGACCACCGAGTCCTCCCAATGACGCACCCCTCTCCTTAAGGACTGTTTCGGGGTGTCGGTACTCCGGGTCACAGTCACACAGCACACCCTCTTCGTCCACATCATCTACTTCTTCAACGTCACCTTCCCCGGCCACAGGGATGCCAGAATCACCAATATCGAGGTCTAAGTCGCCTATCGGGTCCTCGAAAGAATCGTCCTCCGCAGCTGGTCGATCTATGATGGGGTTAGTTTCTTCGGAGCCATCATCTTCGAACATCATTCGACTGAAAAGACGACTTCTTGACGTAAATGCTTTTTCGCGAGAATCCACGGATATCCGGGGATTCTAGGTGGGTGTCGCTATATTTTCTAGAGAACCTCGGCGGAAATCCCTCTTAGCTGTAATCCCGCCAGCGCGCGCCACAGTCCTTGCACTTGAAGAAGCGCGTCGGCGGTTCGTCGGCGCTCCCGGTCTGCTTGATGGTGTACCACGCCGTGTCGTGGCCACACTCCGGACACGTCTCCTCGGCGGTCGGCTTCCCCTCGAAGTTCGCGTCCTCGCTCGTCTCGATGACGTCGCTGGTGTCCTGGGCGGCCGTCTCCACGAACCCCCCGTCGGCCTCGCTCTCCTCGACGGCGCCGCAGCTCGAACACACCATCTCCTCGCCCTGCTTGTGCATCATCGAGCCGCAGTCGTCGCAGAACTGCATAGCTCCCGTTAGGAATCGTCGGGTGAAAAGTCACCCGCCTCCTCCTCGCGGCGCTCGGCGACGACGGGACAGTCCACGACGCGGAAGTGGTCGGTGTCCACCTCCGCCTCGATGGTCGTCCCCTCGTGGTTGCAGGCGAGGTGCGGCGGGTCCGCGAAGTGCTCGCAGCCGTGACAGAGCCGTTTCTCCACGACGGTTACCTCCCTATCGTCCTCGATGGACTCCGTGACGAACAGCGGGTCGTCGGCCGAGGCGGAGAGCGCCTCCCAGACCGACTCCTCGTCGACGTCGCCGACGCTCACCTCGTCGAACAGCGCGTCGAAGTCGTCCTCGCGCTCGCGGCGCTCGTCGACGTCCTCACGGAGGTCCGACAGCGGAGCGTCCTCGTCGCGGCCGTCGTCCGGAGCTGACTCCGCGGCAGCGCTCTCGCCCGCGTCCGCTCCGGGCGGGTCGCTCGCGGTGGTGCCGGGTCCGATCTCGCCGGGCGAGCGCTCGCCCGACGGCTCGTCGTCCTCCTCGCCGTCCGGTGTGTCCGCCTGGTGTTCGTCAGTCATCAGGGTCCTCCCGGCCGCCGTCCGTCGCCTCGCTGTCGACGGGTTCGGCCGCCGTCACGTCCACCGCGTCGTCGACGTCCGCCTCCTCGACCCAGGCGTCCGTCGCTTCGTCGTCCGTCTCTCCGGCGTCGTCCGCTCCGGTCGCCATCGCTTCGAGAGTCTCCGTGTCGCCACCGAGCCAGGAGTCGCTCTCGCCGTCGTCGTCGAGCCACGACCGCTTCGCCGTCAGCGCCGGCTTCCGTCCGGTCACCAGCGTGTGGCTGCCGAACCACCCCGTCTTCGCCTCGACGCCCTCGAAGCTCTCCGCGCAGAACGGACACTCCGGCGCCGACAGCTGCGCCACGGTCACCGACTGCCCGCAGGCGTCGCAGTCCGCGTTCTGGACGCCCGAGACGTTCGCCTCGCGCTGGAGCTGTTCGGCGCGCTCCCGGCGGGCCTCGGCCGCCGCCAGCGAGCGGACGGACTCCCGCATCGACAGCACCGCGGTCGCCAGCGTCGTCGCCTTCCCGTCGAGGTCGTCCGTCTCGTCCCGGAGGTACGACAGCACCTCCTCGAAGTTGTCGAAGCCAGCGTCCACGCGGTCCGCGAGCCGGTCGACCTCCTCGGCCAGCACTCCCGCCTCGGCCTGCGCCGACTCCGCGGCCGCCACCGCGTCCGCGGCCTGCTGGGAGACCTCCGCGTGGTCGTGGTCCGCGGTCGCCTTCCCGTCGGCCTCGCGTTTCACCTGAATGACGCGCTCGCGGACGTCCTGGATCTTCTCGTCGAACTCCCGCTCGACGTCCCCCACCTGCTCGCGCAACTCGTCGTCGGTGACGAACTCGTTGTCGGCGTCCTCCGTCGCCGCCCGGTACGCGCCGACGATTCGCTGTAGGAGCACCTTCTCGCTGACGTCTGCGTCGCTGGCTCGTTCCGCGAGCCACTCCGCGGCCGCCCCCTCGAGGCTCGGCCCCCCGGCCGCGTCCGACGTTCCGTCGGCCATTCAACCGGTGTTGGACCCCACCTCCCTTAACCGTTCGGTGCCTCACCGTATCTTCCGCACGTCGGTGACGTCGAAGCCGGCATCGTGGACTTCCGTCTCGAACTGCACGATGTCCTCCTCCTCCAGTCGACTGAGGACGCCGCGGAACTCCCGGACGAACATCGTCCGGACGCGCTCGTTGCCGCCGCGCTCCCACTCGAACTGCACGGTGCCGTCGACGGAGGTCATCAGGCTCCCGAACTCCTCGTCGGTGACCGCGTCCCGCGCCAGGTGCAACAGGATGAGGCCGTCCCAATCGCTGGCGGCCTTCCGCAACCCCTTCAGCGTCAACACGATGTCGCTGAAATCCATGTCGTCCTTGCGCGCGCCGATGAGGTCGGTCAGCGAGTCCACGATCACGAGGCTGCCCTGGGCGTGCTCGTCGAGGTAGTCCGCGAACGCCTCCAGGACGTCACGGCGGTCGTCGCCGGTCTGTCCGAGGTCCGCGATGGTCTGGTGTTTCCCCGAGTACCACGCCCGCGGCACCGGACTCAACTGGAAGTACTCCGGGGAGAGGTCCGCGAACTCCACCGCGTCGAGCCCGGACGTCACGATCTCCTCGTCCATCGTGAACGAGATCTCCCGCTGGAGCTCCGCCTCGTCGGCCGTGAACGACACGTAGTGGATCTCCTCGGGCGCCACAGCGTTCCCGTGGAGGTCGCCGTAGTGGAGGTCGAACAGCTCCTGGTCCGCGGACTGGAGGCCGTTCAGCACCGCACTCGTGTAGACGAACTCCCGGGCCCCCGCACCGGCCTCCCCCGACAGCAGCACCACGCTCCCCTCGGGCGCACCGCCGCCGATGCGGCCGTCCAGCCGCGAGACGCCGAACGGAATCGTCGCCATACCCCCGACTCGCGTGGGTAGCGTTTACGTCTTTTGCCGTCAGGGGGTCGCTGGTGTCTCTCACACTGTCGGCCACGACACCACAGAGAACTCCCAGGAAGCCCCGACTGGCTCGACGGCTGCGGCTCTCACGGTTCCCTCCAGTCACCGTTCGAGCAAGCCGAGGCCTCCCGGTGGTCGGCCCCGCGCTCGCTGTGCGCGCTCACTCGCTTCGCTCGTTGGCGTGTTTGCGTCGCCTCGCCTGTCGAGCCAGTCGCCCCTTCCAGTCCACCCCGCAGCCGTGGATTGTGGCAGTGGCTCTCGCCGTCGGTCGGTCAGTCCTCGATTGTCGCGCCGGTGTTCCGGGGTGCGACGACGAGGACGTCGCCGTCGACGCCCGCCGCGTCGAGTGCGTCGCGTCCCGCAGCCTCCGCCGCGCTCGCGCGGGCCTCGTCCGTGACGCCGTACACCGCCGGCCCCCACGACGACTGCCCGGCGCCGGAGACGGCGGGGCTGTCCGCGAGTCCGTCCACGATGGCGCCCGCGGGCGGCCGGTAGACGCCACCCTGCTCGTCGGCGTACCACGCGCCGTTGAGGCGGCCGACCGCCGCGACCCCGGCACCGAACTCCTCCACGTCGCCGGTCGCCAGCGCGGGGAGCACCCGGCGCGTCACCACGCCGGAGATGCGGTCCGCCAACCCGCCCTCGGCCGACTCCACCGCCGCGCGCATGCTCTCGTCCTCGCCTTCGTCGGACTTCCCCGGCGGCGCGTCCGGGAGCACGAGCACGAAGCGCCAGTCCGTGGGCACGTCGTGGCGGGCGGCGACCGGCGGGACCGTCCACTCGCCGCGCGGTGGTCGGTCGGTCGTGAACCGCTCCGTCGGGTGGCCGGCGTCCAGCACGAACCCGCCGGACTCGAAGGTCGCGACGCCCACGCCGCTCCGGCCGCCGCGCCCGAGTTCCGGGGCGCGCGCCCGAACCTCTGGGGTCCGGTCGTGGGCCCGTGCGACGGCCGCCAGCACCGCGAGCGCGAGTTGCGTGCCGGAGCCGAGACCGACGTGCACCGGGAGTTCCGCCCGGACTGCGACGTCCGCGCCCGGAACGTCGAGGAGCGAGCACGAGCGCTCGACGTACTCACGCGCCCGGTCGTGGGTGCAGACCACTCGCTCGGCGCGCTCGGCTTCGACGATCACCCGTGGCTGGTCGAGGCCGACGCCGAGACTCCCGTACAGCCGCTCGTTCGCCAGCGAGAGGTTGAGGAAGCCGAAGTGGAGGCGGCCGCCGGTCTCGACCCGCGTAGTCATAGGCGTCAGTTCGCCGCCCCCCGTGAAGGTGGTTCCGCCGGTGGCAAGCCTGCCCGCTACGGGACCGTGCGGTTACTCGTAGTCGAGGTCATCGGCCACCCGCTCGGCCACCACCGGTGCGCCGTTCTCGAACGACGGCGGGTCGGGCGGATTCTCCACCGCTGCGACCGCGTCGGCGGGCGTCTCGGCGACCGCGAAGCCTGATTCGCCGCCACGCTCGACGAACCGCGCGACGCCGCGCTGCTCGCTCGTGAACGGGTAGACGACGCAGGGCGTCCCGGCGACGGCAGCCTCCATCACCGTCGAGTAGCCCGGGCAGACGACGACGCTGGCCTCGCGGAGCACCGGCAGCATCGACGCGACCGTCGTCCAGTCCTCCCCGCCGACCACCGTGACGTCCCTCCCCGCGTCCCGGAGGCGGTCGGCCACGTCGTCGAGCGCCGTCGAGTACGTACTCGGCGAGATCAGTACGTCCACGTCCGGCGTCTCCTCGGCGTTGAGCGGGACGTCGAGTGCGAGCGGTGGGACGCGCTCGACGCCGCGCGGGTCGCCGTCGCGTTCGGGCCACACCGCGGGGTAGAAGAAGCGCCGGCTCGCCCACACCTGCTGTCTCGTCAGCACGGCCGCGCCAACGCGCTCGGCGAGGTCGTCGTAGTAGCCGGGGGTGTTGTGCGTGCAGACGTACTGCGGGACGCGGGCGAGCACCGCCGCCACGGACGCGAACATGTCGTCCGTGACGACGCAGTCCGCGTCCACGCGCCGGAGCCACTGCGCCACGTCCCGGACCCGGCGCACCGCGTCGGGGACGCTCCCCGTGAGGACGTCCCGCAGCGACCCGCCGCCCTGGTAGTCCCCGATGAAGTCCACGACCGTCGGCACGTACTCCTCGTAGCCGAGCAGTTCGACGAACCGCTCGCCTGGCCCGCCGCCGGCGAGTTCTACCGTCGCGCCGCGCGCCTCCAGTTCCCGCGCGACGGCGAGCATTCGCGTCGCGTGCCCCGCGCCCTCGGGGTAGTGCACGACGGCGACGGTGGCGTCCATGCTCCCGAGTGGCCCGCCCCACCCCAAGGTGGTTTCGGTGCCGGATGGACCGACTCCCCCTGGCGTATCCAGACGGCGAGGGCGCTCTCTGACCCGGAAGCTGGAGACGGAAAAACTGTCGGCGAAACGTGTTCGGTCGAAACGGCAACATCTGTCCGGTCGATACATCTTAACACGCACAGCCCCCTTGCACGTGCATGCACAACCAGAAGGACCCGGACCTCCCGAGCAACGACGTGACGGAGGGCGTCGAACGGGCGCCCCACCGCGCGATGTTCCGCGCGATGGGCTACGACGACGCGGACTTCTCCTCGCCGATGGTCGGCGTCGCGAACCCGGCGGCGGACGTCACGCCCTGCAACGTCCACCTCGACGACGTGGCCGAGGGCGCCATCGAGGGCGTCGAGAGCGGTGACGGGATGCCCATCGAGTTCGGCACCATCACCATCTCGGACGCCATCTCGATGGGGACCGAGGGGATGCGCGCGTCGCTCATCTCCCGGGAGGTCATCGCGGACAGCGTCGAACTCGTCGCGTTCGGCGAGCGCATGGACGGCCTCGTCACGGTGGCCGGCTGCGACAAGAACCTCCCCGGGATGATGATCGCGGCCATCCGTACGGACCTCCCGACCGTCTTCCTCTACGGGGGCTCGATCATGCCCGGCGAGCACGAGGGCCGCGAGGTCACGGTGCAGAACGTCTTCGAGGGCGTCGGCTCCGTCGCCTCGGGCGACATGAGCGAGGACGAACTCGACGAGATGGAGCGCCACGCGTGCCCCGGGGCGGGCTCCTGCGGCGGGATGTTCACCGCGAACACGATGGCCTCGATTAGCGAAGCGCTCGGGCTGGCGCCGCTGGGCTCCGCGAGCCCGCCCGCGGAGAGCGAGGAGCGCTACGAGACCGCCGCTCGCGCGGGCGAACTCGCCGTCGAGTGCGTCCAGGAGCGCCGCCGGCCCTCCGACGTACTCTCCAGAGAATCCTTCGAGAACGCCATCGCAGTGCAGGTCGCGCTCGGCGGGTCGACGAACGCCGTGCTCCACCTGCTCGCGCTCGCCGCGGAGGCCGGCGTCGACCTCGACATCGAGGACTTCAACACCATCAGCGACCGCACGCCGAAGATCGCGAAACTCCAGCCCGGAGGAACGCGCGTGATGAACGACCTCCACGAGGTCGGCGGTGTCCCGGTCGTCCTCCGGCGCCTGCTCAACGCGGGACTGGTCCACGGCGACGCGCTCACCGTCACCGGGCGCACGCTCGCCGAGGAACTCGACCACCTCGGCGTCGATGGGTCCGTCGAGGAGGACGTGGACTTCCTCCGCCCCGTCGACGACCCGTTCCACGAGACGGGCGCCATCACCGTTCTGACTGGTAACCTCGCGCCGGACGGCGCGGTGCTGAAGGTCACCGGGGAGGACGAGACCGAACACACTGGCCCCGCTCGAATCTTCGAGTCCGAGGAGGACGCCATGGCGTACGTCCAGGAGGGCCACATCGAGTCGGGCGACGTCATCGTCATCCGCAACGAGGGCCCGCGCGGCGGCCCGGGGATGCGCGAGATGCTCGGCGTCACCGCCGCCGTCGTCGGCCAGGGCCACGAGGACGACGTCGCACTGCTGACGGACGGTCGGTTCTCCGGCGCGACGCGGGGGCCGATGGTCGGCCACGTCGCCCCGGAGGCCGCCAGCGGCGGCCCAATCGCACTCCTCGAGGACGGCGACGAGGTCACCGTGGACGTGCCGAGCCGCGAACTCTCCGTCGCGCTCTCCGACGCCGAACTTGCCGAGCGACGCGAACAGTGGTCGGAACCGGACCCGCGCTACGACGCGGGCGTCCTCCGGAAGTACGGCGATCAGTTCGGCTCCGCCGCGGAGGGCGCGGTGACGAACCCGGCGGTCAAGCGGGACTAGCGAACGCCGAGAAACTAGCGGCCGCAGAGGCGGTCCTCACGTGCGCTGTACGGTGGCGTCGCCACTTCCGGTCTTCGCGGTGAGCCACCGATCGCCGTCCCCGAGGACGCCACGGACGTACTCGGTCGACTGCTCCTCGACGTCGTCGAACACGTCCGTGGGCCTGTTCACGTCGCCGTCCCGGACGTGCAGCTCGACGGTCGCGTCGAGGGTCGGGCTGAGGGCCAGGGTCACGTCGCCGTCGACCGTCTCGACGGTGGCGTCTCGGGGGAGGGTGGCGACCGACACGGCCGCGTCGCCGTCGCCGGTCCACACCGACTGGACGCCCGTCGTCCCGGAGATGCGGACGTCGCCGCCCGCCGTCTCGACCGCGGGCGCGCCGTCGACGTCGCGGACGACCACGTCGCCCGACCCGGTGGAGACCGACCCGACGCGGCAGTCGCCGGGGAGTTCGAGTTCCACGTCGACCGCGTCGTCGCCGTCGCGCTCCACGGCGACGTTCAGGGTGGCGTCCTCGCGCCACGTCGTGACCGAGAACCCACTCTCGCTCGTGGTGTGCAGGCGCGCCGACTCGCCGGGTTCGACGTTCACGTCCCCCTCCGGCGTCCGGACCGACACGCAGTCCCCCGTGGTGGTCTCCAGGGCCTGGGTGGTGTGGTCCGGCCCACTCGCGTGGTCCATGTCAGTGCCTCGCCACGAAACGTTAAGAAAGTAACTATTACTTCCGGGAGAGGAACTCCGGAAGCCGGAGTCTGGAGAGGTCGTCGCGGTCGAGGGCGTCGAGGTCGATGCGGTAGAGGAACTCGGGCAGGTCGTCCCGGTCGCGACCGCCCCCGCGGCCCGGCTCGATGTCGTCGCCCGTCTCCTCGCGGTAGGAGATGAGCTTCGACCACACCGCCCGCTCGCGCGACGGGAAGTCGCCGACGTCCTCCTCGGCCGCCCCCGACGCCAGCCGGCTGTCAAGGTCCGCCGCCGAACTCTTCCCCTCGTCGTAGGCCATCTCCACCAGCGAACGCCCCGTCGCGGCGACGAGCTGCCGGTACTCCTCGGGGTGCTGTTCGCCGAGCGCCGCCGCCACGCCCAGCGCGTACGCCCGCCAGATGGCCTCCTCGCGGTCCAGTTCGTCGCCGTCCCAGTTCGTTGAGAACGAGTCCTCGTACATCACTGTGGCCGGACTTTCCGTCCGGGGTCGACCTGGAGTCCGGAGCCCGTGAACGTCACGTCCCGGATGTCGCAGTCGATGTTCGTCCCGCGCATCTTCACCAGCTGGATGCCCCGGGTCATCCCGCCCTCCTCGAGGAAGTTGTGGAGGAAGACGACGCCGTGGGCAAGGTAGTGCTCCTCGGCGTACGCCGTCGGGTCCGTCATCTCCGAGACCAGGAGTACGGTGGCGTCCGTCTGTTTCAGCCCCGTCGCGAAGTGGGTCACCTCGGCCTCCGAGTCGTCCGCGAAGTGCGCGAGCAGCATCGTCGAGTCGACGACGACGCGGTCGTAGTCCTCCTGGCGGATCATCGACGCGAGCCGCGAGGAGAGCCCGGACTCCCGGCCGTACTGGGTGAGCGACCGCCGGGAGCGCTCGCGCGTGAGGTTCAGGAACTCGAATCGCTCGGAGTTGGCGGCGCGCTCGAAGCCGAACTCGTAGTTCGACATGTCCTCGACGAGTTCGTTTCGGGTCTCGTGCATCGTCACGTACAGCACGTCCTCGCCGTTCCGGATGCCCTCGGTGACGTACTGGGCCGCGAGCGTCGTCTTCCCGCTGCCCGGCGGCCCGCTCAGCGTGTAGAGGCGGCGAGCCGGCAACCCCCCGTCGAGGAGGCTGTCGAGCCCGGAGACGCCAGTCGATATCCTCATCGCGGGTAGCCACGCAGTGGACGCTTAAATTCCTCCGGGTTGCTCCGTCCCGGTGCTGTCCGTCGGTTGGCTGGTTCCGACCGTCGCTCACCTCGGGGGTCGTCAGTAGTCCTCGCTGAGCAGGCCGTACCGGCGGTAGTCGACCCACTCCCCGTCTACGTACGCCTCGCGCTCGAAGCACCCCTCCTCGGAGAAGCCGACCTTCTCCAGCACGCGCCGGGACGCCTCGTTCGACTCGTACGCTTTCGCGGTGACCTTGTGGAGGCCGATGCCGTCGAAGGCGTGGCCGACCGCCAGGTCGGCCGCTTCCGTCGCGTAGCCGTTCCCCCAGTGGTCGGGCGCGAACCAGTAGGCGAGTTCGGCTTTCCGGTGCACGCGGTCGCCGGGATTCTCTCGCAGGAGGTAGAGGAAGCCCACGCGCTCCCCGTCCACGCAGACGAGCAGCGCGAGCGTCTCGTCGTGCCGGCCGAGCATCCCGCCGAGGCGGTCGCGGTAGGTGTCGGCCCTCTTCGGCAACGGACTGGTTCGCGTCGCTCGCACGCGCGGGTCGTTGGCGGTCTCCACGAGGAACGGGACGTCGGCCTCGACTGCGGGGTGCAACGAGACGGCGTCACCGTCGAGGAACAGCGGACCGGGCATACTGGCGGGTCGCAGGGGCCAGACAAGGGCGTTTCGTGAACTGGATTTCACGGACAGCCGGGCAGTGGGTCGTGGTACTCCGACCCTCGCAAGTGTTATCCGTGTATCGCGCCTCGGAGTAATTGCAATGGCAAACGGTAAGGTTGACTTCTTCAACGACACGGGCGGTTACGGTTTCATCGAGACTGAGGACGAGGACGAGGACGTTTTCTTCCACATGGAAGACGTTGGCGGTCCGGACCTCGAGGAGGGACAGGAAGTGGAGTTCGACATCGAGCAGGCCGACAAGGGTCCGCGCGCGACCAACGTCACCCGCCTGTAAGCTTTCTCCGACAACAACGAAATTCAGCTTTTTACGACGCGACGCCGACCAGCGACGCGTCCGCGTAGCGAACACCGACCCACACAGCGACAGCTAGCGTTCCTGCAGCGAGAGTATCGACACCCCAGACGGTCCAGTATCAGTCTCGTCCGGCGCTGTCTCGTTTGAGTGGCTTCCCGCCGTCCCGCACCGTTCGACCGCGCTGCCCGCTGTCGCCGTGGACGCGGATGAGGAGGTCGCCGCGCACCTCACCGATTACGCAGAAGCGCTCCTGGCTGTCTACGTTCTCGCGGTCCACCTCGTGTGTCTTCCGTGTGACGACGCCGCCGTCGTCGTTCGTCTTGATGCTGCCGACCTTGACGAGGCGGTGTGGTTTGACGTACTCGTACAGCTCCCGCAGGACGTCCGTGTCCTGGACGTCGACGGTGCCGATCGTCGCCGCGCGCAGGCGGTCCTCCGGCCCGAGTTCCGCCGACCGGATGGTCACGCGCTGCCCGAACTTCTGTGACATCGCGGGCAGCACGCTCTCCTGGGTCTCCTTCGACGGGCGCGTCTCCGTCGAGCGGAGTTCCATGCGGAACGTCACCGGCATACGGGGCGGTCCCGGGGCGACGCTCTTCAATCTTTGTGTGGGAGTATCAGGCGTGAAATTTGGACCGAGCGGGGAGCTCTGGCGGCGTGGACGGGACGCCCCTCAGGTCTCGACGACGGAGACGTCGTCGCCCACGTGGAGCGTCCGTCCGCGGTCGGACTCAGGCACCCGGGCGATTAGCATCAGCGTGTAGTAGTGGTCGAAGGCGTCGACGTCCGCCCACTCCGGGAACGTCTCGCGGCGCCTGGCGACGAATCGCTCGCGGAACTCGGGGGTCGGTTCGCCCGTCTCCGGGTCGCGTTCGGGGACCACGCAGCGGGCACACGGCGTTACGCCCTCGAAGCGGACGCCGCCCGCCACGAAGCCGGGTGCGTCGTCACCGACGAACCGGTCCTCCCAGAACGGCGGGACGCCGGACACCTCGACGTTCGCGCGGAGCCGCCGACGTGCACCCTCGACGGTCATCTCCTTGAACCACGACGCGACCTCCCGGAGCGTCGCCGTGCTGACGACCGACGGCCCCATCTCGCGGCGGTCGACGAACCCCAGCGACTCGTCTCGTTCGAGGGTCAAGTCGAGGTCGAAGACGTCGCCGAACCAGTCGGCCGCTCGCTCGCGGTCCGCGTCCAGGTCGAACGTCCGTCGCTCGCCGTCGACGGCGACGGTGAGTTCGGTCGTCTCGGGGTCGAACGCCGTCTGCAGTTCGTGGACGCGGGACGTCCGCTTCCCGTTGACGACGTCGCCGTCGGCGTCGAAGAGGGCGAACTCGCGGTCGCCCGCGAGCGTCCCGCCGTCCAGCACCGCGGCCTCGTCGATGGACACGCCGTCCAGCCCCTTCACCGGGTACACGCGGAGGTCCTCGATTCGCGCCATCGTCTGTAACGTCTCGTGGCGAGCGTATAGCTATAGCTGTTAGCTACACCTCACTATGGGCTGTGCTACCCTCCGTCACCGGGCTCGGGGGTAAGTCGGGCTGAACTGAGCGTAGGCCGCTTCACGCCCCGGTAATGGAACTTATAACAATCGGTGCAGGCTGCGTCGGAACCAGCACACGAAATGTCTGAGCTCCGGTCTACACTACGCGAAGGGGTCACCGAGGTGAACGAGAACCAGTGGAATAACATGGTCGAACAGGCCGACCACGGCTCGCTTTTCAACCGCTACGAGTGGCTCGAGGCGGTCGAGACCGCCTTCGACCAGGACCCCAAACACATCGTCGTCGAGAAGGACGGCAACCCCGTGGGGGTCCTACCGAACTTCGTCCGCGAACTGCCCCTCCCCGACTCCGTCACCGAGCGTCTCCCCGTGAAGTTCCCCCTCAAGATGGCGACGACGACCCACCCGCTGTACGGCGGCCCCGTCCTCGTCTCCGAGAAGGATGACACGCTCGACCTCCTCTTCGACGGTCTCGAGGCCGTGACGGGCCCCGAGGTCATCGCCCACCGGATCACCTCTCACGACCTCACCTACGTCCGCTACGGACAGTATCTCCACGACCGGGGGTACCAGCCCCAGTTCGACAAGTGTCTGTTCTTCCTCGACCTCGAACCCGACTGGGAGGAGATCCGCGCGGACATGGACAAGGAGCGCCGGCGGGACCTCCGCCGCGCCCACGAACAGGACTACCGCATCGAGAAGCACGCCCTCGGCGAGGAGTTAGCGGCCACCTACGACGCCTACGCCCAGAACCTCGACCGGGTCGGCGGCACCCTGTTCCCGTACGAGTTCCTCGAGGCGCTCGCCGAGAACGTCGGCGACCGCGTGCTCGTGTTCACGGCCATCGTCGACGGGGAGGAGGTCGGCCGGTACCTCCACCTCCTCGACGAGGAAGCGGGGATCCTCCACCACTGGCTGTCGGCGATTCCCGACCGGGAGAACTACCAGTACCACCCCTCGGAACTGCTCCACGAGCACGCCATCAAGTTCGGCATCGAGGAGGGGTACGACGAGTACGGCTTCGGGCCGACCGGGTCGCACTACTCGGACAACGTCTTCCAGTTCAAGCAGAAGTACGGCGGGCGCGCGGTGCCGATGTTCCGGATGGAGACCGGTTTCAACCCGGTCCTCTGGTCGCTGTACAGGCGCGGGCGCCAGCGGTTCCGTGGACCCAAGGAGTAGCCGCCTGGACGCAGACACTGGCCAGTTCCTGCCGTCTCTCGCACGGGGCGACGGGGAACGCGGCAGGCGGGCCACCAGTCGACGGTAAGCGTTTACCCGCCGGACTCCTCCCCTGACCTATGGCAGGCCCAGGTCCGGTCCCGGACGTCACCCCGGAGGACGTCCAGCGGGTGTTCGCGGAGTTCGACGACCCGTCGACGCCGCTCACAACCGCAGAGGTCGCACGGCGACTCGACTGCGAGGAGGCGGTCACGGAACGGGACCTCGTGGCGCTGGCCGACCGCAGCGCACTGCGAACCCGACAACTCGACGACGAACGGCGGGTCTGGTGGCGGGCGAGCGACGGTGGTCAGCCGTCGGCGGAGCACTCGGACCTGACGGAGTTCGGCGCGTTCGTGAGCGCCGTCGAGGAGTACGCCATCTTCATGCTCGATCCGGACGGCGTCGTCACCAGCTGGAACGAGGGCGCCCAGCGCACCAAGGGCTACGACGCCGAGGAGATCGTGGGCGAGCACTTCTCGACGTTCTACACCGACGCGGACGTCGCCGAGGGGGTGCCGGAGCGGAACCTCGAAACCGCGGCGACGGCGGGCGCCGTCGAGGACGAGGGGTGGCGCGTCCGCAAGGACGGCTCCCGGTTCTGGGCGAACGTCACCATCACGGAGGTCCGGGACGACGACGGCACGCTCCGTGGGTTCACGAAGGTGACTCGCGACATGACCGAGCGCCGCGAGCACGAACAGCAACTCCGCGAGGAACGGGACGTCACCGAACGCATCCTCGACACCGTCCCGGTGAGCATCTGCGTGGTCGAGGCCGACGGCAAGTTCGCGCGGGCGAACCGGCGGATGCTCGAACGGATCGGTGCGACGGAGTCGGAGCTCAGGGAGTACAGCGTCGACTCCTGGACGCTCTACGACGTCGACGGAGAGCCGATTCCGGCGGACGAACGCCCCTGGCGGCGGGTCCTCGAGACCGGGACGGCAGTGTACGACGTCCAAGGTCAGGTCGAACTCCCGGGCGTCGGCCGCAGGTGGCTCTCGGTGAACGCTGCTCCACTGGTCCGCAGCGATCGCAACGACCAGCGGGTCGTCGTCTCCGTCGAGGACGTCACCGAGCACAGGGAACACGAACGACAGCTCCGTCGCGAGCACGAGCAGACGGAGAAGCTGTTGCGGACGGCACCGATCCCGATCGCCGTCCAGGACGCCGAGGGCGAGACGGTGATGGCGAACCAGCGGGCCCAGGAGCTGCTTGGCCTCTCCGAGCGGGAGTTCATCGAGGAGCCGGCGGACATCGACGAGTGGGGGCTCTACGACGCGGACGGCGAGCCGATACCGCCCGAGGAGACGCCCTCGGCCCGCGTGCTCGCGACCGGCGAGCCAGTTCTGGACGAGGCGGTGACCATCGACCCGCCGACCGGCGACCAGATACAGCTCAGCGTGAACGCCGCGCCGCTGTTCGACGCGGACGGCTCCATCGACCGCGTCGTCACGGCGGGCGAGGACATCACCGAGTTGAAGCGCCGCGAACGCCAGCTCGAGCAGCACAAGTCCGAACTCGAGACCGAACTGAGCGAGATCCTCGGCCGCATCTCCGACGCGTTCTACGCGCTCGACGAGGAGTGGCAGTTCACGCACCTCAACGACCACGCGGCCGAGATCATGGGATACCCCATCGAGGAGCTGCTCGGCCGGACCGTCTGGGAGGCCTTCCCGGACGCCAGGGAGGGGGGCGTCTACTGGGAGCAACTCCACGAGGCGATGGCGGCCCAGGAACCCCTCACCTTCGAGGTGTACGAGGAGAGCAACGACAGCTGGCTGGAGTTCAACGTCTACCCCTCGGCGTCCGGGCTCTCGATATACTTCCGCGACGTGACCGAGCGCAAGGAGTACGAGCGAAAACTAGAAGAGTCCAACGAGCGCCTCGAGCAGTTCGCGTACGCGGCGTCCCACGACCTTCAGGAGCCGCTGCGGATGGTCTCCAGCTACCTGCAGTTGATCGAGAATCGGTACACCGACGATCTGGACGACGATGGCCGGGAGTTCATCGACTTCGCCGTCGACGGCGCCGACCGCATGCGGACGATGATCGAGGGCCTTCTCGAGTACTCGCGCGTCGAGACGCAGGGCGACCCCTTCGAACGCGTGGCTCTGGACAGTGTGTTCGCGGACGTGCTGGACGACCTGCAGGTGCGCATCGAGGAGGCGGACGCCGAGATCGTCCACGAGCCCCTGCCGGTCGTCGACGGCGACGCGGGGCAGTTGCGGCAGTTGTTCCAGAATCTGCTGGACAACGCCATCGAGTACAGTGGTGAGGCGCCGCCGAGCGTGGAGGTGACCGCCGAGCGGGAGACCGACGCGTGGCGGATTTCGGTCCACGACGAGGGGATCGGTATCGCCCCGGCGGACGCCCAGCGAGTGTTCGACGTGTTCCAGCGCCTGCACTCCCAGGCCGAGCACGCGGGCACGGGAATCGGTCTGGCGCTCGCAGAGCGCATCGTCGAGCGCCACGGTGGGGAGATCTGGGTCGACTCGGAACCTGGTGAGGGGACGACGTTCTCGTTCACGCTACCGACGGTAGACGACGCTCCCCAGTGAGCGCGACCGAGAACGGCGTGAGGACGGGGAACAGTGGTCACACGTAGCGGGCGGAACACCGTCGCTCCCGTGCTCGTTCTCGCGCCACGAAAAGGGGGACCGTCGAGAGTCGAACGGAGGAAGACGGTCCGGGCGTGCGGCGCTACGCGCTGTTCCGGGCTGCGGCTTCCAGGCTCGAATCTCTCCAGCAACGAATACACGCGCCGCTCGGTAGCGAGCGTCGCGATAATGTAGTGGGACCGTCGAGATTCGAACTCGAGTCCGACGGACCCCATCCGCCGAGGATACCGCTACCCCACGGTCCCGCGTCCGGATGAATGCGAGTTCCAGCATTAAGACCTTCGTTTTCCCTGGGCGGCGCGGCGGTCAGACGAGCACGCGCTCGAGGGAGACGACGGTCCCGCTGTCGGCGTCGGGGTCGCCGACGAGGCGGCCGAGACAGACCGCTGCCCCGTCGGGCGTGTAGCACGCGACGAGCGCGTCGCGGTCGGCGGCGTCCGCGTCCACGACGCCTGGCGCGTAGACGGGGGCGCCCTCCGCGACCTCGCGGGCGGCCGACCGCGCGATGGTCACACTCGGGAGGTGGACGAGGGCGCTTTCGGCGGGCGCGAGCGCGGCACGGAGCGCCTCCTCCGGAGTCCCGGGCGGGTCGGTGTCGTCCTCGTCACGGTACCACGCGAGCGCGTCCGAGAGGTCCTGGAGGGTGACGAGTTCGGTGTCGTCGAACGGCGTGGTGGCGGTCCGCCGGAGGTGACCCATGTGAGCGCCGGTGCCGAGTGCACGCCCGAGGTCGTGACAGAGCTTCCGGACGTACGTCCCGGACTCGCAGCGAATCCGCAGGAGGACCTGTCGCCCCTGGACCTCCAGCACGTCGAGGTCGTAGATCTCGCGGACGCGGAGGCGCCGCGCGACCGCGGACTTCCGCGGCGGCTTCTGGTAGGTCGGCCCCTCGAACTCCGCGACGACGGATTCGAGGTTGGCAGGCGGGTCGGCGTGGAGTTCGAGGACGGTGACGTACTCCTTGGGACCCTCGAGGAGTGCGGGCGCGAGGCGGGTCGCTGCACCGGTCAGAATCGGGAGGCAGCCCGTCACCTTCGGGTCGAGCGTGCCAGCGTGGGCGGCCTTCTCCACGCCGGTCATGTCCCGCACCCACGCCGACACCTGGTGGGCGGAGGGGCCGGGCGGCTTGTCGAGGTTCACCAAGCCGAACTCCAGGATAGCGTCGGGGTCGCGGTCCTCGGGGGCGTCGCGGAGCATCGTCAGAACTGGTAACGGACTTCCTCGATGGGCGTCGGTCCCTCGTCGCTGGACGCCTCGTAGGAGTCGACGGCGTACAGTACGATGTCGGTGACCGCGTCCGGTCCCCAGCGCGCCGTGTTCACCGAGAGGTCGTAGATGGTGAGGTCGTCGAAGTCGATGCCGTAGTACTCGGCGTACCGTGCGGCCTCGGACTGCTCGCGTTTCTCCGTCTCCGCGCGCGCCGTCGCCGGCGTCTTGTCCTCGCGTTCGGCGATGCGGCGGGCACGCACGCCGAGCGGCGCGTCGAGCCAGATCTTGATGTCGGCGTACTCGCCGGCCATCCAGCCCGCGAGTCGCGATTCGAGCACGACGTCGTCGCGGTCTCGCGCGGTCTCCCGGAGCTGTCGGTCGAGGTCCTTGTCGATCTGGGGATCCTCCTCGGCGAGTTCGTTGAACTCCTCGAGGGTGAGCCCGCGCTGGTCGGCGAGCCCGCGGAAGATGTCCCCACCCGACGTGTGGTCGTAGTCGAGGTGGTCGGCGAGTGCCGAAGCGACGGTGCTCTTCCCGCTCCCCGGCGGTCCGGAGATGGTGACTAACATATCCGTGCTGGGAGCGGCGGCGACAAAGAGGTTTTGAAGCGCTGGTGTAGCATTCGCGGCCTTCGGCCGCGATTCACCGCGCCGTAGGCACGGGCCGACGAACCCCCAGAGGGGGTGAGGAGTGCTTTTCCCCAAGTTTTTGCCGAGCGGGGGTCGCGTAGCGACCCCCCGCAGAGCAAAAAGTGGGTTTACGTCGGCGTCGTCTGGATGTTCAGCGCCTTCCGGATGACGTTCGAGAAGCTGAACGAGCAGAGCATGTACCAGAGGATCCACACCGGGAAGAACAGCGCACGCCCGGTCCGGAGATTCGACTCGCCCATCAGCGGCAGGGTCATCTCGAGCTCGCTCGTCGGCACCTGCCCGGTGCCGAGCTTCCAGTACATCCAGAGGAACACCGGGATGGTCAGCAGCATGATCCAGACCATCGGCCGGAACTGCTCTTTGAGCATGTTCGCCTGGTCGCCGAACGCCTCCATCTGCTCCTCGCGCAGGCGCTCGATCTCGGCCTCGTCGCCGCGTTCCTTGGCCGCCGACATCCGGTCCTGGAGGTCCTTCGCGCGCTCCTGGTACTCGGACATCTTCGACATGTCGGTGAGGTTCGCCTGCAGGAGCGTGGAGTAGAGGCCGGTGAGCACCGCCAGCACCATCACGACGACGTAGAACGGGAGGACGGCGTCGATGGGGCCGATGAGCAGTTCGACGGTCCCGCCGACCGCGTTCCGGATGGGACCGACGCTGTAGCCGACCATCGCGCCGACCGCGCCGACGGCCGCGAGCTTGTCCCACTTCGACCACGACGTCGTCTCCGGGCTCTCCGTGTCGGCCTCTTCTTCGGGTCCGAGTCCGTCGCGGACCCCCTCCGGGTCTGCAAACTCGAAGCCCTCGTCGGCCTCGACGAGGATGTCCTTCTCGAGGAGGCGCCCCCACTGGCCGCTGGAGACGTCGTCTCTGACGTCCTGCCAGTGGAGTTCGCCCTCCTGGTCGAGGAGGTCGTCCAGTATGGTCGCCATCTCGGGGTCCTCCCGGACCAGCGAGCGGACCTTCTCCGCAGTTCGTACCATTGTGCGCTCCTTTGCGGCGACCGCTTGAACCTCTTACGGAACGACGAACGCCGTCTCCGCCTCGACGTCGGTGTCGGTCGCCGTCAGCCACGCACGCGCCACGTAGTCGCCCGACTGCGGGGCCGACCACGTCGCCTCGTACGTCGTCGCGGCGCCTGGAGAGAGCGCGTCGGACTCGACGGCCATCGAGAACATCCGGTCGTCACTCCACCGCCAGATCGTCTCGCCGTCGGCCGTCCGCTCGACGACGAACTCTGCGCGCTGTCCGTCCCGGAACGACAGCGACACCGCCTCGCTGCCGACGTTCTCGACAGTCAGTGCGAACGCTGCCTCCGCGTCCGTGGTCACCGCGAGTGTGGCGTCGAGCACGTGTCGTTCCTCGGCTGGACCGCACAAAGTACACCGGGTCCGTCGGTGGTGGCTGCGCCTCTGTGGTGGGGCCGCGGAGGGTACCGCGGCCCGTCGGTGGCTGTGCCTCTGTCGCTGCTCAGTCGTCGCTGGAGTCGTACCCGAGCGCCGCCGCCGTGTCGAGGAGGCCGGCGCCCTGCTCGTTGTCCGCGAGGCCGATGTCTTCGGCGGTACTCTTCAGCCTGCTGCGCGCCTCGGTGTTCGTGTAGCCGTCGGCCATCAGCTGGCCGGCGGCGCCCGCGACGTGGGGTGTCGCCATCGAGGTGCCCGAGAACGTGTCGTAGCCGCCCGGAACCGTCGAGTAGACGTCCGTGCCGGGCGCGACGAGTTCGACCTCCGGCCCCGTCGAGGAGAACGACGACAGCGAGTCGTCGGACGCCGACGAGGACACCGCGAGACACTCCTGGTAGGCCGCCGGGTAGCCCACGCAGTCGCCACACGGCCCGTCGTTGCCGGCCGCGGCGACGAGGAGCACGCCCCGGTCGACGGCGTACGAGCAGGCGTCCTTGAGGGTCCGGGAGCCGGAGGACGCGCCGAGGCTCATCGACCCGACGTCCCAGCCCTGGTCGGCGACGTACTCGACGCCCGCGGCGATGTCCGAGAACGACCCGGAGCCGCGCTTGTCGAGTACCTTCACGGCGTGGAGTGTCGCCTCCGTGGAAACGCCGCGGACCCCCTGGCTGTTGTCGTCGGCGTCCGCGATGCCCGCGCAGTGCGTGCCGTGGTCGTTGTCGTCGTCCCAGTTCTCCGCGTAGGGGCCGCGAGCGCTGACGAACGCCCGGCCCGCACCGAGGTTGTCGACGAGGTCCGGGTGGTCGGAGTCGATGCCGGTGTCGAGGATCGCGACGTCGGCGCCCGACCCCGTCGACCCGTTCGCCGTCGCCACCTCGGCGTCGACGCGGTCGACGCCCCACGTGAGTTGCTGGTCGAGGGCGTGCATCGTGCCGTTGCGTTCGACGTACCGCACGTCCGGGCGCTGGGAGAGGCCCTCGATAGCGTTCTCGTTCACCCGGATGGTGAGCGCGTCGAAGTTGAACTCCCGGACGACGCCTGACGCCTCGGCCTTCGCGGCCCGCTTCCCGCTCTCGCTCCGGTAGCCGACGTTCACCTCGACGGTGTTCGCCGTAGCCGACGCCAACCCCGTCAGCCCGAGACCCGCGACGGCTGTGCCGGCCGCTTTCAGTACGTCACGTCGTGTCCTGCCCGTGGGTGAGTACACCATGGCGGACGGTACAACAGGCCATGGGGTAGTTAAACTTTTTCAGCATCTACCTATATTTTATTGCTGATAATAGGAAACTAACACCGGGGCCGGTGGGTCTCCGGGTGCCGCTCTCGGACGCGGTCCCAGGAGGCGTCGTCGCTCCCACGTGGGCGACACAGCCACGGCTACCGGTCTCCTGGGCCGCCAGAACGAGTCGTCGGCCGTTACTCCGCGCGCTCGGCGACGGTGTCCCTGACGTCGTCCCACACCTCGTCGGGGGTCTGTTCGCCGTCGATCTCGGCGAGCACGCCCTCGTCGCGGAAGTAGTCGACGACGTCCTGGGTGTTCTCCTCGTAGACGCGGATGCGCTCGCGGGCGGTCTCCTCCGTGTCGTCCTCGCGCTGGTAGAGGTCGCCGCCGCACTCGTCGCAGACGCCCTCCTCCGCGGGTGGGTCGAAGTCGACGTGGTAGGTCGCGCCGCAGTCCTCACAGACGCGACGGCCGGTGAGTCGCCGGACGAGTTCGTCCTCCGCGACGTCGAGGTAGAGCACGACGTCGAGGTCCGTGATGGAGTCGAGGTACTCCGTCTGGCTCTCGTTGCGCGGGTAGCCGTCGAGCACGTAGCCGTCGGCGTCCTCGAGGGCCTTCTTCACGATCTCGTTGACCACCGGGTCGGGGACGAGTTCGCCGGCGTCCATGTACTCGCCGGGCGTGTCGTACTCGAGGTCGAGGTGGCCGATGTCCATCTCCTTGTTCCCACGGAGCGCGTCACCGGTCGTGACGTGTTCGATGCCGAACTCCTCGGTGAGACGTCGGCTCTGCGTGCCCTTCCCCGCGCCCGGCGCGCCGAGAATCAGCACGTGTGGACTACTCATACACGTCTGTTCTCCGGCCCCGATTAAGGAGGTGTTGTTTCCGGCCAAACCTATGACCCCTCGAACTAGAGGGAGCGCATGGACGAGTCCCTCCAGACCGCCGCGACCTACGAGGACCACGCCGACGCCTACTGCGAGAAGTACCGGACGGCCAGCGTCGCGGAGCGGCACGGCGACCCGTTCTTCGACGCGCTCGCCGGCGACCGCGTGCTCGACGCCGGCTGTGGCCCGGGGAGCGACGCTGCGGTGTTCGCTGCCCGCGGCCTCGACGTGGTGGGCGTGGACATCACCCACTCGTTCGTCGCGGCCGCCCGCGAGGACGTCGACGGCGCGTTCGTCCGCGGCGACCTGCGCTCGCTCCCGGTTCCCGACGGCGCGTTCGACGGTGTCTGGGCGTGTGCGGTCCTCCACCACCTCCCGAAACCGGCGGCCGTCGACGCGCTCGCCGAGTTCGAGCGCGTGCTCGCCGACGACGGCGTGCTGTTCTGCTCGGTGAAACGCGGCGAGAGCGCGGGTTTCGAACCCGACGACGACCACGGCGGCGGCGACGACCGCTTCTTCGCGTACTACGGTGGCGACGAGTTCCGAGAGTTGCTCGCGGACGCGGGCCTCGAAGGCGAGGCCCGCGCCGAGGGCCGCTGGGTGAACACGCTGGCCACGCCGCGCTGACGCGCCGGTCGCGGTGTGACGTTCGGCACGCAGACGGGTGTGGTGACGACGGACGCGGGGCCGTCTCCCTCAGGATTCGATGCGAACGCGGGCCGTCAGGTAGACGGTGAGCGTGGCCGTTGCGGCGATTCCCAGGAGCAATCCGAACGTCCCGCCGGTTCCGCCGGGGAGACTCGTTCCGCCGCCCCCGCCGCCACCGCCGGAGGAAGACAGACTGGCGAACAGCAACAGCACCATCACGAGTACGACGTAGCCGGCAGCGGCACCGACGCCGGCGGCCGCGGCGACGAGTTTCGTCTCCTCGCCCTCCCAGTTCAGGGCCGTGTACGCGCCCGTGCCCACGGCGACCACTGGTCCGAGCAGGAAGCCGAAGAACGTCCCGATACCGACGAGGATCGACCCGCCGGTGTTCCCCATGGTGCCGAGTTCGGAGAACAGCCAGAACGTCAGGCCGTACCCGACGCCGACAACCGCGAACATCGCGACGGCGAACTTGATGTACCGCATCGGCGTCGGCTGCTGTAACTCGTCGACGAGCGACGGTTCGCCGTCGGCTGGTCGCCCCGGTTCCATCCCTGCTCCTTGCTCAGATTGGTCTGTCATACTACTCCGACACACACCGACGCGACGGGTAAACGTTTGCAACCCACCTGACAGACATCGTGACGGCAACTGGCCACTACTCCGCCGGTTGGCTCCCCTCGTGCTCGGGGGCGAACCCGGTTCCCATTAGTGGGCGGGCGTCGAAGCGCCAGTATGACCCGATTCGACGCCGACTCGGAGGCCGAGCGCGTCGCGCTCGTCGCGGACGCCGTCGCCGCCCACCGCGAACGAGAGAGCGCGTTCTGCACGCTGGAAGCCGACGACGACCCGAGCGACGACCCGGAGTTCCTCCCGCCGTGGGTGCAGTACGCCGACGGCACGCTCAACCTCGACTGCACCGACGAGGAACTCGACGTGCTGAGCGACGTACTCGCGCGCTTCGGCGCGTTCACTGTCACCGCCCGCGACACCGAGGAGGACGCTCCCGGGACGAACGTTCGCATCGAGGCGCGCGCCGACGACGACCGCGTCGGCCAGTTCGTCGAGGCCGTCTTCCGGGAGGTGTACGACCTCCCCGAGGACTTCCAGTTGTGGGCGGTCGAGGTCTGAGCGGCGTCAGGACTGCCAGTACGACCGCGTGAACAGCACGAGCACGGGGAGGATCTCGAGGCGACCGATCCACATCAGCCCGACCATCAGCAGTTTCGACGAGTTGGTGAACGGCAGGTAGCTGTTCATCGGCCCGACGATGCCGAAGCCGGGACCGACGTTACCGAGGGTCGCGGCGACGGCGCTCATCGCCTCGAAGGTCGTCACCGTCTCCTCGATGCGCCCGGCGTCGATGGCGACGAACACGGTGCCGAAGACGAACAGTGCGAAGTAGACCGCCGTGAACGCGTAGATGCCGCGGACCCCGCGTTCGTCGAGCACCCGGCCGGCCAGCCGGAGGGGCTGGACAGCGTCCGGGTGGACGGAGACGAACAGCTCCCGTCTGAGCGACTTCAGGATGACCAGCCAGCGCACCATCTTCACCGCGCCGCCCGTGCTCCCCGCGCTCCCACCGAGGAAGATGGCGACGAACAGCACCATCTGTCCCGGCTGGCTCCACGCGTTGAAGTCCATGCTCGCGTACCCCGTCGTGGTGACGATGGAGGCGGCCTGGAACGCGGCGTGCCGCAGCGACTCCCCGAAGTCGCCGGCGACCGGCGCGACGGCGTCCCGCAGACCGAGCGCCGGACCCGTGAACAGGATCGCCGCGAGCAGCGCGGTCACCGTACCGACGACGCCGACGTAGAACCGGAACTCCGCGTCCTCGAATAGTTCGTCGGTGTCCCCCTGGAGGACGTGCCAGAACAGCGCGAAGTTCGTCCCCGCCGCGACCATGAACGGGACGACGAGCCACTGGACGGCCGCGGAGAACGCCTCGATGGAGCGCGCCTCCGGGCTGAAGCCGCCGGTCGCCATCGTCGTGAGGCCGTGGGCGATGGCGTTGTACACCCCCATGTTCGGAGCGTAACCGCCGACGTGGAGGCCGTACAGCAACACCATCTCGAGGGCGGTGATGCCTGCGTACACCAGCCAGAGGGCGCGAGCCGTCCGCGCGATGTGGGGCGTGAGCTTCTCGATGCCCGGTCCCGGCGCCTCCGCGTCCATCAACTGGGCGCCGCCGACGGAGAGTTCGGGGAGGATGGCGACCGCGAGCACGACGATGCCCATGCCCCCGAGCCACTGGGTGAGCTGGCGCCACAGCAGTATCGCGTGGGAGTGCGTCTCGAAGGAGATCGAACCGAGCACGGTCGCTCCGGTCGTCGTGAAGCCGCTCATCGACTCGAACAGCGCGTTCGCCGGGTTGGCGAGCGTCGACGACGGCGCCGTCGCTGGCAGGATGCCGGGAACGCCGTGAGCGGCCAGGAGGTACGGTAGCGCGCCCACGACACTCACCGCGAACCACGTCAACGCCACCATCAGGAACCCCTCCCTGATCCCCATCGCGTCCGGGTCGCCCAGCGATTCGAGCCACGTCCCCAGGCCGAACGCGACGACGATGGTCGCGCCGAACGCGACCAGGCCCCCGTCGCCGTAGTAGAGCGCGACGACCAGCGGCGCGAGCAGCGGCACCGAGAGCCACTTCACGACTGTCCCGACGAGTGCGACGCTGGCGCGCCACTCCACCCGGAGGTTCATAGCTTCGAGGTGACCTCGTCGAGCGCGTCGGCGCGGACGAACGCGACCACGTGGTCGCCGACGTGGACGACCGTGTCGCCGCGGGGAACGACGTACTCGTCGTCCCGTGTGATGGCTCCGATGACGACGCCGTCCGGGAGTTCGCCTGCGACGTCCTTGATGGCGCGGCCCGCCAGCACGCTCCCCTCCTCGATTTCGATCTCCAGCACCTCGGCGCCTCCCGGTTCGATGATGGCGACGTTCTCCGCGTGCCGCTCGCGCGTGAACCGCGTGATCTCCTCTGCCGTGACCTGCCGGGGGTTCACCGCGACGTCAACGCCGACCTCCTGGAAGAGATCGACGTAGCGGGCCTGCTCGACGACGGCGATGGCCCGCGTCGCGCCGACGCGTTTGGCGAGGAGCGCCGCCAGCAGCGACCGCTCGTCGCTGCCGAGCGTGGCGACCACGACGTCCGCGTTCTGGACGTGTTCGCGGGTGAGGAACTCGGGGTCGGTGCCGTCGTGGGAGAGGATGGTCGCCGACGGGATGCGCTCGGCGAGCTCCCTGGCCCGGTCCCGGTCGACCTCCACGATGCGGGGCTTGATTCCACGCTGGGCGAGGAGTTCGGCGGTCAGTTCACCGGTCGTGCTGCCGCCGACGACGACCACGTCGTCGACCTCGCCCGCCGCTTCGTCGGGGTTTATCGTGGCCGAGAAGCTCCGTACCGCAGCCGGGCGCCCGACGACGACGATGCGGGCGTCGCCCGTGATGACGGTGTCCCCGCGGGGAATCACCGCGCTGTCCGCGCCGTCGGGGATGATGGCGACGAAGGTCAGTTCGTCGAACTGGTCCGCCTCCGCCACCGTCTGGCCCGCGAGCGGAGTGCCTGCGGGCACCTCGAACTCGGCCATCTCGACGTGGCCACCGGCGAACGGGTCGACGTCCCGGGCGGTCGGGAGGCCCACGATGCGGACGATGGCCTCCGCGGCCAGCAGGTCCGTACACACCATGAAGTCGACGCCGAACGCGCCCTGGTGGTTCCGCCACGTGTCGAGGTAGGTGGTGTTCTTCACGCGGGCGATGGTGAACGCGTCGCTGACGGTGTTGACGGTGCCACACGTCGCCAGGTTCGTCTCGTCGTCGTCCGTGCTGGCGATGGCGACGTCGGCGCGCTCGACCTCCGCCTCCACGAGCACGTCGAGGTCGGTGCCGTCCCCACTGACCGCGAGCACGTCGTGGGAGTACGTCATCGACTCGACGCGGTCGGGGTCGACGTCCACGACGACGACCTCGTGGGCGTCCGCCAGGCTGTTCGCGATGCTCGACCCGACTTCACCCGCTCCGACGATGAGGATGCGCATTCAGTTCGCGCCCCCGGTTAGCATGACCGATAGGTCGAACTCCCCACGCAATAGCCCTTCGGAACCGACTACAACGTTTATTGTCCCCCGCCGTACATTGTGAGAAGATGACACGCGGTTCAGGGGCTCCCGTCCAGGTACTCCTCGTCGAGGACAACGACTCGATGGCGGACCTCACGGCCACGTACCTCGAGCGGGAGGCCGAGGAGTTCGACGTGACGACGCGCCCCGCCGCGGAACCCGCCCTGGAGTTCCTCGAATCGGCGTCGGTCGACTGCGTCGTCTCCGACCACGACATGCCGGGGATGGACGGCCTAGAGTTCCTCGCCGTGGTCCGCGAGCGCGACCCCGAACTGCCGTTCGTGCTGTTCACCGGGAAGGGCAGCGAGGAGATCGCCAGCGACGCCATCTCCGCGGGCGTCACCGACTACCTCCAGAAGGGCGGCGGCACCGACCAGTACGCGGTGCTCGCCAACCGCGTCCGCAACGCCGTCGAGAAGCGCCGTTCGAAGGAGGCGCTCCGCGAGGAGAAACACCTCCTCGAACAGGTACTGACGACCACGCCGGGGTCGGTCGTCTTCGAACCGGACGGCAGCGTCGCGTCGGCGACCGACCGCGCGAAGGCGACGCTCGGCCTCGCCGACACCGAACTCCCGACGACCCCGGAGTGGACCTTCGAGACGCTCGACGGCGAACCGATCCACGAGGGCGACCACCCCGCCAGACGGGTGGCGAGCTCCGGACAGCCGCTCCACGGTGAGCGGCTCGCCATCGAGTGGCCGGACGGCTGGCGGAAGTACCTCGTGATGCACTGTGCGCCGCTGTTCGACGCAGACGGCGACGTGGACCGCGTCGTCGCCTCGTTCACCGACATCACCGACCGCGTCAAGCACGAACAGGAGATCGAGCGCGTCCAGACCATCGTGCAGGCGGTCGGCGACGCGGTCTACACCCTCGACGCCGAGGGGGTGTTCACGTTCGTCAACGACGCCTTCGAGGAGCTGACGGGCCGCGACCGCGAGGACCTCGTCGGCGAGCACTGCTCGGTCGTGATGACCGACGACGACATCGAGGCTGGCGAGGCCATCATCCGGGACCTGCTGGGCGGCGAGGAGACGGCCGGAATCGCCGAGATGAGCGGGGAGAACTGGTCCGACGACGTCACGAGCGTCGAGGTCCACATCGCGTTGCTCCCCTTCGACGTCGAGTTCCAGGGCACCGCGGGTGTCGTCCGCGACGTCACCGAGCGCAAGCGCCGCGAGCGCAAACTCCGGGAGAGCGAGGAGAAGTACGCGACCGTCGTCGAGGAGGCCAACGACGCCGTCATCATCGCCCAGGACGAACGACTCCAGTTCGCCAACTCCCGGGCCGCGGACATCCTCGACGCGAGCGCCGACAGCCTCGAGGGGACGCCGATCGCGGAGGTCGTCGCTCCCGAACACCGCTCGACGGTGCTCGAACGCTTCGAACGTCGCGTCGGGGGCGACGACCCGGAGCGCCGCTACGAGTTCGAAGCGGAGAGCGTCGACGGCGAGCGCGTCCCCATCGAGTTCACCGCCTCGACGATCACGTACGAGGGCGAACCGGCGGTGCTCGCTATCTGTCGAGACATCAGCGATCGCCGACAGCGCGACCGCGAGCGGCGTCAGTACGAGACCATCGTCGAGACGGCGCCCGACGGCGTCTTCATCGTCGACGGGGACGCGAACTGCGTCAGCGCCAACGCGCAGGTCGCCAGTCTCACCGGCTACTCGCAGTCGGACCTGGAGTCGACGAGCGTCCCCGAACTCGTCGAGGACGGCGTCTTCGACCCGGAGGTCGTCCCGCGCTACGAGGAGACCGTCGGCGAACTGCTCTCCGCGGGCGGCGTCACGAAGGGAAAGTTCGAGTTCCACGCCTACCCGACGGACGCCGACGAGGCCCACGTCGTCGAGTGCCACCTCGCGCTCCGTCCGTTCGACGAGGAGTTCCGTGGCACCATCGGCGTCCTCCGGGACGTCACCGAGCGCAAGCGCCGCGAGCGCGAACTCGAGGCCCGGAACGAACGGCTCAACGAGTTCGCCAGCGTTGTCAGCCACGACCTCCGGAGTCCGCTCAACGTCGCCACCGGCTGGCTCGAGCAGTACCGGCAGCACGAGGACGACGATGCGCTGGACCGCGTCGAGGGGTCTCTCGACCGGATCGACGAGATCCTCGAGGAACTGCTCGCGCTCGCCCGCGACGGGACGGCGGGCCGCGACACCGACGAGGTGGCGTTGCAGGTCGCCGCGATTTCCGCGTGGGACTCCGTCGACACGGGCGACGCCCAACTCAGTCTCGACCTCGAGGGCGTGACCGTGGAGGCGGTCCGCGGCCGACTCCAGGAACTGCTCGAGAACCTCTTCCGCAACGCCGTCGAGCACGCCTCGCCGCCGGTCGCCCAGACGCAACTCGACGGCTCGGTCGCCGAGGCGGAGACGGGCGTTCGGATTCGGGTCAGCCCCCTCGAGGACCGCGAGGGGTTCTTCGTCGCGGACGACGGACCGGGCATCCCCGACGACGAGCGCGAGGACGTCTTCGAGATGGGGTACACCACGGCGGCGGACGGCACGGGCTTCGGCCTCGCCATCGTGGAGAACATCGCGGAGAACCACGGCTGGTCGGTGTCGCTCGGAGAGAGCGAGGACGGCGGCGCGCGCTTCGAGTTCGAGACGTAGCGCCGGCCAGGTCGGCGCTCGTTCTCACGAGTCAGTCACTGCCGGTCCTTGGACTCCGCTACGACGACTCTTCCCGGGACGACTCCGCTATGGGCGATTCCTCTATGGCGGATCCTTCCTCGGTGTCCGACTCGTCCTGGGTCGACGTCTCCAGAGCCGCCTCGCGCGTCTCGAGGTCCCAGTTCTCGAAGAAGCCGTACTCCCGCATCGTCGTCATCCCCGCGACCGCCGCCTGGAGGTTGATACCCACCAGCGGGATGTCCGCGACGGTCACCAGCACGTCCGCCTGTATCATCGCCCCCTCCCGGAGCAGGACGTCGAGTACGTCGACGATCGCGTGGTCCCGCTCTTTGTTCGGGTCCACGCTACTGCTCACCCCCGATCTCCGGCGCGAAGCTGTACGGTGGCCACGGGCCGGTGTACCGGACGTCGTAGTTCGGCCGGTCGGCGATCGGCTCGAGTTGGTCGCCGATGGCTCCCTCCGCCTCGCGTTCGGCGAGGACGGAGAACTGTGTCACCGTCTCGAAGCCGTCGTCTGCCCCGCCCGAGAACACGCCCGGGCCCTCGCCCGTCATCTGGATCTCGACCGCGTGGGGTTCGAGTCGCTCGGCGAGGTCCGCCTCCACCTCTCGGCGTCGCTCCGCCAGGAGCTCCGTGAGACGGGTCTCGTACTGCGACTCGAGCAGGAACCCCGTCCCCTCCGAGGCGTCCTCGACCCGGTCGGCGAGCGCCTGGAGGTCCTCGGTGTCCCGTACCGACTCGGTGACGGCTGCCTCGTCCCAGCGCACCTCGATGCGGTACTCCCAGCGCCCGGCGAGCCACGAGAGCGCGTCCTCGATCTCCGCACGGTGGCCCGCGAGCCACTCGAAGACTATCTCGTCGTCGCCGCGGAGGATCGTGTCGAAGCGGAACGGCAGCGGCGTCCCGAAGGCCTCTCCGGCGTCGTCGACCACTCCCTGGTGGGTGAGCAGCCACTCCCGCACCTGGGTCAGGTCCTCGGAGTCGAACACCGAGTCGACCGGCTGGACGACCACGCCGACGCCGTCCGCGACGAGCAGTGAGACTGACTCGCCGTCGAGGCCCTCCGCCGAGATGGTCGCGTCGTCGTCGGCGTACACCGCACAGTAGAGGTAGCGTCCCTCCTCGAAGTCGAGGTCCGCATTCCCGTCGTCGACGGGTTGGGGGTCGGTCATTCCGGGATCTCCTCCGCACGGACCTGTTCGACCGCCTCCGAGACCAGCGAATCGAGGTCGTCACGGAGCGCCTCAACGTCGTCCTCGATACCCTCGCGAGCCTTGATGTCCTCGATCTCCGCCTCGATCGCATGTAGCTGGGCGCCGAGGCGCTCGATCTCCTCGGGCGTGAGCGACCCCGACTCCATCCGCCGGATCGCCTCGCGCTCCATCGTCTCGACGAGCAGTTCCATCACCGTGACGAGCAGCGCCATCAGGCCGGAGGCACCGCCCCCGTCCTCGTCGTCGAGTTCGATCTCCTTCATGCGTCCTCCGAATCGGCCCCGTCACCGGACGCGTCGGTCGTCGGCGCGGCCTCCTCGCTCTGACGCTCTTCGGTGTCGTCTTCCGACTCGCTCGCGCGCTCGTCGTCCTCGTCCGCCTCGTCCTCCTCGAACGGCGTCTCGGGGTCCGGGCGCGTCCGTGGCGGGTTCTCGGTGGCGTCCTCCGCGGCCGCGCCGCCGGAACTCGCCCCGATCCCGAGGTCGACCGTCTCGTCGTCGTCGAGGGGCTCCCGACCGGAAGCCTGCTCGACCCGGCGCATGTCGGTCCCGCTCGGGAAGGCGAGCCCGTACTTGGCGGCGGTCTCGAAGGACGCGATTGCCGCTCGGAGTTCGATACCGATCAGTTCCGTCTCGTTGACGGTGATCGCGATGTCGGCGTTGATCACGATGCCCTTGTCGAGCACCATCTCCAGGACGTCGGCCAGATCCGCCTGTTGGCGGGTGGGTTTCGGGCTAGTCATCTGTAGTTGTCACCTCCTCGTCCTCCGCGTCGGACTGGTCGCTCTCGGTCGCCGTCTCGTCGTCTGTGCGCTCGTCGCTGTCCGCCTGCCTGCGTTTCTGCTCCCGTTCGAACCGCCGTCCGTAGATGCGTCGAGACGGCTCGACCCCCGAGTACTTCACCCGGTCAGGGACCGTCGAGGTCCGGGTCGACGCGGAGTCGGGCACCGGCCCCGGTGGGAGCGTGGAGTACGCGGAGGGGTTCAGCGAGTCGGGCTGGCGGCCCGGCTGCCCCAGGCTCTCCTTGTTCTTCTCGTAGAGCTTCCGGAGCAGTTCGTGGGTCGACAGCAGCATCTCGCGGAACTGCTCGATCGCGTCCTGGATCTCCTCCTCGATGGCCGCCTGACTCACCGCGGCGCCGAGCCCGGCGGTCGCCCCCTCGCCCATCTCGACGACCCCCTCCAGGAGGCCGTCGTCCTCGTCCCCGTCCCCGTCCCCGTCGTCGCCGGCGCCGACCGCACCCATGACGTCGTCGGTCGCGGCGTCGAGCTCCTTGGCCTGCTTGTACAGTTCCGTGAGGTCGACGGCCTCCCACAGTTCGCGGAGGTTGACGGCCTCTCGCGCGTGGGTGAGGTCGATGGCCGCCTCGTCCTCGTCAAGGAGCCTGTCGGGGAGGTTCTCGACGTCGATCGCGTCGGGGAGCTCTTCGAGGTCGATCGCGTCCGGGAGTTCGTCGAAGTCGATCGTCTCGAGGACGTCCTCCAGTTCGTCGAGCACCGTCCAGAGGTCGTCGGCGAGTTCCATGAGGTCCTCGTTGCTCTCGTCCTGGACCACCGCGCGCTTGAACCGGGTGAGGTAGTCCCGACCGTCCTCGAGGAGACCGATCAGCCGGTCGACGTCGAACTCGTCGTCGCTCATCCGGCTCCCTCCTCCGGCGTGAGCCGAATTTCGAGGACGCCGTGTTGGTGCTGGGCCTCGACCTCGGCGGCCCGCCACGGGAGGTCGATACGGCCGAGTTGCTCGTCCTCGACGAGGACGACGAGGGTCGTCCGCTCGTCGGTGAGTCCGACGGTGAGGTCGTCGACGTCGACGCCCGCGACGTCCGCGACGACGAGGAACGCTCCCTCCTCCTCCCGGACGTCGAGCAAGTGGGTGCTATTGGTCTCGGTCTCGGTCTCGGTCTCGGGGATCGCCTCCGTGTCCGGGCGCGAACTCGCCCGGGGTCGCCTCCCGTCCGTCTCGTCGATGAGGTCGCCGAGCCGTCCGGTGAACCCGTACTCGACCGAGACGCGGTCGCCGGACCGCTTGCCGCCCCCCACGACTCCGCTCTGCCCCTCCCGCTCGGCGTCCGCCAGCGCGCCGAGGACCTGTCGGATCGCCCCGAGCAGCCCCTTCCCCGTGTCGTCGTCCCGGTCGGGTTCGCGGTCGTCGTTCATTGTCGCACCCGTATCTGCTTGTTGCGGAGCTGTTCGTGGGCGGACTCGGCGATCCTGAGTTCCTCCTCGAGTTCGGCCTTGCGTCGCTCGTACTCCTCCTCGGAGCGTTCGCCGAGTTCGTAGAACAGCCGGTTCTCCTTCAGCTGGTTCTGGATCTCCCCGACGTCGTACATCTCCTCGAGCGCGAGCGCGTGAATCGAATCGAGGATGGAGACGAACGGACGGACGAACAGGTCGTCGACGATGATCATTGTTTGGCCCCGATCTGGATGTCGACGAAGTTGTACGGCGGCCACGGACCGGTGTACTGGACCAGCAGATCGTCGTGGTCGGCCTCGAACTCGCCGACGGCCTGGTCGAACGCCTCCCGGTCGTCGCGGTCGACCAGGAACGAGCGGTTGCTGACGAGGCGCTCGGAGAACAGGTCGTCCGCCGTCGAACTCACCGCGAGTTCGTCGAATCGGTCGGCCACCTCCGCCTGGATCGCGCTCCGGTCGACGTCCGCGCCCGCCTCCGTGATCACCTTGAGTCCGAGTTCGACCGTGTTCTCGACCTCCTCGAGCGCCTTGGTGAACGCGGGACGAGTCTCGCTCAGCAGGTTCTGCAGCGTTCGCTCGTCCTTGAACGCCATCCCGAACTGCATCGGGACGACGGTCCGCCCCCCGTCGTACTCGAGCAGCTGCTGGAGGACCTCGTTGTGAGCGCGGACGTTCTCGTCGGACCGTTCGGGGTCGAGCGTGTCGACGTCCGTCACGACGGCGAACAGCGAGTCGTCTCCGACGGAGTAGGCTCGCTGTGCCCCTCCGACACCCTCAGTCTCGAACTCGACCGCCTCCCCGTCGATGACCCCGTAGGCGTAGAGCGCGTCCTCTTCCATACTCTCTCATTCGGTGACTCGGTTGAATCAAAACCGTGCTTGTGCGTGCAGGCATAACATGTACCCGCGTACTGCGCGAACAGTACGGTTGCAATGAGTGCTTCAACAGCCACACGCCCACAGTCGGGTCAGCTCGTGGAGGTTCTCGACCGAATCCTCGACAAAGGTGTGGTCATCGACGTCTGGGCTCGCATCTCGCTCGTCGGGATCGAGATCCTCACCGTCGAGGCCCGCGTCGTGATCGCCTCCGTCGACACCTTCCTCCACTACGCCCAGGAGATATCGCGGATCGAGGCGGCCGAGGAGGAAGGGGCGCTCGACGAACTCGACATTCGGTCCCGCGACCAGAAGGAGTCCGAATGGAAGCAGTCCCTGCAGCAGGAGTCCCAGCAGGAATCCCAGCAGGAGGAACCGGAACAGGCAGTGGAGATCGAATCCCAGTCAGACGAGTCCTGACACCACTGTCCACCGATGGCCTCCGAGGCGCAGTGTTCGGCGATCACCGAACAGGGAACGCGGTGCTCGCGGCCGGCCGGGGAGGACGGCTTCTGTTACCAGCACTCCCCGGCCGACGAGGCGGTGGCAGAGGGAGCCGACGCTGCAGAGACCGACGACCAGGCAACCGACGACTCCGAAGACCGACGGACAACCATGTCAAACACATCGACTGACTCAGAGATCGGGGCGATTCGCGCTGAGGTGGCGGATGTCGCCGAAGACATCGTCGGCTACCCCCTCAGTGGAATCACCAGCATCGACCACGGGGACGACACGTGGACTGTCGCCGTCGAGGTCGTCGAACGGAAGAGCGTCCCCGACACACAGGACATCCTCGGGCGCTACGAACTGACACTCGACGAGGACCGAAAGATAACCGGCTACCACCGGACACACCGGTACCGCCGCGACGACACGCAGCAGGACGTATGACGGTCACAGCGCCACACGCACCACAATGAGCGAAACCAGCGAAACAAGCGAAACCGTCCAACTCCCGTGGATCGACGAACCGGTCGAACTCTCGGAGGCCGTGGAGTTGATCGCTCAGGCCGACAACGACGACGACGACACGATCAAGAAGCTCAGGTCGCGCGTCAAGCAGCTGGAACGGCGCACCGCCGGGCTCGAAGACGGCTCGTCGGTGAGCTGTCCGTCGTGCGGGAGCAGCGACCAGGTGTACAAGGCCGGCGTCGGCGCGGCACTCCTCGCGAGCCGGGACAGCCTCAGTGAGTCCAGTGCGAAGGCGCTCAACCAGGACTCCCACGTCTGCCTCGACTGTCGGAAGGGGTTCACCCCCCACGCAGATTAATGGGCGAACCTTGCAAGCCGCCGGGTTAAGTGTGGAAATCTGTTATCACGTGGTATGGGAAACAGTTCTGACGGAACTCCGGTCTCCGTCCGTGTTCTCGTCCCAGACGGTGGCGAACTCCAGGAACCCGAAACGGACGAGGACGACGAGGAGGCGACAGAACAGTCGACTGAACAGGGCGGAGACGCCGGGGAGGACGAGGAGGGAGCGGCCGAAGAATCCGAGCAGGAGGACGGCGACGAAGCGGCCGAAGGAGACGGTGACGAGGCGGAAGCGGCCGGCGACGAAGAGGAGGAGGACGAACAGCGCGAGGAGGCGACTGCCGAGGACGGAACGCGCATCCTCCACCTCAACCTCGACCGGTTGTTCCTCGACCTGCTCGGTCTGGAGGTCGACCTCGACGAGGTGACGCTGGACCTCACCGCACGGCCCGGCGCCGGCAACCTCCTCGGGAACCTGCTGTCGGCCGTGACCGGACTGCTCGACGGCGGCGGACTGGGGAGTCTGCTCGGCGGTGGCGACGGTGGCCTGCTACCAAGCATGCCGTCTCTGCCCAGCCTCCCCGACCTCCCGAACCCGTTCGCGCGGGCCCGGAAACTCGCCGGCAAGCTGGCGGCCCGTCTCCGCGAGATGCTCGGCAACGCCGTCGCGGCGCTCCCGCTGATGGAACTGCTCTCGCAGTTCCTCGAAGAACTGGTCTCCCAGCTCCTCGACAGCGGCGGCGACAACGGTAACGGCAACGGCAACGGCAACGAGGCCGCGAACGCATGACCCTGGTACGCTACTGATGAGTGAGCCATCCCTCACGGACCAGATCGACACGGAAGAACTGCTAGAGAGCATCGACTACGAGGAGCTGATCGAGGGGACGGAGCTCGCCGAGGAGTTCGACTTCGACGGCGACAAGTCGACCTCGGAAGCAATCGGCGGCGCTGTTGGCTCCCTGGTCGGCCGGAAGGTCGGGGAGATGCTCGCCGAACAGATCGCGGAGGCGATTCGCTCGGCACTCAGTCGCGGCGAGGAAGACGAGGGTGAGGAGGAGGCTGAAGGCGAGGAGGGCGAGGAAGACGAGGGTGAGGAGGAGGCTGAAGGCGAGGAGGGCGAGGAAGACGAGGGTGAGGAGGAGGCTGAAGGCGAGGAGGGCGAGGAAGGCGAGGAAGCGGAGAGTGAGGAGGGAGAAGGAGAGGAGGCTGAAGGTGAGGAAGCGGAGGACGAGGAAAATGAAGGTGGAGCGGAGGATGAGGAGGGAGAAGGAGAGGAGGACGAAGAGGCGGAAGGCGAGGAGACCGAAGGAGAAGAATCCGGCGACGGAGACGAAGCGGAGGCCGAAGAAGAGGACTCCGGCGATGGAGACGAAGCGGGGGAAACGGGGAGTGCAGAGCAGGCCGTCGAGGAGGGGGCTGGAGCAGTCCCGGCAGAGGAGACGGAGGAGGACGAATCGGCGGCAGAGGGTGAGGAGGAAGGCGAGGCGGAAGAGGCGGAGAGCGAGGGCGAGGCGGAGGGGGGCGAAGACGTGTTCCCGGAGGGCGTCGACGACCTCTCCGAACTGTCCTACCGCGAACTCCAGTCGCTCGCGAAGGAGCGGGACATCCAGGCGAACCTCAGTCGGGACGAACTGACCGAGAAACTCTCGGCGGCCCTCGACAGCGATGAGTGAGTCCCGGATAGCGGGACGCCCCCATGCTTCTTCGACGCTCGTCGGCGGTGGGGCAGTCCCGCGTCGCTGACGCTACTCTCGTGGCGTGGTCCGCCGCGAAAAATGGAAACCGGATTGCGTCCCGGTCAGTCGCCGCCGAACATGTCGCGCATCATCGGGTGCATCTCCATCATCTGCTCCTCGGCGATCTCCTCGTACAGCTTGTACGTGATGGAGATCGTCAGCAGCAGGCCCGTCCCGGTGACGTTCCCGATGGTGCCGAGCATGTTCGCCATGACGGCGAGCAGGCCGACGAGGGCACCGCCGATGACGGTGACCTGCGGGATGTACCGTTCGAGGACCTTCTCGATGACGCCGAGGTTCTTCCGGAAGCCCGGGATCTGCATCCCGGAGTTCTGGATCTGCTTGGCGGTCGCCTCGGGGCCCATGTCGGCGGTCTCCACCCAGAAGATGGCGAAGATACCGCCGCCGATGACCATGAACGTGAGGTCGACGGCGATGCGGATCATCACCTGCCACGGCTCGGCCGTCGAGGCCGCGGTCCACCACATCCACGCGTCGGGGTTGTAGATGGGTGCGAGGTAGTAGAACAGCCCGCTGACGGGCTGTCCGTCCGCGTAGACGCCGGCCCACGCCGGCAGGTTCATCGTCGACTGGAGAATTTGCCCGAGGAACTGGATGTTCGCCTGCAGCGCGCGAACGAGGATCATCGGCAGGACGCTCGCGTAGATGAGCTTCACCGGGAAGCGGCCCCGGGCGCCCTTCACGCGGGCGTGGCTGAGCGGGATCTCGACGCGCACGCTCTCGGCGTACACGACGACGACGTAGATGAGCACCGTCGTGATGACGCCGAGGATGCCGGCCTGCATCAACACGAAGGAGAGCCCGTCGGTCGTCAGCAGCGGTGGGATGTTCGAGACGTTCCCCATCGCGATGTCGAACCAGGTGGGGATGAGCCCCTGGTTGCCGACGTCGCCCTCCCAGAAGAACAGGCCACCGACCAGGCTCTGGCTCACGTTGGCCACAATGAACAGGCCGATACCGGAGCCGACACCCCACTTCGAGATGACCTCGTCCATGTACAGCAGCAGGACGCCACCCGCTGCGATCTGGGCGAAGATGAGCACTCGAACGCCGAGGATGCCGACGCCGAGGCTCTGGGCGAGCTGCGCGCTCGGCTGGAGGAAGTTCCCGAGGAACACCATGGGGAGCCCCGTCAGGAACACCATCACGACCACCAGGAACTTCTGGAGCCCCTGGTAGATCGCCTGGTCACGCGGATCGTTCGTGTCCAGACCGAGCAGGTTCGCACCGCCCAGCAACTGCAGGACGATGCTCGCCGTGACGATGGGGCCGATGCCCAGCTGGAGCACCGTCCCCTGACCGCCGGCGAGCAGACTCCGGAACTGACCGAAGAAGTCGTCACCGCCAGCCTGGAGGCCCCACAGCGAGACGTTCGTCAGGAAGAAGTACAGGATGAGGACGCCGGCCGTCCAGTACATCTTCCGACGGAACGGAACGTGCCCCTCCGGACGCTGCACTGCGGGCATCCGCGTGAGGACCGGCGCAGCAGACTCCTTCCATCCCATGGGTTACTCCTCGTTGTCTTCCGCTCCGCGCTCGGAGACGACGGCGTCGCCGCCCTCACTCTCGATGAGTTCGACGGCGCCCGCGGAGAACGCGTCCGCCGTCACCTCGAGCTGTTCGTACACCTGTCCACCGCCGAGCACCTTCACCACGTCGGCCTCCCAGCCGTCTTCGGCGACGTCGCGGGCGTCGACGCGGTAGCCGAAGTCGGTCTCCTCGGCGACCCCGTCGGCCGCGAGCAGGGCGATGTCCTCGTCGAGCTTCTGGACGGACACCTCGGCGACGTCCCGGTCGGTCTTCTCCGGGCGCTTGAAGCCGCTCTTGCCGACGTCTTCGTAGTTGTGTTGCTCGTGTTTCTTGCGACCCGCACGCCCACGGCCGCCGCGATTGCCGGCGCCCCGGCGGTTCTTGTGGGTGCCGCCGCCGTGCGTCCGGGAGCCGCGTTGTCGTCGTTTCTTGCTAGTCATGGTTAGCGCATGTCGGTGAGGAGGTCGTCGATCTCCTCGGTGGTGTGCTTTCCGAGCTGGCCGCCGTCGCTGACCGGCTGCTTGATGCCGTCGTGGCCGCCACGCGGCGGGTGCAGTCGGAGGACGGGCGCGAGCCCGGCCTCTCGCAGCGTCGTCTCCTCGTCGAGGAGCGCGCGTGCGAGGTCGTCGACGTCGTCGTAGTCGGTGTTCTCGGCGACCCACTCGTCGTCGATGTCGGCGCTCCCCTCGAGGGGTTCGCCGCGCCGACCGACCAGCGAGGTGAGCACGTCGAGGCTCGGTTCGCCGAACGCCACGAAGTCGTTGACCTTCGCGACCATCCCGTCGTACGTCTCCGTCTCGGGGACGAGCGCGCAGTGGTTGACGCTGTGGATGTTGAGCATCTCCAGCGTGTCGACGACGTCGCCGCTCATGTTGACGTCACCGCGGACCTGGACGACCGCCCGCATCACTCGATCACCTCGCGCTGCTCGCGAGCGTGTTCGGGCACGCGCGCTTCGGCGGTGTTGCGGAGCGCGTTGAACGTCGCCTTCGCGAAGTTCACCGTCGTCCGCGTCTTCCCCGAGGAGCGCGTCCAGATATCGTCGATGCCCGCGAGTTCAAGCACGTGTCGGACCGTCTCGCCGCCCGCGAGGCCGAGGCCACGCGGGGCGGGAATCAGTTCAACCTCGACGCTGCCCGCCTTGCCGGTCGTGCGGAGCGCGACGGTGTGGGGTCGCCCACAGCCACACTCCCACGACCCGCAGCCGCGCGAGACGTCGATGATGTTCAGTTTCGCGACCTCGATCGCCTTCTGGATGGCGCCGCCGACCTGGTCGTCGCGACCTTCGGCGTAGCCGACGAAGCCGTCACGGTTACCGATGACGACCACGCAGCGGAACTTCACTCGGCGGCCGGAGTCCGTCATGCGCTGGACCATGTTGATGTCCAGCACTTCGTCGTCGAGCCCCGGGATGAGGTTGTCGACGATCTCCGGCTCCTTGAGCGGGAGCCCGCTGTTGAGGGCGGCGGACATGTCCTCTATCTCGCCGTCCTGGACGAGGCGACCCAGGCGCGTCTTCGGTTCCCAGGTGTCGTTGTAGCCCATGTGTTAGTCCTCCTGAATGGCTTCCCGTACTTCGTCGAAGTGTTCGGGAAGCTCCGTTGCGTCGAAGTCGCCGCCGTACAGCGGCTCCTCGAGTGTCTCTGCGTAGTCGGCGATGTGTTCGCCCCGGGTGCGCGACCAGTCCGCGAGGACCGAGTCGTTGTGCGGGATCTCCAGGCCGGCGTCTATCGCGCCCTCCTGGATCGCGAACACTTTCGAGCCGGGGGTCGCGGTGTTGAGGCCGATGTCGAGTACGCCCTCCTCCGCGCCGGCTTCCCGAGCGCGCGTTCCAGCGAGCAGCCCCGTGAGGTACGCGGCCGGGAGGTTGCCCGTCGGGGCTTCCCAGCCGTACTCCTCGAGGTCACTGGAGTGTGCACTCGCGATCGTCTCGTCGCCGTCGGGTCCGGTCGCGACCAGCTGCGCCGTGACGTGCCTGTTGCTCTTCCGAGCGACAAGCCGAGGTTTCCCTGACTTCAGGAGGCGCAACCTCTGGTGGTAGTCGGTCCGGACCTCGCGGCGTCGCCGCATCGGCACTTTGTAGCGTGGTCCTGTTGCCATTAGATCTCACCGTAGTTGTCTTCGATGTAGTTCTTGAGGCGTCGGACACTGTCGAACTCGCCACCGTTGGCCATGTTGTACAGTTCGCGGTACTCACTCGCGGTGAGGGTACCGTCGTCGCGGAGTTCCCGCAGCGTCCGTCGCTGTGCGCGGATGCGGTCCTGGTAGGCCTCCTTGCTGTTCTGCCGGGCGCCCTGCTTGCCCTTCCGGGTGCCGGGGCCCTTGCGGTGGCCGTAGGACCGCTTCTCGTCGCGTTCGCGTGCGCGACCGCGGGAGTTCCCGCGCTTGGTCTCTGCCTGTATCGTGCCCTCCTCGACGAGCTCGCGGATGTCCGCTCGGGTGATGGCCTCCGCGATGTCGCCCTGGGCCTCGGGGTCGAACCAGACGCGACCCTTGCCGACGTCGAGGACGTCCGCTGCGAGTCGCTTCTGTGCGCTCAGATCACTCATTGTCTACCTCCACTTCGACGTAGGTCGGGTTCAGGACGCGGATGCCCGCCTCCTCTGCCTGCTCCTCGATGCGTTCGCGCTTGCGTGCGCCGACCTTAGAGGCGATGCGGGCCGCCTCCGTGTCCGGGTCGATGCCGTCGAGGTCGTCCGTGTTGTGGACGTGAACCTCTTCGAAGCCGCTCGGGTGTTTGCCCCGGACGGCCTTCGGCGTGCGGAAGCCGGACTCCACTTTGTCGCCCTTGCCCTTGATGCCGCGGCGCTGCTTCGATAGCTGGCCGCGGGGACGGCGCCACGACGACGGCGTCCGCTTCTTCTTGTGGTAGTCCTGGCGGTTGAACTGCGGCTTCCCCTCGCGGCGTCGCTTCTGGAGGAGCCGCTGTTCGTCGTCGCTCAGGTTCGGCGTCTTCGTCGCGAGGCCGCGGGGACGGAGCTCCGTCTCCACGTCCTCGTCTTCGGTCTCCTCGGTCTCCTCGGGTTCGGCCTCCTCGACCTCCGCCTCGGTGTCTTCTTCGACCTCGAGACCGCCGACGTCTGCCTTCACGCGGGCCGCGAGCGCGTTGCCGATGCCCTCGACGTCCGCGAGGTCGCTCTGGCTCGCCGCCTTCACGTCCTCGACGGAGTCGTAGCCCGCGTCGCGGAGCGCCTCGGCCTTCGACGGGCCGACACCCGAGATGTCCTCGAGTGACTCCGGTGCGGTGTCTTCGTCTGCCATCTATCAGGCACCTCCCTTGCTGGGTTTCTCGACGATGTACACGCCGTCCTGGAACACGCGTGTGTCCTTGTCGGTGACGCGCGTGAGCTGTTCGATGTCGGCCGCCGTCTGGCCGACGTCCTCGATACTCGGGCCGTTGAGGGTCACTTCCTCGCCGTCCACGGAGACCTGCGTGTCGCCGCGGATGGGGGCGCGCCGGGGCGCCTTCTCGCCGAGGAAGTTCTGGATGACGATCTCCTCGCCTTCCGCTTCGACCTGCATCGGGAAGTGAGAGTAGTGGACCTGCAGTCGGTACTCCCAGCCTTCGGTGACGCCGTGGAACATGTTCTCCACGTGACTCTCGAAGGTCCCGACGGTGGACATCGTCTTGGCGTCCTCGGCGTCGCTGGCGATGACGACTGCGCCGTCCTCGACGGAGACGCTGACGTCCGGGTACCAGAGGCGCCGTGACACGGACCCCTCGGGGCCCTCGACGGAGAGGTCGAGGTGGTCGACCTCCGCCGTCACGTCGTCCGGAATTTCGATTTCGACTCGTGCCATTGTTAGTATACGTACGCGATAACCTGGCCACCGACGCCCTCCTCTCGGGCTTCGTAGTGGCTCATGATACCGTGGCTCGTCGTGACGACGAGCGAACCGTAGTCGCGAGCGGGGAGGTATCGCTTCTCCCACTGCTCGAAGTCCTCGGCACCCACGGAGTACCGCGGGTTCACGGGGCCACACTCGTTGATGGCACCTTTCAGTTCGACCTCGAATCGGCCGGCCTTCCCGTCGTCGACGAACTCGAAGCCGTCGATGTACCCGCGGTCGTAGAAGACCTCGAGGACGGAGCCGACCATGTTCGAGGCGGGCTCTACCGTATGCGTGAGATGCCCGACGCTCTCGGCGTTGTCGAGGCCGGAGAGTGCGTCGGACAGGGGGTCGTTTGCCGTCATTGTTAGCTGTACTTCTTGAAGCCCATCGAGCGGGCGATCTCGCGGAAGCACTGTCGACACAGCCAGATGTCGTACTTGCCGACGAGGCCCTGGTTGCGGCCACAGCGTCGGCACTCGTGTGTCTGGCCCGTCTCCGTTGCTTCGTCCGTCTCGCTCATTCGTTGACCTCCACGTCGAAGTTAGATTCGAGGTACGCGACTGCGTCCTCGGGGTCGAGTCGGTGGTTCGACGGAATCTGCCGGGAAGCCTGGTCGCGCTTGGCGACCCGGTAGCCCGGGCGTACGAGGTTGACGGTGACGTCGAGCCCGTAGATTCCGATGTTCGGGTCGTACTCCTGGCTGGGGAACTCCGTGTGCTCGTCGATGCCGAAGCTCACGTTGCCCGTGTCGTCGAACTGGCGCTTCGCCAGGTCGGCGGCCGGGAGCGCTCGGTCGAGGAAGTCGTCGGCGTCCTCGCCGCGGAGCGTGACCTTCGTACCGATCGGGTCACCCTCGCGGATGCCGAACTCGGGTTCGGTCCGCTTGGCGGTCGTGCGGACCGTCTCCTGGTTCGTGATCTCGTAGAGGATGTCCTCGGCGTTCTGGAGGTCGACCCCACCGCGACCGACGCCCATGTGGACGACGACCTTCTCGATGCGCGGTTCGCGCATCTCGTGGAACTCGGCCTCTGTCTCGCTCTCGCTCATTCGTCATCACCCACGAAGTTCTCGTCGATGACGACGACGTACTCCTCGACGGTCTCGAAGGCGTCCTCCTCGGTCTCGACGCGGACGGTGTTCTCCGCGCTGCCGGGCTGGACGGTGATCTCCTCGACCGTACCGATCTCGCCGGCGTGCTGGCCGGCGACAGCGGTGACGAGCGCGCCCTCCTCGTATTCGAAGTGGGCGACGATCTCGTTGGTCTCGTTCTCGACGACGACGGAGTCGCCCCCGCTGAACGAGTCGTCCTCGACCAGCAGGTTCGAGCCGTCGTGGAAGTTCAGCTGCGTCTTCCCGCCGGCGACGGTCGTCTTGTCCTCGACCTTGTTCAGTTTGCTGTCCGCCGCGTCCGCTTCGATCGGCGTGAGTCCGAGGCGGCCGCCCTCGTCCGGGAAGACCCGGTAGTACTCGTCGCGCGCCGGGAACGCCAGGATGTCGAACATCCCGATGGGGCGTTTGACGTCGCCGACGGAGCCGCCGTTGACGAGCACGCCGTCCGTGTTGATGGCGTACTGCGCCTCGCTGCTGTCGTCGACGTAGCCCAGGACGTCCCGGAGCACGACGACGAGCGGAACGCCCGACTCGCCGTGCGGACCGGCCCCGGCCTTCGCGGTGAACGTCTCCGTCTTCCGCTCGACAGGCCAGGACTTCGGTACCGAGAGTCGCTTCTGGTGGTTCGTCATTCGTTGTCACCTTCCAGTCGCTCGGCGCGCACGTCGTCTTCGAGGTCGAGGTCGGTGACGCGGAGGTTACTCGCGTCCATCGTGCGAGGCACTTCCTCGCCGTCCGCCTTCTCGACGGTGACGTCCTCGACGGACACCGACGCCTCGCGGAGGTCGACGTCGATGACCTCGCCCTCCTCGCCGGCGTAGTCGCCACGCATCACTTCGACGGTGTCGCCGACGTTGACGCGGACGCGACGCTGTCCGTACTCCTCACGGAGGTCCTCGGAGAGGTGCGCCCGCACCTGCTTGTGACGCTCGTGCAGCGACGCGCGCTCCGTGCGGTTTCGCTGTTTGTGTGGTTGTTCGGTCATTGTCTATACGATCATCGTCGCGGTACTCGCGATGGTACCGTACCGTTCCGCCACTTCGCGCGAGATGGGACCCTTGATCTCGGTCCCGCGAGGCTCGCCGAGGTCGTCGATGATGACCGCGGCGTTGTCCTCGAACTTCACGCGCGTCCCGTCCGGTCGACGGATGGCCTTGCGCTGGCGAACGACGACGGCTTCGAGCACCTGACGGCGCATCTCCGGCGTCCCCTTGGTCACCGAGACGGTGACCTTGTCGCCCAGCCCGGCCTTCGGGTGGCGGTTCTTCGTTCCCTGGTACCCTGACACGCTCGTGATCTTGAGCTCGCGTGCGCCAGTGTTGTCGGCGCACGTGATGAGCGAGCCCTTCTCCAGGCCCTGCGTGACGTCTGCCTTGATGGCTTCCATCAGGCGTCACCTCCGCCGGTGACTTCGACGACCACGTGGGACTTGGTCTTCGAGAGCGGTCGGGTTTCTGCGATGCTGACCGTGTCGCCGACTTCGATGTCGAAGCACTCCGGCGCGTGCGCCGGAACGCGGGACCGCCGTTTCATGTAGCGGTCGTACTTCGGCACGAATACGTCGTATTCGCGCTCGACGACGATGGTCTTGTCCATGTCTGTGGAGGCCACTTCGCCTTCGAGAACCTGTCCTCGCACGGAAAGACTTCCGTGGAAGGGACAGTTCCCGTCGGTGCACGTGCCCTCCGGTTCTGTTACGTTCAGTCCTATCGCCATTTCGAATCAACTCCTGTCTCGGAGCGTAACGCTGGTCGTGAGAGCAACGCGACCCCATCCACCGTAACGTAGGCCACGCCCTCGCCAGTGGTTTGGCTCTCGCCACCTGCAGGTTTGGACGCGGTCCCGGTCGCCTTGGCGGCGACCGCAGCTTCATCTGTGAGTCGGAACGTGAATCTGGCTCCCCGCTTGGGAACCTGCTTGACACCCGCGTCGCTGTCGCCGCTGTTCGACCCGGTGTCGATAACTAGGGTGCGCATCGTCTCGCGGACGACGCGCCCCTCGATGCCGACCCGCGAGGGGTCGGTCGACTCGGCGACCCGCACGTGCAGGCCGACGAGTTCGTGTCGCGGTAGCGTCTCGGGTGTCACTGTCATCTTAGCTCTCGTCTGTCTCGTCGAGGTCGCCTTCCTCTCGCTGGATCGTCTTGATCCGGGCGACAGTCCGGCGGAGTTCGCTGATGCGACCCGGGTTCTCCGGGGCGCCACCGGCAGCCTTCACGGCCTTGGCGTTCAGCAGCTCCGTCTCGATGTCCTCGAGTTCCGCCTCGCGTTCTGCGGGCGTCATGTCGCGGATCTCCTGGGTGTGGAGAATCGCCATTACTCCTCACCCTCCTCGGTGTCCGCGTCGTCTTCGGTCTCGTCGTCGGTCTCCGCTTCGGCCTCCTCGGCCTCGGCGTCGTCCGCTGCTTCCATCTCGTCGATGAGGGCCTCGGCGGTCTCCTCCGCCGACTCGTCGACGTCGTCGAACTCTTCCTCGGCCTCGACCTCGGAGGCGAGTTCGTCGAGTTCCTCCTCGACGTCACCCTCGGCGTCCGGCGGCGAGGTGGACAACGCGCCCTCCTCGACCTCGACGTCCTCCTCGACGATCTCCTCGACGGCGGCCTCTACGTCGGCCTCCGCCGCGGCGTCGGCCTCCTCGGCCTCGGCCTCGTCGGCGGGGGCCTCGCCCTCGCCTTCGAGGAGGTCTTCGAGTTCCTCGTCGGCCTCGGCTTCGTCGACGACGAGGTCCTCGATGTCGGCCTCCTCCTGGATCTCGAAGTCGTCGGGGAGCTTCGCGTTCGGCGGGATGATCTTCACGCTCACGCCGATGGTGCCGAGTTTCATCACCGCGACACCTTTGCCGTGGTCGACGATCTCCTCGGCGGGTTCGCCGTTGTGCTTGATGTAGCCGCGGTTGAACTTCTCGACGCGGCCGCGGTTGCCGGTGACCTTCCCGCTGAGGACGATCTCGGCGCCGAGTGCGCCGGCGTCCATGATGCGGTCGATGGTCGTGTGACCGGCCTTCCGGAAGTACCAGCCGCGTTCGAGCGCGTTCGCGAGGCGGTCCGCGACGATCTGTGCGTTGAGGTCGGGTTCGTCGACCTCCTGTACGTCGATCTGCGGGTCCTCGAGGTCGAATCGCTCCTCGAGCTGGGTGGTGATCTTCCGGATGTTCTTCCCGCCCTTGCCGATGACCATCCCGGGCTTCTCGGCCTTCAGGACGATCTGCATCCCCATCGGCGTCGGTGCGAGTTCCATGCCGCCGTAGCCGGCGCGAGCCAGTTCGGTGGCGAAGAACTCGTCGATCTGGGAGCGCTGGAGGCCCTGCTCGATGAACTGCATCTCGTCGGCCATTACGCGCTCACCTCCTCGGCGTCGGGTTCGGTGACGACGAGTTCGACGTCACAGAGGGTGGTATTCCACGGGTCCGCCTTCCCCATCGCGCGGGGCTTGCGGCCCTGGCTCTCGTCGACCTTGTGCGGGGCGACGTGCGTGACGACCATCTCGTCGGCGTCGAAGCCCTGCTGGTCGGCGTTGTTCGCCACGTTCGAGAGGAGCTTCAGGAAGTCCTTCGAGGCCTTCTCCGGGTAGCGCCCGGCGTCCCAGCCCTCGATGTCGTTCCGGTGGCCGACGCCGCTGTTGTGCTGCTTGAACGGCACCGACTGCTCCTCGTTGACGACGGCGTCGAGGTACTCTCGCGCCTCGGCGACCGTCCGGCCCTTGATCTCTCGGGCGATGGCTTTGCTGTGCTTCAGGCTGATGGGCCGTTCTCGGAGCATCGCTCTCGCGGATACGTCCGGGTCGGTGTCCACGCTGTAGCTGATTCCCATGGTTTATTTGAGCGGCACGAACTTCGAGGAGCGGGTCGCGCCGATGCCCGCCTGCCCGTGTTCGACCGAGTTCCGGGTCAGCTGGAACTCGCCGAGGTAGTGCCCGATCATCTCGGGTTGGACCTCGACGCGCTCGAACTCCTGTCCGCTGTAGACCGCGAACGTCAGGCCGACGAAGTCCGGCAGCACCGGCATGTCGCGCAGGTGGGTCCGGATCGGGTCGTTCGCCGTCTCCTCGGCCGTCGATTCGCGGGCTTCCTCGAGCACCTTCTGGTGCTGGTCGGACAGCCCACGGGTGATAGTTCGCCGCTGACGTGCGGGGAGCAGTTCCGCGACTTCCTCCAGGCTCATATCCTGCAGCTCGTCGAGTTCGTGACCGCGGTAGGTGAACTCACCCTCGCGGCCGGTTCGGTATTCCGTGCTCATGGTTACTCGTTGCCTCCGCGGCCGGTCCGCTTGGAGGCGATGTCGCCGACCTTGCGGCCGGGCGACGCGTTGCGGGAGACACTCTTCGGTCGACCGGGGTGCTGGCGGCCGCCACCACCGAACGGGTGGTCGACGGCGTTCATCGCCACACCGCGCACGATCGGCCACTTCCCACCGCGCGCTCGCATCTTGTGGTGCTTGTTCCCGGCCTTCACGAACGGCTTCTCCGTCCGCCCGCCACCGGCGACGACGCCGATGGTCGCGCGGCAGTCCGGAGAGAGCCGCTTGATCTCGCCGCTGGGCAGCTGGACGACTGCGGCGTCCCGCTCGTGCGTGATGAGGTCGGCGTTGACCCCGCTCGCGCGAGCGAACTTGCCACCGTCGCCGGGGTGGCTCTCGACGTTGCAGACGGGCACGCCCTCGGGGATCTCCGCGAGCGGGAGGGTGTTGCCCTCCTCGATGCTCGCCGAGATACCGATCTCGACCGTGTCACCGACTGCGGTGCCCTCGCTGGCGAGGACGAGTCGCTGGTCGTCGTCCTCGAACTGGACGTTCGCGACGGGCGCGCTGCGCGCGGGGTCGTGCTCGATGTCGACGACCTCGCCGACGAGCACGTCCGCGTCCTCGGCCTTGCGGTGCGACAGTTCTGCCTTGTATCGGTGCGACGGCGCGCGGAACGTCGACGTCCCGCGTCCACGTCGCTGGCCCTGAATTCTGCGTCCCATGTTCAGAACACCCCGATGCGGGAGGCGACGTCCTGTGCGTCGTCGTCCTCCGAGAGCGTGACTGTGGCCTTCTTCTCGCCCTGTGGCGTCACCTGCGTGTTCACGTTGGTGACAGTCACGTCGTACTGGTCTTCGATCGCGTCACGAATCTCGGGCTTGTGCGCGTCGAGGTCGACGATGAAGAGGAGCTTGTTGTCGAAGTCCATCTCGTCCATCGCCTTCTCGGTGACGAGGGGGTAGTCGATGATGCCGCTCATCGGTCGGCCACCTCCTCGACTGCGCTCTCGGTCCAGAGGGTCAGTCGGCCCGGGTCCGTCCCGGGCGCGAGGTCCTCGGTGTTCACCTCTCGGCCGGTCGCCACGTCGACGCCCGCGAGGTTGCGGGCGGCCTTCGACGGACCGGTCTCGCTGGAGGTGACGACGAGCAGGGAGCTCGGTTCGCGGTACTTGCGACCGCGGAGCTTCCCCTGCCCGGCGCGAACCTGCTTGCCCTCGTCCGCGCGCTCGACGTCCGCGTGGACGCCGACTGCCTCGAGGAACTCCACGACCTCCTTCGTCTTCACGAGGTCCTCGAACTCGTCGCTCACGACGAGCGGGAGTTCGGTGTCCTCGTCGAAGCGGTGGCCGCGCTCGGCGACCAGTTCGCCGTCCGTGGTCGCCGCGATGGCGCTCCGGGTGGCGGACTTCCGCTCCTTGTCGTTGAGGTCGAGGGAGTGGTCCTTCTCGGCTTTCGGCGGGTGCGCTTTCCGACCGCCGACGGTCTGCGGGACGCGCGCCCCGCGGCCGTTCGTCCGGGGGACGTGGGCCATACCGCGGCCGCTACCCTGGGACTCGGCGGAGGTGCGCATGCCCGCGTACTCGTCGGCGCCTGTCTCCTGTGTTCGGTTGGCCTGCGCGGCGAGGACGGCACGCTTGATCAGGTCTGCGCGGACGGGTTCGGTGAACACGTCCGGCAGGTCGAGCGTGCCTGCGTCGTCGCCGTTCAGGTCGCGTACAGTTGCCTGCATGGTTATCCTTGGTTAGATGCGGTGCTGACGTAGCGCACCTCGGGGTCGAGGCGCGGCGATTCGCTCGGCCGGACGGCCGGACGGAAACGCACCAGGCGCTTGTCTGGACCGGGCACCGACCCCTTCACGAGCGTGTACGGGCCGTCGACTTCGCCGTAGTTCGGGAAGCCGCCGGCGGCGTTCACGTCGTCGCCCTCACCGAAGTCGATGAGGCGCTTGTTGAGTTCGGTGCGCTGGTGGTAGCCGGTCTGTCCGAGCTGCGGAACCGTCGAGCGAACGCGGCTCGGGTTCCACGGGCCGAGGTTACCGATGCGGCGCCGCCAGCCCTGGCGAGCGTGCTTACCTTTCCGCTTCTGCACGCCCCAGCGCTTGACGGGGCCCTGCGTCCCCTTGCCCTTCGTGACGCCGGCGATGTCCGTGAACTCGCCGGCACGGAAGACGTCGCCGAACTCGTGGACGCCGCCGTCCTCGAGCAGTTCGGCCGCGAAGTCGGCACGCTCCTGGAGGGAGCCACCGCCGACGCGCGTCTCCATGATGTCGGGTGTTTTCTTCGGGATGCTCGAGAGTTCGCCGGGAACCGTGTGCGTGATGACACGGATGTCCGCGACGTCTTCGTTCTCGAGCGTCTCGGTCAGTTCGTCTGTGTCTCCGCCCGACTGCGGGACGGAGAGCGCGCGGTCGAGGTCCTCGTGGACGTCGTCTGCCCAGACTTCCGTGAGCGGCTTCTTGCCGTACGGCGTGTCTTCGTAGATGCGAACGGCGGCCGCTCGCATCGGGGGCGTCTCGACGACGGTGACGGGCACGGACGTTTCCATACCCTCACTGGGCGAGTTGGCCTTGTCGTCGACGAGGACGACGTGGGTCATGCCGGCCTTGTAGCCGGCGAACCCCTGGAGGCCTACCTGCCCGTCGTCTGCGGGCCACGAGTTGAAGCGCGGTACCTCACTCTCCGCGCGCTTGCGGGGACTGAACCCCATCGAGCCTTTGCGTGGTCTGTTTGGCTGTGGCATCGTATCACTCCGTGAGCGTCAGGCAGCCGAGGGAGGCGAACAGAGCTTCTTCCGTTCGCACGACCTCGCTCCCCTGCGACGGGATGGTGTTGAGCCAGGCGTCGAATCGCGCGGGTGCGTCGGCAGTTGGGTCGGCGACGGCCTCGCTGACCTCGTCCTCGGTGAGTCCGAGCATGGGCGGGAGCCCACGTCCGGGTGCACCGAAGGCGACGGTCATTCCGTCCCGGGCGATGCGTTCGACGTACCCCCCGAGGGATGCCGCCGAAAGCGGCGTCCCGTGGCGGGAGGTGGCGATGCGAACGCCCGCGTCGGGTCGGTCGAGTGCGTCACCGAGGGCCGTGCGTTCGACCGTGAACCCCGGGAGGGGTTCGTCGACGATCTTGGCACGGACCGGTCGTCGCGAAGAGACCCTGATGGTCACGCGCTCCCCCTCCGACAGCTCCATACCGGGAGGCTGGTGGAGGGAGATCGGGTGTTGCATGCCGCAATTGACCCGAACGCGCCCTTCAGATCCGACCTGGGTCACGATTCCCTGTCGTAACGACCCAGACCCGCTCGAGTCTGAGCCGGTCCATGACGAGAGACGGAGCGGCGGCAGGACACCGACGTACTCCAGTTCGTCGCGCGTGTCGAAGGCCTCCTTTCGGAGGTACGGTGGCGTCGCGGCGTACCGCAACACCGTTTCGACGAACCCGCCGCCCCACTTCCGCTCGCCGTCTTCGTCGGGGAAGACGACGAGGCGGTCAGCCCGGAACACCGCCGCCGCGCGGGCGACGTAACCGAGTTTGCGAGTTGCCTCGCGTTTGTCCTCGGCTTCCCGGACGAGGGACGACGGCACGAGTACGCTGAGTGTCATGCCGTGTCGCGTCCGTGTCTCGTCACGAGACTGTAGGTTAGATATTGACCTCTCCGTTAAAAGGGTGGCGTTTCCGATGCCGCCCTGTGGCGGTCTCACACCCCAGTTATCGGCCGATTCGTGTGCGAGTTGTTGTCAGTCTCGGTGGCTTGCTGGCCGTCCCCGATTCGGGTCGTCGGGGCCGTCCGATCCGACTCGACGGCGCCGTCGTCTACGGTTGTTCCCGACTCGCACACTCGTCTGCAAAGAGTGGATTTATATACAACCCTGCCGATTGTTTGGATGCGAAGGACGCAGGCGCGCTGGTAGTGTAGTGGTATCACGTGACCTTGCCATGGTCACAACCGGGGTTCAAATCCCCGCCAGCGCACTTCTACTAACCCACGACCGCGAGAGACCTCCGTGTCTCTCGCGTCGTTGCAGGTGTGTGCGTTGGGATTTGAACCAACCAGTCGCAGTCCCGGAATGGCCGAACGGAGCGAGGCCACATGCCCGGAACGTCTGGTCCTCGTTCAAATCCCCGCCAGCGCACTTCTCTACTGACTCGCACCGCTGAGCGCCGCGTGATGTGCCCGGAGTGAGTCCAGTCGCTCGTCCACGTTGGCGGGTGCCGGCGCGAACCGGGTCAGGTCCTACGCGACTGCCTGAAGACGCGGAACAGCGGGTAGAAGAAGTAGAGACCGGCGAGGCCGACGATCGCGTAGATGACCCGCGCGATCACCTCGGCCGCATCCGGCTGGAACACCGGCTCGAGCCCCAGCTCGACGACGTTGACGTCCGCGATACCGATGACGCCCCAGTTGAGCGCCCCGATGATGAGCAGCGCAAAACACACCCAGTCGAGCGCCGACAGTCTGGTCCCGGCCATACAGATTCGGTGGCTAGCGCGAGGATTTGTTATTGGGAACGTACTTCCCGGACGACAGCCGCTGGCGGCGCTCGGGAGACGACTGGCACTGCCTACGGCGGGTCGCAGTGCCGCGATAGTCAGTGCGTACGTCCCTAGGGCGTCGACCTGCTACCGCCGGCGCCGCCACACGGTCACGCTCACGGCGATTGCGACGGCGACGAGCGCGAGCGCGTTCGCGACGGCACTACTGTCGCCGCCGAACCGCCAGCCGAACACGACGTAGCCGACGACGCCGACGACGGCGAACAGGAGGCCGACGATGGGGAGGGGGTTCGAGCTGTCGAACACGACCGGCTCTTCGACGACAAGCCAGTTAAACGCTCGTCGTCGTCTGCAGCAGCTGCGAGACCACACGTATCACTTTCTATACTGTAATTCTCTTCACTGGCTTCCAGGCGCTGTTCGAGCGCGACGACGGTCGAGAGCTGCTGAGGCGTGATTTCGGTTCGCGGGCCCTGTGGATGTGACGCACTCTCACGATGGTTTCTTGTCGGTTCGTGAGAATTGTCGAACGACCCCCCGATGCCCCGTCTCTCCGAATCGCAGGTCATCCTCCGTTACTACCTCTACAGAGCGACCGCCCGTCCCGGCTTCCACTACCCCGTGTACACGCTGTTCCTCCTGTTCAACGGGCTGAGCCTCGCACAGATCGGGCTCATCGCCAGCATCCAGTCCGTCGTCGTCGTCACCTCCGAGGTGCCGACCGGCTACGTCGGCGACCGCATCGGCCGGCGGAACAGCCTCGCCGTCGGTGCGTTCATCATGCTCATCTCGAACGCCAGCTACCTCGTCGCCACCGACTTCGTCGGGTTCACGTTCACGTTCGTCACGCTGTCGTTCGGCGGCACGTTCGTCTCCGGCAGCGGGAGCGCGTGGCTCTACGACACGCTCAAGGAACACGACATCGAGGACGACTTCACGTACATCCAGGGCCGCTCGCGG